>DATNHT010000055.1:0-16987 GCA_035604815.1 Opitutaceae bacterium
GGCGGTCTCCGATACCTGGGACAGCATCAAGGATTTCACTTACGAGAAGCGCGCCGACCTTTCCGCCCGCATCGACCGCATGTCCAGGGACCTCGACGCCAGGACCGCCGCCCTGACGGCAAGGGTCGCCGGGGTGCCGGACGCCACCTCGGCGGATCGTGTCAGGGCAATGAAGGAGTACGACGAGGCCCGCGCCGAGCTGAAGGCCAGGCTGGCCGACCTTGGCAACGCCTCGGCCCACACCTGGGCCGAGGCGAAGGCAAGGGCGGCCGTGGCCTGGAAGAACATGCAGGCTGCCTGCGACAGGGTGACGAAGGCGGACGCCGCCCCTTAAGTCACCTCGTCGCCAATCCCAGCCGGTCACCCATCCGGGCGTAGGTTTCGGTGCATGAGGCGCTCTGATCGACAATGTCCGCGTCGAAAACGATTCGGCTCCTTGGGAATACGGTGATCACGCAGGAGCCCCCGAACGCGAACATGCCCTTCTCCTCCCCCTTCAGGACCGGTCGCCCCGGGACAAAGGCCTGGACGATGGTTCCAACGTTGGTCGCGCCCACCTCGACCATCGCCACGGTCCCAAACATCGTCGACTCGACGAGCGTCACGAAGCGCCTGTTGCGGACAAGGTAGAGGATGTTCCGGCGGAGCGCGATCGGGTTCACCGAGTAGAGCTTGCCCTTGACGAGGCTCGGGTTGGAGGGGATCCCCGCCACGGGGAAGTGGAAGCGGTGGTAGTCGCTCGGGCACAGCCGCGAGATGAGCATCGACCCGCCCGAAAGCCGCCCGGCCACCTCGGCGTCCCCGACGAGCTCCTCGAGGGTGAACTTGGCCCCCTTCACGTAGAACCCGTCCGCCCTCTCGACGTCGGGGAACGCCAGATGCCTGCCATCCGCGGGAAACACCGCGGTGCCAGCCCCCGGCGCGATCGGCCTCGCCTCCGGCTTCAGCGCGCGGTGGAAGAACTCGTTGAAGGTCTTGAAATCGAAGGGCGATTTCACGAATTCCGAGACCTTGATATCGTAATCCCCGATGAACTTGATGATCAGCAGGTCGCTAGTCCTGTCGTTCATCCTCCTCCCATAGTACCAAGAGAAGAAGGCGCGCCGGAATAGGAGCCAGACCGCGAACCGGCCGACCGGGTTCTCATAGGCGAGGCGCAGCCAGCGCTCGCCAAGGACCTTCTCGATCTTGGTCGTCCCGTCGTATCGGTCAAAGTAGCGAATGGGTTCCGGGGGCAAGGCAGCGATTGCGATTTTCCCATTTTCCGCAGAATCTGGGCCTTCGCCATGGAAAACTTCACTTATTTTAACCCGACGCGCATCCACTTCGGCCGGGGCCAGATCGCCGCCATCGACCGGGAGCTTCCCTCCCAATCAAGGATCCTTCTGCTCGCCGGCGGCGGGAGCATCCGCGCAAACGGCGTCTACGACCAGGTCCGGAAGGCGCTCGGAAACCGCACGCTCTTCGAATTCTTCGGCGTCGAGGCCAACCCCGACTACGACACCCTCATGAAGGCGGTCGAGCTCGCCCGCCGCGAGAGGATCGACTGGGTCCTCGCCGCGGGCGGCGGATCCGTCCTCGACGGGGCCAAGTTTGTCGCGGCGGCCGTCCCGTACGCCGGCGAGCCCTGGGAAATCCTCGAGACGCGCGGCGCCAAGCTCCAGTCGGCGCTTCCGATCGGCACCGTCCTCACGCTTCCCGGAACGGGCTCGGAGGCCAACGGCGCGGCGGTCATCAGCCGCCGCTCGGTCAGGCAGAAGCTCGCCTTTATCCACCCGCTGGCCTTCCCGCGGTTCTCGGTCCTCGATCCCGAGACCACCTTCACGCTGCCCGAGCGCCAGATCTCGAACGGCGTCGCCGACGCATTCACGCACGTCATCGAGCAGTACCTCACGTACCCCGTCCATGCCGCCATCCAGGACCGCTTCGCGGAGTCGGTGATGCACGTGCTGATCGACGAGGGACCGTGGTCGGTCAGGAACCCGACGGACTACGACAAGCGCGCCAACGTCGTCTGGGCGGCCACCTGGGCCCTCAACGGGGCGATAGGGGCCGGCGTCCCGCAGGACTGGGCGAGCCACATGATCGGGCACGAGCTCACCGCCCTGCACGGGATCGACCACGCGCGGACGCTCGCGGTCGTGCTCCCGAGCCTGCTGGATATCCAGCGCACCAAGAAGCGTGCCAAGCTCGTGCAGTATGCCGAGCGCGTCTGGGAAATTGACAAGGGCTCCGACAGCACGCGGATCGACGCGGCCATCGAGAAGACGCGCGCCTTTTACGAGTCGCTGGGGCTGCGCACCCGGCTCAAGGACTACAGCGTCGGCGCCGACACCGCGTCGGAGGTCGCCAGCCGGCTTAAGGCCCGCGGCCTTCTGAAGATCGGGGAGCGGGGAGACATCACGCCCGAGGTCGTCGAGAGGATCCTCAGGCAGGCCGCGTAGCCTTCATGGCAGCAGAAGCCCGGGTTGGTTCAAGACTTGGAACGCGGATGAACATCGCCGACGAGCTGCAGAAGCTGGCCGATCTCCGAAGGGACGGGAACCTGACCGACGGGGAATTCGCGGACGCGAAGCGCCGGCTTCTCGCGCAGCAAAGGGAGGAGGGCGCGGGCTCGCCCCCGTCGAACGAGGCTGGTGGGAGCGCCCCGGCGAACCCAATCGAAGAGATGACGTACCGGTCGAGCCGCTGGTCGACCGGCAACACCTTCTTCCCGGATTCGCTGACGCTGGCCACCGACGGAATCCTCTTTCGAAAGGGACGGTTATTCGGCTCGAGTGAGGAGCGCATCAACTACAAGGCCATTGCATCGCTGCGCGTGAAGAACGGTATCTTCCTCTCCAACATCTCAGTCGAGACCTCCGGGGGCAGCCAGCCGATCTACATCAACGGCCTCTGGAAGTCCGACGCGAGGAAGATCCAGGACGGGATCCGCTCATTTCAAAGGGGCGCATAGCCACGGAGGCCAGCCGCGCCCCCTCGGCACGTGACATCCGGACTGCGCTCCAAGTCCCCGGCGCCCCGGCCAGCGGCGCCGGGCCGGCCGTGGACCCCGGGCAACCTCAGGCGAGGACCCAGTCCCCGTTCTTGACGGAGAAGGTGACGGTCGAACCCGGCGCGACCTGGCCCGAGATCAGCCCGCGCGCGAGCCGCGTCTCGATCTGGCGCTGGAGGTAGCGCTTGAGGGGCCGGGCGCCGAAGACCGGGTCGTAGCCTTTCTCGGCCGCCCATTCCCGCGCCTTCTTGTCGAGCGCGACCGTGACGCGCTGGTCGGCCAGCCGGTGATTCAAGTCGGCGAGGAGCAGGTCCACGATCGAGCCTATCTCCTCCAGCGTGAGCGGCTTGAACAGGATCGTCTCGTCGATCCGGTTCAGGAACTCCGGCCGGAACGAGGAGCGCAGCTCGGCCATGACGCTCTCGCGCACGCTCTCCGGGATCGTGTCCCCGACGACGCCCTCGAGCAGGAAGCGCGAGCCGATGTTGGACGTCATGATGACGATCGTGTTCTTGAAATCCACCGTCCGGCCCTGGGCGTCGGTTATCCGGCCGTCGTCCATCACCTGCAGGAGCACGTTGAACACGTCCGGGTGGGCCTTCTCCACCTCGTCGAAGAGCACCACGGCATAGGGCTTGCGGCGGACGGCCTCCGTCAGCTGGCCGCCCTCGTCGTATCCCACGTATCCCGGCGGGGCTCCGAGCAGGCGCGACACCGTGTGCTTCTCCATGTACTCCGACATGTCGATGCGCACGATCGCGCCTTCGGTGTCAAAGAGGGTCTCGGCGAGCGCCTTCGCAAGCTCCGTCTTGCCGACGCCGGTGGGCCCGAGGAACAGGAAGCTGCCGACGGGCCGGCGCGGGTCCTTGATCCCGCTGCGCGCGCGCAGGATGGCCTCCGTGACAAGGGTCACGGCCTCGTCCTGGCCGATCACGCGCCTGTGGAGCGTCTCCTCGAGCCTGAGCAGCTTGTCCTTCTCGCCCTCCAGGAGCCGGGTGACCGGGACCCCGGTCCACTTGGCGACGATCTCGGCGATCTCCTCCCCGGAGACCTCCTCCTTGAAGAGAGTCGTGGTCTTGCCCGTCCTCTCGAGCTTCTTCAGCTCGCCCTCGAGCTGCGGGATCCTCCCGTGGCGCAGCTCCGCGACCTTGTTGAGGTCGTAGGCGCGCTCGGCCTTTTCCATGTCGAGCCGGGTGGCCTCGATCTCCTCCCGCAGCTTGCGGACCCGGTCGACGGAGGCCTTCTCCTTGTCCCACTGGAGCCTCAACCCCTTGGCCTTCTCGCGCGCCTCGGCGAGCTCCTTCCTCAGGACCGCGAGTCTCTGCTTACTGGCCTCGTCCTTCTCCTTGGCGAGCGCGGTCTCCTCGATCTCGAGCTGGAGGGAGCGCCGGGTTAGCTCGTCCAGCTCCTGCGGCATGGAGTCCATCTCGGTCCGGATCATCGCGCACGCCTCGTCGACCAGGTCTATAGCCTTGTCCGGGAGGAAGCGGTCGGAAATGTAGCGGTCGGACAGGGCGACCGCGTTCACGAGCGCGTTGTCCTGGATCCGGACCCCGTGGTGAAGCTCGAAGCGCTCCTTCAGCCCGCGCAGGATCGAGATGGCGTCCTCCACGCTCGGCTGCTCCACGAGGACCGGCTGGAAGCGCCGCTCCAGCGCGGCGTCCTTCTCGACGTGCTTCCTGTACTCGTCCAGCGTCGTGGCGCCGATGCAGTGGAGCTCGCCCCGCGCGAGCATGGGCTTTAGCAGGTTGCCGGCGTCCATCGCGCCATCGACCTTGCCGGCCCCAACGATCAGGTGCAGCTCGTCTATGAAGAGGATGACGCGGCCCTCCGACTGCTTGATCTCGTTCAGGACGGCCTTCAGCCGCTCCTCGAACTCGCCGCGGTACTTGGCTCCGGCGACCAGGGCGCCCATGTCGAGCGCGAAGACCGAGGTCTCCTTGAGGCCCTCGGGGACGTCGCCGCGCAGTATCCGCTGGGCGAGCCCCTCGACGATCGCCGTCTTGCCGACGCCGGGCTCGCCGATCAGCACCGGGTTGTTCTTGGTCTTTCTCGATAGGATCCGGATCGTGCGGCGGATCTCGTCGTCGCGGCCGATGACCGGGTCGAGCTTCCCCTTCCTGGCCCGGTCCACGAGGTCGACGCCGTACTTCTCGAGCGCCTGGTAGGTCGCCTCGGGGTTGTCCGTCGTGACGCGCTGGTTGCCGCGCACCGCCTTGAGGGCGCCCATCACCTTGGCGCGGTCCAGGCCGAAGCTCTTGAAGAGCTTCTTCAGGGCCTCGGGCCGGCCGACCTCGATCAGGCCCAGGAACACGTGCTCGACGCTGACGAACTCGTCCTTCAGGTCCTTCGAGTCGCGCTCGGCCTTCGTCAGCACGTCGTTCACGGCCTGGGTCACGTAGACCTTCGACGTGTCGACGCTGCCGGTCACCTTGGGCAGGCGCTCGAGCTCCCGGTCCACGGCGAGCTCGAGCGCGCTCGCGGACAGGCCCATCTTGTCGACGAGGCCCGGGATGATCCCGTTCTCCTGGCCCAGGAGCGCCGAGAGCAGGTGCCACGTCTCCACCTCGTTGTGATTGAGGCGGCGGGCGATCGCCTGGGCGTCCGCGACGGCCTGGCGCGACATCTGGGTGAAATTGTTGAGGTCCATTTCGTCCCTACTGTGCATGGCGTGCGCCACCGGCGCAACCGCCTGATCCAGAAGGGCCGGTCCGCCGGGGAGCGCCCCGGACGCAGCCATTTCGGCACAGCGAAGACCCCTGAAATACCCAGAATGGCGCAGGCTGCAAACCACTCTGGAGCGCCCCGGCGGACCGATTGCATCCTTGAAAGCCCGGATCCGCGCCGTTCCAGTCCCAATCCACACCTGGGCCGGGGCAAGGCGTCCCGGAACCCCGCCCGGCGACAACCCCCAACCATGAAGGCACTCTCATCATCCGCCCTCACCGCCCTGCTTCTCCTCGGGCCGCCCGCCGCGGCCTCCGCCCAGCAGGACAATTACGCTCCCGGGCCCGACTCGGCGCCGCAGCCCGGCGTGCCCCAGGGCGAGCTGATCAAGTTCGAATTCGCCCAGTCGAGGATCTTCCCGGGCACCAGGCGCCAGGTGACCGTCTACGTGCCGCGGCAATATGACCCCGCCAAGCCGGCATGCGTCTACGTCGACCAGGACGGCGTGCAGTGGAACGCCCCGACGGTCCTCGACAACCTGATCCACCGCGGCGAGGTGCCGGTGATCGTCGGCGTCTTCGTGACACCCGGCGTCGTGAACGCGGACAATCCCGCGACCGGGCTGGACCGGTTCAACCGGAGCCTCGAATACGACGGCCTCGGGGACGCCTATGCGAGCTTCATCCTCGATGAGCTGCTGCCCGCGGTAGAGACGAAGGCCGCCGCGGACGGGCGGCCGGTCCGCCTTTCCCATTTCGGCAACGACCGCGCCGTCGCGGGCTCCAGCAGCGGAGCGATAGCCGCGTTCACGGCCGCGTGGGAGCGGCCCGACGCCTTCAGCCGCGTGCTCAGCGCCGTCGGCACCTACGTGGGACTGCGCGGCGGCGACCGGTACCCGACGCTTATCCGGAAATTCGAGCCCAAGCCGATCCGGGTGTTCCTGCAGGACGGCTCCCACGACCTCAACATCTACGCCGGCGACTGGTGGATGGCCAACCAGACGATGGAGCGGGCGCTGGCGTTCTCCGGCTACGAGGTGAACCACGCGTGGGGTGACGGCGGACACAACGGCAGGCACATCGGCGCGATCCTGCCCGACGCCCTGCGCTGGCTCTGGAAGGACTGGCCCAGGCCCGTGGCCCGGGGCGTCTCGCAGAACGCCGCGCTGGCCGCGCTCCTCATCCCCGGCGAGGACTGGCAGGTGGCGGCCGGCGGATGCGCGTCAGCCGGGGGCCCAGCGGCCAACGCGAAGGGCGAGGTGTTCTTCAACGACCGGCAGGCGGGCAAGTCCTGCAGGATCGGCGTCGACGGCGCCGTCACCGAGTTTCCCGCCGCCTCGGGCCCCGCGGACGGCCAGCAGTTCGGTCCGGACGGGCGCCTTTACGCCGCCGTTTCAGCGGCCTCAAGGATCCTCGCATTCGGGGCCGACGGCAAGGCGGAGGTCATCAGCGCCGTCCCGGGCCGCCACTTGGTCGTCGCCCACAACGGCGACATCTACGTCGCCGGCGCGGGCGACGTCTGGCTGGTCAGGCCCGGCGGCGGCAAGCAGGTCGTCGATTCCGGCCTGCGCGCGGCGACGGGCATCACCCTCTCGCCCGACCAGTCCCTCCTCTATGTCGCCGAAAGCGCCAGCCACTGGATCTACAGCTACAAGGTGGGGGCCGACGGGACGCTCGCCGACAAGCAGCGCTTCTATTGGCTGCACGAGGCCGACGCGCAGGAGGGAAGCAACGCCGGAGGGATGCGCTGCGACAGGTCGGGCTGGCTCTACGCCGCCACCGACTTGGGCATCCAGATCTGCGACCAGGCGGGGCGCGTCAACGCGATCGTAGCAACGCCGAACCGGAAGGTCACCGACCTCTGCTTTGGCGGGGAGCGCTTCGACACGCTGTTCGCCACCTGCGGCGACACCGTCTTCAAGCGCAGGCTAAGGACGACGGGCGCGAACGCGTGGGCCGAGCCGAGCCTTCCGCCCGCGCCCAGGCTCTGACGCGGGCCCGCCCGCCGGTCACTGCGCCGACGCCAGCTCGGCCGTCGCCTCGCGGAGGCCCGGCGAGCGCGCGGTGATGCGGATCGCCCCGGGCTTGCGGGTCGTCTGCAGGATCGCCAGGCACTTGCCGTTGAAGGCGTGGCGCTCGCTGCCCTGGAAGCTCTCGGAGATCGAGAGGTCCCCGTTGTCGACGCCGATGATCCTCGCCTCGCCCTGCACCTCGAACGTGACGTCGTTTCCGGCGGTCGGGACGGTCCGGCCGTCCCCGTCGACTATCTCGACGACCGCGTGGACGACGTCGCGGCCGTCCGCGGCCGCCGCCTCCTTGTCGATCGTCAGCCTGACGGCCGCCGGCTCGCCGGTCGTGGCGATCTCCTCGGTGGCCGCCACCTGGCCCTCCCGCCTGCCGACCGCCTTCAGGGTGCCCGGCTCGTAGATGACGTCCCAGGCCAGGTGAAGGTCGCCGGTCGTGTGGGGTCCGCGCGCGCGCGCCGGCAGGTTGTTCCATTCCTTCTCCACGCCCTGCCTCGGGAATTCATAGGCCTTAACGCCCACCGACCGGCCGTTCAGGAACAGCTCCACCGTGTCGCAGTTCGTGTAGGCGTAGACTGTCAGGGGCCGGCCCTCGTTGCCCTTCCAGTTCCAGTGGGGGATCAGGTGGACCATCGGCCTCGAGGTCCACTGGCTCTGGTAGAAGTAGTAGCCGTCCTTCCTGAAGCCGCAGGTGTCGATCACGCCGGAGGGCGTCCCCACGCCGCCCTCGCCCAGGTAGTCGATGCCCGTCCACATGAAGTCGCCCGCGACGTAGTCGTACGTGCGCACGAACCTCCAGAGCTGCTCGACGTTTATCTTGGGAAGGCAGTTGCGCCAGTTGGTCCAGATGGCGCGGGACGGCGGCTGCGCCGGGGCCGGGGAGGCGTCGGCAGCCGCCGGGGGCGGGAACAGGACCCCGTAGTCGCCCCGAATCCCCCCCATGGAGACGCTCTCCGTCCCTATGAACCTTCGGCCCGGGAACTGGTGCCGGTCGGGGCTGTAATACAGGTTCGCCCTGTCGCGCCAGCGGTCGACGTAGTTGTAGCCCGCCACGTCCTGAAGCGCCATGAACTCGGCCGTGGCGCTGTCCGGCTCGGCGTACACCTTGTCGCACGCGCAGGTGACCGGGCGCGTCGGGTCCTCCCTGTGAAAGATGTCCACCAGCCCCTGCAGGACGGCGGCGCCCTCCGCGGTGACCTGCTCGCCGATCTCGTTGCCCGCGCTCCACAGGACGACGCAGGGGTGGTTCCGGTCGCGGCGGACGAAGTCGGTCGTGTCGCGCACGTGCCACTCGTCATAGTACAGGTGGCATCCCTGGGGCGACTGCAGCTTCGGCATCTGCCACTCGTCGTATATCTCGTCCATAACGCAGAAGCCCATCCGGTCGCACAGGTCGAGGAAGTCGGGATCGGGCGGATTGTGGCTCGTTCGGATCGCATTGCATCCCATTTCCTTCAGCTCATGCAGCCTGCGGATCCAGACGCCCTCCGGAACCGCCACCCCGACCGGGCCTCCGTCGGCGTGCAGGCACACGCCGTTCAGCTTCACGGGGGCCCCGTTCAGGATGAAGCCCCTGTCGGCGTCCCACGCGGTCGAGCGGATGCCGACCGGCGTGTCGTACCGGTCCACGTCTCGGTCGCCGATTCGCAGCGCCGTGCGGACGAGGTACAGGTGCGGAGCCTCGATCGACCAGAGGTTCGGCCTGCCGACCTCGATCTGCTGCGCGTATTCGCCCTGGGCGCCGGGCTCCAGCGCCCCGGGGCTGCGCGCGCCGCCGACCTCCCGGCCGCCTGCGTCGAGAAGCGCCGAGACGACCGTGAATTGCGCCGCCGCGGCGCCGGAGTTAGCCACCCGGACGGCGATTGACACCGTGGCGGCGTCCGCCGCCGCCCGCGGGATCGTCGCGTACGTGCCCCACTGCGGGATGTGAAGCGCGTCGGTCACGAGCAGCCATGCGTGGCGGTAGAGCCCCGATCCGGCATACCACCGCGAATTCGGCTGGTGCGAGTTGTCGGCGCGGACGGCAAGGACGTTGCCCTCGTCTCCAACGTTCAGGTACGGCGTCATGTCGTACACCACGCTCGTGTAGCCGTAGGGGCGCCGGCCAAGGGAGTGGCCGTTGATCCAGACCTCGCCGTGCTCGCGGATGCCGTCGAACTCGATCGACACCTGCCGGCCCCTCAGGGACTCCGGGACCCGGAAGGCCTTCCGGTACCATCCGATGCCGGCGGGCAGATACCCCCCGGGCCGGCCCGAGGGGGAGTCCCTGTCGAAGCCAAGGTGGATGCTCCAGTCGTGCGGGAGGTCCACCGCCTGCCACGAGGAGTCGTCGTACCCGGCGGCCTGGGCCCCGGCCGGGTCGCCGAGCATGAACCTCCAGCCGAAATCCATCGTCTGCTGCTGCCGCGGGGAATCGGCCGCGCCCGCGCCGGCGACCAGCGCAAGCAGCCACGCTCCCGCCAGCATCCATCTCATCGCAATGGGCCTCATGTCTCTTGGGGTGTCGCAATACATGCTTCGGTGCCCTGTCCCGCGCAAGCCTGCGCAGACTCGATTTTTGCCCGTCAAGCCCCCAGCCTCCTCGCCGCAACAGGATCCCGTTGATCGACGAACTCACCCAAATCCTCGGACAGGGCCAGGTGCTGACCGAAAGGGAGGACCTGATCCCCTACTCCTTCGACGGGACCGCGGCCCTGAGGGAGCTACCCAGGGCCGTCGTCTTCCCGCGGAGCGCGGCCGAGGTCGCCGCCGTCGTCAAGCTCGCCGGCGCGCACAAGGTTCCCGTCGTCGCCCGGGGAAGCGGCACGGGGCTGAGCGGCGGCAGCGTTCCCTCCCCGGGCTCGATCGTCCTGTGCCTCGTCAACATGGACAGGCTTGTCGAGCTCGACGCCCGGAACTTCACGCTCCGCGCCCAGGCCGGGGTCCTGACCCAGGCGATCTACGACGCCGCCGACGCCGCGGGCCTCTTCTACCCTCCCGACCCGGGCTCGATGAGGATCTCGACGATCGGCGGCAACGTCGCCGAGAATTCCGGCGGGCTTCGCGGCCTCAAGTACGGCGTCACGCGCGACTACGTGATGGGCCTCGAGGTGGTGCTCGCGGACGGCGAGATCTGCCGGCTCGGCAACAAGTGCGTGAAGGACGTCGCGGGCTACAGCCTGAAGGACCTCTTCATCGGCAGCGAGGGGACGCTCGGGATCGTGACGGAGGTGCTGCTCAAGCTCCTGCCCCGGCCCGCGGCCCGCCAGACGCTCCTCGCGACGTATGTTCGCATGGAGGCCGCGGCCGAGACGGTCTCGGCCATCATCGCGGCGAAGATCGTCCCCTGCACCCTCGAGTTCCTCGACTCGAGGACTATCCGCTGCGTCGAGGCGTACGCCCACGTCGGGCTGCCGCTGGACGCCGACGCGCTCCTCCTGATTGAGGTGGACGGCCATCCCGCGGCCGTCGCGGACGAAGCGGCGAGGATAGGCGAGCTCTGCGGCCGCAACGGGGCCACTTCCGTGCGGGTCGCCGCCGACGCCGCGGAGGCCGCCCGCCTCGCGACCGCCAGGCGCAGCGCGTTCAGCGCCCTCGCCCGGGTGAAGCCGACCACGATCCTCGAGGACGCGACCGTGCCCCGGAGCGAGCTTGCCCGCATGATCCGGTTCATCCAGGAGGCCGCGCTCAGGCACCGCCTGGAGATCGCCACCTTCGGGCACTTCGGCGACGGCAACCTCCACCCGACCTTCCTCACGAACGAGAGGGACCCGGGCGAGATGCGCCGCGTCGAGCTCGCGATGAAGGAGATCTTCGCCGAGGCGCTCGCCCTGGGGGGGACGATCACGGGCGAGCACGGCGTCGGGCTCGCGAAGAAGGCGTTTCTCAAGGGCCAGTACGGCGACGCGAGCTACGGCCTCCTCAAGCGTGTGAAGCGGACCCTCGACCCGGCCAACCTCCTCAACCCGGGGAAGATCCTCGACCTGTGAGCGCGGAGCCGAACCTGCTGCGGTCCCTGGACTACTCGGTGCTGCAGCAGTGCATGCGCTGCGGCCTCTGCCTTCCCACGTGCCCCACGTACCTGGAGACCGGCCGGGAGCGCAACTCGCCGCGCGGGAGAATCTCCCTTATGCGGGCGATCGCGGACGGCGAGCTCGGGACGACCCGCGCCTTCGCGCAGGAGATGGACTACTGCCTCGGATGCCTGGCGTGCACGACCGCGTGCCCCGCCGGGGTCGACTACGCCACGCTCTTCGAGGCGGGGCGCGCCCAGTCGGAGAGGAGCGGCGCCGCATCCGGGCGATCGCGCAGGCTGATCCGCGCCCTCACCCTGCGATTCCTCCTCCTCCGCCCGTGGGCGCTCCGCGCGGCGGGCCGGCTGCTGTGGCTCCACCAAGCGAGCGGATTCCGCCGGCTGCTGCGCGGGTCGGGATTCCTTTCCCTGCTCCCGAAGAGGCTTGGCGAGCTCGAGCGCCAGGCGATCCCGATCCGCAGGCATTTTTCCGACGCCGTGATCGCCGCCGTCGAGGGGCCCCGCGGGCCCGTGCGGCACAGGGTCGCCGTCCTTTCCGGGTGCATCCAGGACGTCGCGTTCTCCGACGTGAACCGGGCCACCGTCGACGTGCTCCTCGAGAACGGCTGCGAGGTGGCGACGCCGCGGGCCCAGTCCTGCTGCGGCTCGCTCCACGCCCACAACGGCGACCTCGAGACGGCCAGGGTCCTCGCCCGCCGGCAGATCGAGTCGATCGATGCCGGGCGATACGACGCGATCATCTCGAATTCGGCGGGGTGCGGCTCCCACCTGAAGCGCTACGACCACCTCCTTGCCGGGGACCCCGAGTTCGCCGGGCGGGCGGCCGCGTGGTCGGACAAGGTCCGCGACATCTCCGAATGGCTGGTCGAGATCGGATTCCGCAGGCCCGCTGCGCCCCCGCCGGGACCGCCGCCGGTCGCAGTCACCTACCACGAGGCCTGCCATCTCTGCCACGGGCAGAGGATAACGGCCCAGCCGCGCGAGATCCTGAAGGCGATCCCGGGCGTCGAGCTCAGGGAGTGCCCTGAGTCCACGATGTGCTGCGGGAGCGCGGGGGTGTACTCGATCACGCAGCCCCGGACGTCGCGCTGGCTTCTGGACCGCAAGGTGGGCCACCTCCGGTCGACCGGGGCGAGCATCGTCGCCACCGCGAACCCAGGATGCCAGCTGCTGATTCAGCAGGGGTTTGCCGCGGCGTCGGGCGGTGCGCAGGGGTATCCCCGCGTCGCCCATCCGGTCGTGCTGCTCGCCGAGGCGTACAAGTCGGAGTCTCCAAGGCTATTGGTCTTATAAGTGCCTTAAGGTCAATCGTACCTGTCAAAACTTGGCGGGCAAAGCCGCGGAAGAGCCTCCTAGATCCTTTGCCTTCCTATTACGAACATTTGCCGAAAAGGTCTTGTGGCCGCCAACCGGCTGCAGAACACTGCCGGCCCGTGAAGCTCCGTTTCGCGCATTGCGCCATGGCCGTCCTCTTGGTTCGTGCCCCGGGGGTGCACGCGCAGGCCATCACGAACGCCACGTGGACCGGCAGTGGTCCGGGAACTGACTGGAGCACGGCAACCAATTGGAGCATTCTGGGAATGCCGGGAATTCCGCCGAGCGGCGCCGCTACGAACGTCTTCTTCACCCTGGTTTCAGGCCCATTCACCTCGACGGTCGATTCGAACTATACGGTCGGCAACCTCGACATAGGAGGCGCGAGCACGAGCGCGTTCACGTTGAATTCCCTCGGGGGCTCGACCCTGAAGGTCACGAACCAGGTCTCCAACCAGGACACGAACCCGGTCGCGGTTAACATATCGATCTCGGGAGCCGGGGAGTTTGTCATGGGAATCTTCGGGGGCGGTGTCGGCACGCTCACCCTGAATTCGACGAGCAATACGTGGTCGGGCGTCACCCGGGTCGATTCGGGGATATTTGCGGATGGGGTCGCCAACGCCTTCTCGCCGAACAGCGTGTTGGAAGTCGCAGGTCCCGGCGCCGTCCAGGTGAACTTCAACGAGACAATTGGTGGGCTAAGCGATGACGTTGGCGCCAACGGCTCCGTCGTGGTCGCGAGCGGCGCGATGCTCTCCATGAACGGCACCTTCTCCACGACCTTCACCGGCGTGATTTCCGGCAGTGGCGGGATCGCGCAGAATGGCGGCGGGACGTTCGGGCTCTCCGGCAACAACACCTACACGGGCCCGACCGTGATCGGCCCGGGTTCGACGGTCTCGATCGGATTCCTCGGGAGGGAGACCGGCAGCATCGCGAGCCCCAGCGTGTCCGGGACGGGGACACTGGCCTTCTTCCTCGCCGGCTCCTACATCTACCCCGGGGCTCTCTCGGGCGGCCTGAATGTGCTCCAGGAGGGCTCGGGCTTCACGACGCTGTCGGGCACCAGCAACTCCTACTCGGGCATCACGACCGTGAACGCAGGGGTGCTCCAGGACGGCGCGGCGGACGCCTTTTCGCCAAATAGCCTGGTGGAGGCCGCCAATCCCGGCTTCCTGGTGGTGAATTTCAACGAGGCCATCGGCGGGCTGGGCGACGCCGGCGCGGGCAACGGCGCCGTCAGCGTTGCGAACAGCGGAACCAAGCTCGTGATGACCGGAAACGGCGGCCCGTATACCACCACGTTCTCGGGCGAGATCGTGGGGGGCGGCGGGATCGACCTAGAGGGAGGCAACGTGCTGACGCTGACGGGAGCCAACAACTACAGCGGCCCCACCACGATAGGCTCGGGCAGCCTGCTCGTGCTGGGCAACGGGGGAGCCACCGGCAGCATCAACAGCCCCGGCGTATCGGGCGGCGGGACCCTGGAATTCAACCTCTCCAGCAATACCGCGTATGCGGGGGTCCTTTCCGGGGCGCTCAGCGTGCAGCTGCAGGGATCGGGCCAGGTCACGCTTTCCGGCGCCAACACCTATTCGGGTGGCACGGCCCTGTTCGCGGGCACGCTCGCCGACGGCGCCGCGAACAGCTTCTCCCCCAACAGCCCGATAACCGTGGCTTTCGATTCGCTGCTAAACGTGAACTTCAACGAGACGATCGCCGGTATCTCGGGTTCGGAAGGCAGCGGCACCGTCAGCATCGCCGGGGGCGCCGCGCTGGACGACGCCACAACCGGGCCCTTTGTCTTCCCAGGGAACATCACCGGGGCCGGGAGCCTCTTCATCGGCGGGAGCGGCTCGCAGACGCTTTCCGGGGACAACACCTATTCGGGCGGCACCACGGTGCAGAGCGAGGTCTTCGTTGGCAGCTCGACCGTGGGCCCACCTGGCAGCATCACATCAGGCCCCGTCGGCACGGGCACCCTGACGTTCACGGGAGGCTCCTCCGAGATCTCCCCCTCGGCCCCGGACGTCACGCTGGCAAACGCAATCGTGCTCAATACTGACGGGGCTTACGTCGACAACGACGACGGGGGCAGCAACAATCTCACGCTGACCGGCTTGCTTTCGGGCACTGGCGGATTTGACTGGTGCGCGACAGGCGCGCTCGAACTGACGGGTGCCAACACTTTCTTCGGAGGCGTCGACATGCGGGACGGCACGCTTCTTCTCGGCAGCTCGACCGTTGTCGTCTCGGGCTCAATAGTATCGGGGCCCATCGGCACCGCGCTCCTGACGCTTGAGAACGGCACCACGCTGGCGGCCGCCATCCCCAGTGTCGCACTCGCCAATCCCATCTTCCTTGAAGGAGGCGCAAACGTCCAGTTCGGCACCGACGACCCCAATGCCCTGAACCTTACCGGCACGATTTCCGGATCGGGCAACATCACCTACCTCGGCAGCCCGGCCGGCTCGCTCACCCTCGGCGGCAACAACAGTTTCTCCGGCACCACCACGATCGCCGGCGGAACGGTGTTCGCAAACAATAACCAGGCGTTTGGCCCGGGAAACAGCGTCATCGTCCAGGGAGGTGGACTGAGCGTCGATGGCGGCATAACGGTCGCCAATGCGGTCACGGTCGACGACGGCTCCGTGGTCGGAGGCTACGGCTCGATCGCGCCCGCGGGCCCCGAAACCCTCACCTTCAAGAACGGATCGACCGTCGTCGCGGGCACGTTCGTCCCGTCCGGGGCACCGGCGGGCACGCCGGCTCCAATCGGCACCCTCTCGTTCGGGGCCAACGCTTCGCTCACGCTCGGACCGGGAGGCCTCATGCAGTTCTCGATCATGAATGCCGGGGGGGTTGCCGGGACGGGTTACGGCACGATCAGCGCCCCCGGCAGCTCCGTGAACATCACCGCGAACAACAGTCCTCCGTCAAACGAGTTCACGATCCAGCTCGTGGCGGTTAACGCGATGGGCCAGTTCCAGCTGGGATCCCCCGCGAGCTTCAACCCAGGCCTGCCCTACACGTGGACGCTGCTCTCGGCCGCGTCGATCTCGGGGTTTAGTCCTAATGATTTCGCGGTGGACCCCACGACGGATTTTTCGAGTTTGGTCAGCGCTAGCCAGTTCGCCGTCGTTCAGATGGGCAACAACCTGGTCCTCGACTTCGCGCCAGTCCCCGAGCCTTCGACCTGGGCGCTGCTCGTGGTGGGCGCCTTCACAGTCGCGCTGTTCGCGCTGCGCCGCCGGCGCGCCTGAACAGCTTCTCCTCCGTTACAAAGGCTAGAAGAACAGATTTGCTTCCGGGACAGCGGGCATTAAATTCCCCGCCCCTCATGCGGACGCTTAGCTCAGTTGGTTAGAGCACGTGTATCACACACACGGGGTCACTGGTTCGAGCCCAGTAGCGTCCACCATCTCCACATTCTGACGGATCGTGTCCAGGGCTGCCAGGACGCGCCTTTTCAAAGGGATATCGACGTTTTTCGGTGCGTCGCCTCCTCTAACTACTCCACTCGATGACCCCGTCGCACACCGGCGTTACATTTACCCAGCCACAAGAATTGTCCATGGAACACGACAGAAGCCGACCAGACTCGCCAAGCTCCGAGGATCGCCCGTGGCCCCCTTGTGGAAAAAGCGTCTTGAATAACGGGACGTCGCACTGGTTCGTAACGGCCCGTATGTGGCCGCCTTGCCTCTGCACCGTCCCGCATGGCTGGCCCTCTTATAAAGCGCTTCAAGTCCCGCGGCCCACACAGCCGCCATTCCATTCACCTCCTGCACGGGCGGACGCATCCGGGCAATTTGGAACTTTTCCCCGCTCGGGGGCGCGGGGCGGATGCCGCTCCGGCAATCCGACGACCTAAACGTCGACAGCTAGGTCAGGCATCCCAAATGTCACCGACAAAAGGAGGCCCGTCAGCTATTCGATCCAACCTAGCTTCGGCGATGACACATCTGGCTTG
>DATNHT010000056.1:0-20338 GCA_035604815.1 Opitutaceae bacterium
TCGCTCGGAAGACACACCGCAGCCCGTGCCAGCATCCCCCGCACCCTCCGCGCTCACCGGAGTCGTCGAGCGCATCATCTTCCTGAACGAGGAGAACCACTACACGATCGCCGAGTTCCGGCCCGACACTGCGGAGGGAACCGCCAAGCCCGGGCCGGTCACGATCGTCGGGGCGCTCCCGGGCGTCGAATGCGGCGAGACGCTCCACCTGTCCGGCGAATGGACCCGCCACTCCCAGCACGGCGCCCAGTTCAAGGTGGCCACGTTCAGGAGCGAGCTGCCCGCGAGCGTCTACGGCATCCGCAAGTATCTGGGGAGCGGTCTCGTGCCGGGGATAGGCCGCGTGTACGCGAACAAGATCGTCGACGCCTTCGGCACCGACACGTTCCGCGTCCTGAGCGAGGAATCCGCGAGGCTGCGAAGCGTCCCGGGAATCGGGCGCAAGCGCGCGGCCGCGATCAAGCAGGCCTGGGACGGCAAGCGCACGGAGCGGGAGCTGTACATCTTCCTGCAGACCTACGGGGTGAGCCCCGGCCAGTGCGTCAAGCTCGTCAAGCAGTACGGGACGCAGGCCAAGGCTGTCCTCACCTCGGAGCCCTACCGCGTGGCGCGCGAGATCGAGGGGATCGGCTTCAAGACGGCCGACCGGATCGCGATAAACCTGGGCTTCGCAAACGACGCGCCGCCGAGGCTGGACGCGGGGATCCTCTTCGCGATGGAGACGCTCAAGGAGGAGGGGCACACGGCCTGCAATGAGGCCAGGCTCAGTGACTTCGCCGCCCAGATGCTCGACTCCCGCGCGGAGCTCGTCGCGTCCCGGGTCGGGGCGCTCGTCGCCTCCGGGCACCTCGTGCGCCACGCCCAGGCCCCGCCCGAGGCGCCGCTTCCGGGCGCAGGGCTGGTCCAGCTCCCCGCGGACGACCGCGCCGAGCGCAGGATCGCCGACGCGGTAGCGAGGCTTTCGCGCGCCGCGAGCGGGCTGCCCCCCGTCAGGACCGACGCGGCGATCCAATGGGCGCAGAAGCGGGCGGGCTTCGAGTTCCACGCGCTCCAGAGGGCCGCCCTCGGAAACGCGCTCGGCAACAAGCTTTCCATCCTGACCGGCGGGCCAGGCACGGGCAAGACGTCGATCCTGCGCGCGCTCGTGGAGATACTCAAGGCGAAGGGTGTGAGGGTGCACCTCGCCGCGCCCACCGGGCGCGCGGCGCAGCGCCTCGCGGAGACGACCGGGGGATTCGCCTCCACGATCCACAGGCTGCTCAAGTACGACCCGGCCGCGGGTTTCACGGCGAACGAGTCGCACCCGCTCGCCACGGACTTCCTCATCGTGGACGAGGTCTCGATGCTCGACACGTGGCTCGCGTCGGCGCTCTTCCAGGCGGTGCCCGCCCGGGCCCACCTCCTGCTGGTCGGGGACACCGACCAGCTCCCGAGCGTCGGCGCCGGCAACGTGCTCCAGGACATGATCACGGCCTCCGGCGCCCCGGTCACGCGCCTGTCCGTCATCTTCCGCCAGGAGGGCCAGAGCGGCATCGTCACGACGGCCCACGCGATAAACTCGGGCGACGCCTCGCTGCCCCGGTTCGCCACGGACCTCGCGGGCGTCCAGGCGTCGAGCGACCTGACGTTCATTGTCGCGGACTCGGCCGAGGACTGCGTCCGCAAGGTGATCCGCCTCTGCACCGAGTACATCCCGGGGAACTTTGGCCGGGTCGACCCGGTCGGCGACGTCCAGGTGATGGCCCCGATGCACAAGGGCGTCGCGGGAGTCGCCAACCTGAACCTCGAGCTCCAGGCGGCCCTCAACGGACGCGCGCCCGGGATGCGCACGCAGGCGGGCGAATTCCGGCCCGGTGACAAGGTGATCCAGCTCAGGAACAACTACGACAAGAACCTCTTCAACGGGGACATCGGGGCCATCACGTCCACGGACCAGGAGTCGGGCCAGATCTCGGCCGACTTTGACGGCGACCCGCACACCTTCACCCGCGCCGAGATGGGCGACCTCGCGCTCGCCTACGCGATCAGCATCCACAAGTCGCAGGGGAGCGAGTACCCGGTCGTCATCGTGCCGCTCCTCAAGGCCCATTTCATGATGCTGCAGCGCAACCTGCTCTACACCGCGGTTACGCGCGGCCGCCGCAAGGTGTTCATCGTGGGCGAGCCCGCCGCCTACGCGATGGCCGTGCGCAACCGGGAGTCAAAGCTCAGGGTGACCCACCTGCGCGAGAAGCTCTCGGCCGTCGCCGCGGCCGGAGGCGGCGCCTAGCGGGGCCGCGTCCGCAAGGCGCGGGCCCGGCTCACTTCCCGAGCTTCCGGAGCGCCTGGTTCACCTTGTCGAGGTCGCAGAGACCGGGATCGTACTCGGGCCCGAGCCACCCCAGCCATTCCTTGCCCAGGACGGAGTCGGGCTCCTTGAGGCACGCAAGCATGTCGTGGTAGGCCTCCAGCCCGCCGCAGTCCTCGGGGGGGCCCGCTCGCTCCCCGGCCACGCACGCCGGGTACCGGGCGCCCTTTGCGGCCGCGGCCGCCTTCTCGACGCGGATGTCGACGCGCCACCCCTCGCCGAACTGGTACTCGTAGGCCATCCGGTCGCGGTGCGCCAGGTTGAGGTCCGCCAGCGTCACGTCGCGGTCGTCCTCGACCACGAGGTCGTCGCGCTTGAGCGGGTTGCCAAACTTCAGGTCGTCGAGCGCAAACACGTGGGTCTGGTAGTCGAACCAGTCGAACGCGATCTGGATCGCGTCGTGGAGGCGCGAGAGCCACATCGTCTCGAGGACGAGCAGGCGCCTCCAGACTCGGGGCTGCGTCCCGGCGATCACCAGCCGAAGGCAGAGGACGCGCGCGGCGGCCCTCTTGGCTCCCGGACCCCTGCCCTCTTTGAACGAGATCATCTATTGAAAGGAAAAGCGGCGCGCGCCGCCGCGCAAAAGGAAACGCCGCGCGCCCGGCCGCCGCAGCCGACGGCGCCGGCGGGCGTCAGCGGTCCGAGACCCTCCGGTCCCCGGAGGGCAGCGTGATGATTTTGAGCCCCCCCTGGGGCGCGGCCGCGGCCGGCGACGCCCTGCCGATCTCGACCTTGGAGAACACCGCGGTCTCAAATGCCGCGTTGTCGTGCGCCGACACCGCCAGCCCAATGTAAAACGGATTGTTGAGGTGCAGCTGGAAGAGGCATCCCGACGGATGCGGCTCCTCGCCGGCGCGCGCCACCGACAGGTAGACCGTGTCCCCGATCTTGTCCAGGCGCACGCGCTGAGGCGAGGCCACGTTGGACTGGATCTCCTTAGTCGCCGCGCCCTCGGCGTCGCGGAACTGCAGCGACGTGAGGCCGTCCCCGTGCACGGCCACGTCGACGTAGGCGGAGCCGGGATCCAGGTTCTGGCGCAGGACCAGGCAGGCCTTGCGGTGCGGCTGCGCGCTCGCGCCGACGAAGGCGATATCCGCCGAAATCGACCCGTCGCCGGCGACCTTCCTCCACACGAAGTGCATGGCGTCCTCCGCAAACCACATGTTCGCCCCGCTGGCGCCGACCGTGTACGTGCCGCGGGCCGCGTCGTAGAAGGCGGTCCCCGGCCGGCCCACGGCCCCGACGTCGGTCCGCCCGGAAAAATCGCCGAGCTCGCCCGCGGGCGGCAGCGGCTGCGCCACGGCGCAGGCCGAGACGAGCACGCTCGCGCACAGGAGCCTGGCTGCGACGGAGGACATCGGGGTGGGCAAGAGATACAGCACGTCCCCGCCCGTTTGGGAAGCCGATTCACGACCGGGGACGCGCGCAGCCTCCCGCCGCAGGGAGGGAGCTTCTCTCCTTGCGCTGCGGCGCGAAACCTTCTCTCGTCACCCTCCCGATCGATGCCCCAGAAGCGGCCATGACTGAACAGACGCACGACGCCATTGTTGTCGGCTCCGGCATAAGCGGGGGATGGGCCGCGAAGGAGCTGACCGAGCACGGCCTCAAGGTGCTGCTTCTCGAGCGCGGCAGGAACATCGAGCACGTCGCCGGGTACGCCAACGCGCTCAAGGCCCCCTGGGAGATCGCGCACAGGGGCAGGATAACGAACCAGATCAGGGAGGTGCACGCGACCATGACCCGGGACTGGTTCATGAACGAGGCCAACGCCGACTACTGGACGAACGAGAAGGAAAGCCCGTACGTCGAGAGGAGGCCCTTCACGTGGTTCAGGGGCTACCAAGTCGGCGGCCGCTCCCTCATGTGGGGGCGGCAGAGCTACCGCTGGAACAGGTTCGACTACGAGGCCAACCTGAGGGAGGGCGTCGGCGTCGACTGGCCCATCCGCTACGAGGATGTGGCGCCCTGGTACGACCACGTCGAGGCGTTCGCGGGCATAAGCGGCTCGCTCGAGGGCCTGGAGCAGCTGCCGGACGGGAAGTTCCTGCCGCCGATGGAGCTCAACGTCGCCGAGAAGGCCGTCGCCGCTAGGATCAGGGCCCATTACGCGGATTCGAGGCGCCTCATCATCGGGCGCGTCGCGAACCTCACCGAGCCCCACAACGGCCGCGCCGGCTGCCAGTACCGCAACAAGTGCGACCTGGGGTGCCCGTTCGGGGCGTATTTCAGCACCCAGTCCTCCACGCTGCCCGCCGCGGCGAAGACCGGCAACCTGACCCTGAGGCCGTTCTCCATCGTGACGCGGCTGCTCTACGACAAGGACCTCCGGAAATCCACCGGGGTCGAGGTCCTCGACGCCGAGACGGGCTCCACCCGCGAGTTCAAGTCGAGGATCGTCTTTTTGTGCGCCTCCGCCCTCAACTCGGCGTGGGTGCTCATGAACTCGGCCACGGACGTCTGGCCGGACGGACTGGGCAGCAGCAGCGGGGAGCTCGGCCACAACGTCATGGACCATCATTTCCGCGCCGGGGCCTCCGGCGACGTGGAGGGGTACCTGGACAGGTACTACTACGGGCGCCGGGCGAACGGCTTCTACATACCGCGCTTCCGGAACCTCTTCGGGGACAGGCGCAGCTACACCCGGGGATTCGGCTACCAGGGCAGCGCAGACCGCAGCGGATGGGGACGGGA
Organism: Opitutaceae bacterium; assembly: GCA_035604815.1. Lineage (GTDB taxonomy): Bacteria > Verrucomicrobiota > Verrucomicrobiia > Opitutales > Opitutaceae > Palsa-1447. The sequence continues at coordinate 5,039 of DATNHT010000056.1, forward strand.
GATCGCCGAGCTCGGAATCGGCGCCGCGATGAAGGACGCTCTGACCGAGCCGGGGGAGTGGCGCATCGGCATGACCGGCTTTGGCGAGGTGCTTCCGAACCACGGGAACCGCATCAGCCTCGACAGGAGCACCAGGGACAAATGGGGCCTGCCGGTTCTCTCCATGGACTGCGCCATCGGGGACAACGAGAGGAGGATGCGGGTGGACATGATGAACGACGCCGCGGAGATGCTGGAGGCCGCGGGGGTCAGGAACGTCAAGCCGTACGACGAAGGCTACGACTTCGGGCAGGCGATCCACGAGATGGGAACCGCGCGCATGGGCCGGGACCCGAGGACTTCCGTGCTAAACGGGCACAACCAGGTCTGGGACGCGCGCAACGTGTTCGTGACGGACGGGGCCTGCATGGCCTCGACCTCCTGCGTGAATCCCTCGCTCACGTACATGGCGTTGACGGCGCGGGCGGCCAGCTTCGCCGTCGACGCGCTCAGGAGGGGCGACCTGTGAGCCGGCCGCGCAGACCAGCCGAATCCGCGAGGGGCGCGCCCCACCCGGCCATGAACAGGCGCGAGGCCGTCCGGCGGATCGCTCTCCTGCTGGGCGGCGCGATGGTCGGGTCGGAGGTCATCCTCGGCGGCCAGCCGATGCCCGACAAGAAGGCCGCTGGATTCACCGACGCCGACCGCGCCCTGCTCGACGAGGTCGGCGAAACGATCCTGCCGGCGACGGACATCCCAGGGGCGAAGGCCGTCCACATTGGGGCGTTCATGGCCATGATGGTGACCGACTGCTACACCGACAGGGAGCACGCGGTCTTCAGGGAGGGGCTGCGCCTGATCGACGAGGCCTGCAGGGCGAAGGCCGGCAAATCCTTCATGGAGAGCACGCCGGCCGAGCGCACCGACGTCGCCAACCTCCTCGAGAAGGAGCAGCGCGCCCAGTACGCGGGGAAGGCCGCGGGCGAACCCCCGCACTATTTCAGGATGATGAAGGAGCTGACGGTCCTCGGCTATTTCTCGTCCGAGATCGGCTGCACGCGCGCGGTGCGCTACATCGAGGTCCCAGGGGCCTATCACGCCGACATCCCCTACGCGAAGGGCGAGCGGGCGTGGTTCTGACGGGGAGCCGGCCGGCCGGGGAGCCTCAGGGCGATTCCCCCCTCGTGAAGGAAACCATGAGCAGGATGACGCGCACCGACGGCAGGTAGATGACCGAGCTTATGGCGAGGCTCCAGTAGACGGGGCGCACGCGCAGCTCCTTGAATCCCAGGACGGCCCACCAGAAGGGCCAGGCGCATATCGCCACCAGCATGAGCACGACGTTGATGTCGACCCACTCGGCCGCGAGATAGGCGAAGACCGCGTGCCCGGCGATCGCGCAGGCGGCGATCCTCGGTTTCGCGAGCGTCATGGGACACGCGCGACCAGGCCGATTCCGGCGCATCGCGCCCCCGGGAGGGGCGCACGGGTTCCGCCCGGCATCGCTTGGCTCGCCGCAATTGTCATACGCCTGGATTGACGGGTCCGATCCCCGGCCCCTAGTCGGTGATGACGACCGTGACCGGCGCCGTCACCAACTTTCCGTTCCGGTAGACCGCGCGAACCTGGTACGTGCCCTTCGTGTTAGGCACGTAGCTGTCCTGGAGCGCCTCCAGCTGCCTGCGCGCCTCCGCGCTCCCGATGACCCACGCATGCTCCTGCGCCTTTATCTTCTTTGACGCGGCGTCGAACGCGTCGTGGTTGCCCCCGATCTCCAGGCTTACGGAGATGTCGGAGGGCTCCGGCGCCAGGCTGCAGGCGGCCCTGTACGGGACGGGCCCGGCCGCGCCGGCCCGCTCGAACGTGACCTCGAAGGAGGTGTTTGCGACCCGCAGGTCGGGCCGGGACGGGGCGCCCCCCGTCCCCGGCGATAGCGGCATGTCGTCCGCGACCAAGTCCGGGTGTATCTCGAGCACGAGGCGGACGGGTTCCCTCGCGTGGAATGTCAGCGGTCCGGCGATCCTTAGATACCTGCCGGCGGGGGTCGTCGCCAGGAGATGGAACGGGCTCCTGTCGATCTCATCCTCGGCCCTGCCCGTCCCGGACGCGTGGCTGGCGATCTTCTCCAACTCCTGCTTCTCCTCCATCGCCGAGAAGCCCTTCGCCCTCTGGCGGGCGAGCGCGCCCTCGGACACGTCGACCAGGTTCACGGCCTTGTCCCTCACCTTGAACATGACCCAGGCCAGGGCGGCAATTGCGACAAGAAAGCCGAGTTTTTTCATCACTTTGTTGTCGTTACCTCCGGTCGCCGGGGCCCGGGAAGGGGCACCGAGTGTGGATCCGCCGATTCTCCTCCCTCCGCGGGCGCGGCACAAGCTTCCGGCGCGCGCCCCGGGGCCCGCACCCGTATTCTTACACTCCGTAAACACAAGAGCCGCTCCTTGCGAAGCGGCCCGTGTGACCTAACACCAAGCAAACCGTAAGAGCTACAAACATTCACCGTTCTTGCGAACAGTGCTGACTACGCGGAGTAAGACGCGCCCTAGCCCAAAACATTCAATATTTCCGCGGAAATACCAAAGTTTTTACAAGCGAAGCCAACTATTTGGAAACCAATGACTAATAAACGACGATCGGGGCCTCCCTGAACGGGGCCGCAGCCTCGGCCGGCAATCCCGGGGTGCTTTTCAGCGGATAGCGGAACTGCCTGCCCTTGTAATTGCGGAACACGACCTCGTCGTCGTTGATGCTTTCCACGTACTCGGGATTGACCGGGACCTTGCCGCCCCCCCCGGGCGCGTCGATCGCGTACTGGGGCACCGCATACCCCGTCGTGTTGCCCCGCAGCGCGCGGATGATCTCGATCCCCTTGCGGACATCCACCTTGAAGTGGCTCCCACCGGTGATGAGGTCCATCTGGTAGAGGTAGTACGGGCGCACGCGCATCCGCAGAAGGCGGTGCACGAGGGCCCTCATCACGTCCGCGTCGTCGTTCACGCCCTTCAGGAGCACGCTCTGGTTGCCGAGAGGGACCCCGGCGAAGGACAGCCGCTCGCAGGCCGCCTTGAGCTCGGCCGTGCACTCCCTCGGGTGGTTCGTGTGGATGCTCATCCAGATCGGCCCGTATCTCTTGAAGACCTCGCAGAGCTCGGGCGTGATCCTCTGCGGCAGGAAGACCGGTATCCTCGATCCGATCCGGATGAACTCCACGTGCCTGATCTCGCGCAGGCGGCTGATGATGTGCTCGAGCTTCTTGTCGGAAAGCAGGAGCGGGTCGCCGCCCGAGAGCAGGACGTCCCGGATCTCGGGATGGGCCTCGATGTAGCGCAGGCCCTTCTCGTACTCCGGGTGGAAATTGTAGTCCTGCGCGTTCGAGACCAGCCTGCTGCGCGTGCAATACCGGCAGTACGCCGCGCAGCGGTCCGTCACGAGGAACAGCACGCGGTCGGGATAGCGGTGGACGAGGCCGGGCACCGGCGAATGCGCGTCCTCGCCCAGCGAGTCGAGCATCTCCTCGGCGCTCACGACCATCTCGTCCGCGCGCGGGATCACCTGCCTGCGTATCGGGCAGGCGGGGTCGCCCCGGTCGACCAGGTTGAAGAAGTAGGGGGTGATCGCCAGCGCCAGCTTCTTGTTCGCGAACTCGCAGCCGGCCTTCTCCTCCTCCGTGAGCGTCATGTAGCGCTCCAGCTGCTCCTTCGTCGTGATCCGGTGCTTCAGCTGCCACGACCAGTCGCGCCATTCTGCCTCGGGAACGTGCTGCCAAAGTCCCTGGCCTTCGAACCAGGAGGAGCGGTCTTCGGTGTAGGACATTGGCGTCGGCATCATCGTTAGGCACCTAACGACCGTTGTCAAATGGCGGTTTCCGAAAGCCGACGGGGGCATTTTCCTTGGCAGTTGCGGTCCCGCTGACTTTCCTGAATCCCCGATGCCGTCTAGACCACACGCCGTGCTTGCCCTGGAGGACGGAAGCGTGTTCCGCGGGGTCGCGTTCGGTTCCGCCGCCACGATCGCCGGGGAATGCGTCTTCAACACCTCGATGACCGGCTACCAGGAGATCCTTACCGACCCCTCGTACTTCGGCCAGATCGTCACGATGACGGCGGCCCAGATCGGCAACTACGGCGTCAACGACGAGGACGCCGAGGCGGCCGCGCCCAAGGCCAGCGGGTTCGTCGTGCGGGAGCTGTCGCCCGCCCCGAGCAACTGGCGCTCCCATCTCTCGCTGGGCGACTACCTTTCGGCCAACGGCATACCGGGGATCAGCGAGGTGGACACCCGCGCGCTCACGAAGAAGCTGCGCGTCAGCGGGGCCATGAAATGCTGCCTGAGCACCCTGCCCATCCCGGACGAGGGGGCCGTGTCCCTGGCCCGGGGCTGGAAGGACATGGCGGGCGCCGATTACGTGAAGGATGTCACGTGCAGGGAGCCCTACATCTGGGCGAGCGACGACCCCGCGAACCACAACCGTGCCTACGTGCCCGTGGGCACCTCCTTCGGAACCTCGGTCCCACCATCCAGGAAGTTCAGGGTGGCCGCGTTCGACTGCGGGGCCAAGCGCACCATCTACCGCAAGCTCGTGCGCCACGGCTTCGAGGTCCATGTGTTTCCGGCGACGGCCTCCTGCGCCCAGATCGAGGAGCACCAACCCGACTGCGTCTTCCTCTCAAACGGGCCCGGCGACCCGTCCGCCCTTCCGTACATCCACAAGACGGTGACGGCGCTCCTGCCGAAGTTCCCGATGTTCGGGATCTGCCTCGGCCACCAGATGATCACGCACGCGCTCGGCGGCTCGACGTTCAAGCTCAAGTTCGGCCATCGGGGCGGCAACCAGCCGGTCAAGAACGTCGAGACGGGCAGGGTGTCCATCACCGCCCAGAACCACGGGTTTGCGACCGACCCGGCGAGCATCAGGGACCGCGGCGCGGTCGTGACCGAGTACAACCTGAACGACAACACGGTCGAGGGGCTGCGCCACGCGGAGCTTCCCGTGTTCTGCGTCCAGTACCATCCCGAGGCGTCGCCGGGGCCGAGCGACGCCGACCCGCTATTCGTGGACTTCTACAGAATGGTGGAATCCCGAAAGGCCGGGAAGATCTGAGCTGCGCGCCCCGGGCTAGGGGCCGCGCAGATACTCCTCGAACCTCCGGGCGTCCTCGGGGGTGTCCACGCCGATCGTGGGCTCGTCGGTCAGGCCCACGGCTATCTCCCGTCCGCTCTCGATGACGCGCAGCTGCTCCAGGCGCTCGATCTCCTCCAGCCTCCCGGGGGGGAGCCTGGAAAAATCCTCGAGAAGCCGGGCCTTGTACGCGTAGACGCCCAGGTGCCGGTAGCAGGGGTTCGCCGCGACCCAGGCGTCGTCAAGCTCGCCCCCTCGGTCGCGCGGGTATGGGATGGGCGCCCGGGAGAAATACCTCGCGCGTCCGCTCCCGTCGCAGACCACCTTGACCTGGTTCGGGTTGCGGAAGTCCTCGGCGGTCCTGAAGGGGGTCGCCAGGGTCGCCATGTCGGCGGATCCGGCGATCAGGTCGGCAAGCAGGCGTATCTGCCGGGCGGAAACCAAGGGCTCGTCCGCCTGGACGTTGATCACGTGCTCCGCCCCCACGCTCCGGTTTGCCTCCGAGATCCGGTCCGTTCCGCTCGCGTGGTCGACACGCGTCATCACCGTCCGGAATCCTCCCGGAGCAAGGCAGCCCGTGAGCGCCTCGTCGTCGACCGCGAACCAGAGGTCAAGATCGGGTGCCACCCGCTGGATCCGCTCGGCCACCCAGCAGAGGAGCGGCTTGCCGTTGATCCTGTGTAAGAGCTTTCTCGGGAACCGCTTGGACTCCAGACGGCACGGTACGATTATTGCTATTCGTGGCATCCGGGGCGATGCTGCCATCTGGTTTTTGAGTTGCAAGCCGGGCCTAGCTGGGGAGGGTAAGCGGCTCGCCTGATCCCCTGTCAAATCCAACACCCATGAATCCCATCGAAACGACCCCTGCCGGCCCGCACGTGGTCAAGGAGCTTGTCGTCCTGAACAAGCTGGGGATCCACGCGCGCCCGGCAGCGATGATCGTGCGCATTACCAACAAGTTCAAGGCGGAGGTGTTCGTGGAAAAGGACGAGGAGCAGGTGAATGGCAAGAGCATCATGGGGCTCATGATGCTGGCCGCGGGGAAGGGCTCAAAGGTCAAGTTCCTCGTGACGGGCGAGGATGCGCAGCAGATGCTGGCCGAGCTCGAGCAGCTGTTCGCGCGCAAGTTCGACGAGGCCTGAAAAGGGGCGCCGGAGGCCCTAGAAGCCGAAGAAGGCTCGCGCCGCCGCCGTCGTCGCGGCCGCAAGCTCGTCGAGGCCGACCCCGAAGAGGCGCGCCGCGTATTCCGCCGTGTGGCGCAGGTAGGCCGGCTCGTTGGGTTTCCCCCGCTGGGGCACCGGCGAGAGATACGGGGCGTCCGTCTCGATCATGAGCCGTTCCAGGCCCTGCGCCCTCGCCGCCGCCCGGACAGCGTCCGCGTTCTTGTAGGTCAGGATGCCGGTGAAAGATCCGCGCCCGCCCCGGGCCGCCAGCTGGAGGATCTCGGCCTCGCCCTCCGCAAAGCAGTGGAAGACGACGCGTCTCCAGTCGACGCCGCTCGCGTCGATCGCCTCGACGCACTCGCTGAACGCGCCCCGCGAATGGACGACGACCGCGCAGGCCAGCCGACGCGCGATCGAGAGCTGCGCCTCGAAGGCCTCCCTCTGCAGGTCAAACGCGCGCGCGGCGGCCCCGGGCTCCTTCGGCAGGTGGAAGCGGTCCAGGCCGCATTCGCCCAGGGCGACCGGGACGTCGTCCGCCCCGGCCTCCCAGAACCGCGCGATGCCTGCGACGGCCGCCTCCCAGCCCGTGTCGACGCAGCACGGGTGCATGCCGACCGCGTGGCGGATGCACTCCCGGTTCCCCCTCGCGAGCTCCCTGTTGAGATCCCAGTCGCCGGGAGCCGTCCCGATGGCGATCATCCATTCCACGCCGGCGGCGCGCGCGCGCCGGACAAGGTCCGGCAGTCCACCGCTCCTTGCCGCGGAATCCAGGTGGGTGTGGGTGTCGACGAGGGTCAATGGGAGGAAGCCGGACCCAGCTTCGGGCATCGGCCGCGGCCGATCAAGACCCGGTTGAATTCGAGGGGGCCCTCCCCCATCGTGCGGGCGTGGCCGAAATTCTCAGTGTCTCGGATCTCTGCGTCTCCCGCGGGCGGACGGAAATCCTTCGCAGCGTCAACTGGCGCGTCCAAAGGGGCGAGCACTGGGCGATCCTCGGGCCGAACGGCTGCGGGAAGACCTCCCTCCTCAAGTCGATCGCGGGGTACCTGTCGCCCTCGTCCGGCTCGATCGCGCTCCTCGGCAAGAGGTACGGGGAGACTGACTGGCGCGACCTTCGGCTAAAGATAGGGATCGTGACCAGCGCCCTGCAGGCCTCGATCCCGCCCGCCGAGACGGCGATTGAGACGGTCGTGAGCGGCCGCTACGCGCAGCTCGACCTCTGGGCGCACCCCACCCGCGCGGAGACCGCCGGGGCAGCGAGGCTGCTCCGGTTCGTCGGCGCGGCGCACCTGGCCCGCCGCGCATGGATCCACCTCTCCCAGGGGGAGCGCCAGAGGATCCTGATCGCCCGCTCCCTCATGGCCCGCCCGAGGCTCCTCATCCTGGACGAGCCGTGCGCCGGGCTCGACCCCGTCGCCCGCGAGGAATTCCTCTGGTTTGTCGAGGGCGTCGCCAGGCGCCGCCGCGGGCCGGCCCTTGTCCTCGTCACCCACCACGCCGAGGAGATCATGCCGGCGTTCACGCACGCCCTCCTCCTGCGCGAGGGCCGGGTCTTCGACTCCGGCCCCAGGCGCCGGGTCGTTACGACGCGGGGGCTCAGCGGCGCGTTCGGCGCACGCATCTGCGTCCGCTTGGCCCGCGGCCGCTACCTGACGTCGGCGGGCCATCCCCGCCGGCGGCTCTGAAGACCGGGAGCCCGGGCCGGCTTCCGCTGAATTGGCTTGCAATATGTATGCAGCGGTATATTCCCTATAAGGAATATAGATCGACCGCGCGAAGGACCCCATGAAGCTGACCCAGATCTACCAGTGCCTGTGCGACCGGACCCGCCTGCGCATCCTCAACCTGCTGCACGGCGGGGAACTCTGCGTGTGCCACATCCAGGAGATCCTCGGGGAGCCGCAGGTGAAGGTCTCCAAGCACCTTTCCTACCTCAGGGCCCGCGGGCTGGTCGCTGTCAGGAGAAAGGCCAACTGGATGGTCTACCGCCTGCCCGACCGGCCGTCGGGGGAGCTGTCGGCCAACCTGGCGTGCCTGCAGGACTGCGCCCGCGAGACTCCGGTCTTCGGCCGCGACTCGGCCAGATTGGGGAGACTCAAGGCCAAGTTTGAGGGAAGCAGCCCCATATGCTGCATGACCAAGGTCCGCGTCCCGCAGTCGTCCCGCGGCAGGGCCGCGCGGCCTCGCGCGACCTCCCCGAGGTGACCACGACCCGATGAAGAGGGCGCGCATCGGCATCAACGGGTTTGGCCGCATAGGCCGGCTGACCCTAAGGGCGGCCTGGGACTGGCCGGAATTCGACTGGGCGCTGGTCAACGAGGTGAAGGGCGGCGCCGCATGCGCCGCGCACCTGATGAATTTCGACTCGCTTCAGGGCCGCTGGACCCGCGAGGCAAGCGCCCGGGAAGGAGCGATCGCCGTCGGCGGCCACAGGGTCGCCTTCGCCGAGTTTGCCAGGCCGGCCGACGTGCCGTGGTCCGAGCATGGCGTCGACATCGTCCTCGAGTGCACCGGAAAGTTCCGCAGGCCCGAGGACCTGGGGATGCTTTTTGAGCGGGGCGTGAAGAAGGTGATCGTGGCGGCGCCGGTTAGGAGCGGCGCGCTGAACATCGTGATGGGGGTCAATGACGGCCTCTACGACCCGGCGAGGCACCATCTGCTGACGAACGCGTCGTGCACGACCAACTGCCTCGCGCCGATCGTGAAGGTCATTCACGAGGGCATCGGCGTCGAAAACGGCGTTATCACGACCATTCATGACGCCACCAACACGCAAAGCCTCGTCGACAGGCCCGACAGCGACCTGCGGCGCGCCCGGGCGGCAGGGCTCTCGCTCATTCCCACCACGACCGGATCCGCCACCGCCATCGGGCTCATCTACCCCGAGCTGCTCGGCAAGCTGAACGGCCACGCGATTCGCGTGCCGCTCCTAAACGCGTCGCTCACCGACTGCGTTTTCAAGGTGAGGCGGCCGACCACCGTCGCCGAGGTGAACGGCCTGCTAAAGGGAGCCGCCTCTGCGGGCCCGCTGGTCGGCATCCTCGGCTACGAGGAGCGCCCGCTTGTCTCCGTCGACTTCAAGGGCGACCCGCGATCGGCGATCGTCGACGCGCCCTCGACCATGGTCGTCGACGGGACGCTCGTGAAGATCTACGCGTGGTATGACAACGAATGGGGCTACGCCAACCGCATGGCCGAATTGGCCCGCAAGGTCGCCCTGTCGATGTGACTCCGTGAACCTGCGCAACTACGTCGTCATCACGGGGGCATACTGGGGGTTCACCCTCACCGACGGCGCCCTGCGGATGCTGGTGCTGCTGCACTTCTTCCACCTGGGGTACAGCCCCGTGCAGCTGGCGTTCCTATTCCTGTTCTATGAGTTCTTCGGCATCGTGACCAACCTGCTCGGCGGCTGGCTGGGGAGCCGGACGGGGCTGCGCGTCACGCTGATCGGTGGCCTCTTCCTGCAGGTTGCGTCGCTTGGGCTGCTGGCGCTTCTGAACCCCACCTGGCCCGAGGCCCTTTCGGTCACCTATGTGATGGTGATGCAGTCCCTGTCCGGCATCGCCAAGGATCTCACCAAGATGAGCGCGAAGAGCTCGATCCGGGTGCTGGTTCCCAGGGACACGGACGGCACGCTCTTCAAGTGGGTCTCCATGCTTACGGGCTCAAAGAACGCGCTCAAGGGAGCCGGGTTCTTCCTGGGCGGCCTTCTCCTGAGCGTCGAGGGCTACGCGGGTGCGCTTTGGACCATGGCCGGCGTGCTGCTGGGCGTCTCGCTTGGCGCATGGCTCGCGCTTCCCCCCGACCTGGGCCAGGCGAAGACGAAGGTCGGCTTCAGGCAGCTCTTCTCCAAGGAGCCGGAGATCAACGTTCTTTCGGCGGCCCGCTTCTTCCTTTTCGGGGCCCGCGACATTTGGTTCGTGGTCGGCGTGCCGATCTTCCTCGAGGGCACGCTGGAGTGGACCTTCTCGCAAGTCGGCTCCTTCATGGCGCTTTGGGTGATCGGGTACGGGATCGTGCAGTCCGCGGCGCCGGCCGTGCTGCGCGGGCGCAACCCGACTGGCGTCACGGCGGCCTGGACTGCATGCGTCCTCTCGGGCGTCGCCGCGGCCGTGCCCCTGTCGCTTTCAGCGGGGGTCCCGGCCAGGACCGCGATCATCGCCGGCCTCGCGCTGTTCGGCGTCGTCTTCGCGGTCAACTCGGCCGTGCATTCCTACCTGATTCTCGACTACACCGACGGGGACAAGGTCGCGCTCAACGTTGGGTTCTACTACATGGCCAATGCGGGCGGGCGGCTGATCGGGTGCCTGCTTTCCGGCGTCCTGTTTCAGCTTTCCGGACTCGCCGGCTGTCTGTGGGGCACGTTTGGCTTTTCGCTGGCCGCCGCCCTGGTCGCGCTCCGGCTGCCGCGGGGCGCGCTGCACCCCGAGCGATTGGCCCATGCCGCGATCAGCGCCGGCGACGGCGATTGACGCCCGGGCGGCCTGCCACGCCACGAGTCCACGCGAACGCCGCCTCCACTCATTCGAAAACATGAAAAAAACAACTCCTGACTCCGAGACCATCAAGGCCGAGGTTCGCCGCCGCTACGGATCCATCGCCGCGGGCGACGCTGTCCTCACGCAAGGCGGAGGGCCTGCCGAGGGCTGTTGCCGCTCCGGCCCCTCTTCGCCGTCGGCAAGCGCGTGCTGCGACAACAGCGAGCAGGCGCGCAAGCTCGGCTACACGCTGGAGGACCTGGCGGCCGTGCCTGACGGCGCCAACCTGGGCCTTGGCTGCGGCAATCCCGTCGCGCTTGCCTCTCTCAAGCCCGGCCAGACCGTGCTCGATCTCGGATCGGGCGCCGGCTTCGACGCCTTCCTGGCCGCCAGGGCCGTTGGCCCCGCCGGACGGGTGATAGGCGTGGACATGACGCCGGAGATGCTCACAAAGGCCCGCGCCAACGCCAGGAAGGGGGGATATGCCAACGTGGAGTTCCGCCTTGGCGAGATAGAGGCCCTCCCCGTGGCGGACTCGACGGTCGATGTCGTGATCTCCAATTGCGTCATCAATCTATGCCCTGACAAGCGGCCCGTCTACAGGGAGGCGTTCCGCGCACTGCGTCCGGGGGGCAGGCTAGCGGTCTCCGACGTGGTGGCCCGCGAGGAATTGCCGGAGGCGGTCCGGGGCGACCTCGCGCTGTACAGCGGTTGCCTCGCCGGCGCAACGCCCCTTGCGGAGCTCGCGCTGATTCTTGAGGAGGCGGGCTTTGGGGGCATCTCCATCAAGCCGAAGGGAAACAGCGAGCAGGTTATTGCGAGCTGGGAATCGAAGCGCGGATTCGAGTCGAAGGTCTTCGCCGCCGAGGTCACCGCGGCAAAGCCCGGTGGAGCATGCTGCGCGCCAAGCTGCTGCGGGTGATCGGGTGCGCCACGGTCAGCGCAGCCGGATCGCCGGCTAATCGCCCGACGCCCTGAGCAGGGTCCTGTGCCGTCCGCACGCGGTGAACCGGCACCCGGGGATCCTTGCACCCACGGGGAGGGAGCCAAGGAACCGTCAGCCCTTCGACGGGGCGAAGATCTCGTCGAAGAAGACCTGCATGTCCGCCCATGAACGGCGGTCGGCGGACGGGCTGTACCCGATGAAACCCTTCATCCCCGGGTTGGCGGCGGCAATGGCGTCGGCGCCCGGATTTGTGAATGCGTGCACCGCGCCCGCGTACTGCACGAACTGGTAGTCGACCTTCCCGTCATCCAGCGACTTCATGTACGCATCGATTGCGTCCCTGTTCAGGGACGGGTCGAGCGCGCCGTGGCAGATGAGAATCTTCGCCTTGAGCTTCGCGGCGACCTCCGCGGAGGCGGGAATCAGCCCCCCGTGGAAGCTGACGATGCCCGCGAGCGGCGCGCCCGAATAGGCGAGCGCCTGGACGGTGGACCCGCCGAAGCAGTAGCCGATCGCCGCGACCCTCGCGGGATCGACCAGGCCCGTAGCGAGGAGCTGGTCGAGCCCCGCCTGGGCGCGCTCGGCCATGAGCGGCTTGCCTCGGAACTGCCCGGCCAGCTCGCCCGCCGTCTTCGGGTCCGTCGCGACCACGCCCTTGCCGTACATGTCGAGGGCGAACGCGACGTACCCCAGGTTGGCGAGCTTCACGGCGCGGCCCTTGACGTAGTCGTTCAGGCCCCACCATTCGTGCACGACGAGGACCCCCGGCAGCCTGCCGGCTCCGGCCCTGGCGTCGTCATAGGCGAGGAAGCCCCGGAGCCTGACGCCGCCCTGCTCGTAATCGACGTCGCGGGTGATGATGGAGGCGCGGGCGGACATGGCGGCGAGTGCGAAGGCTAGTGCGGTCGTTATCGTTTTCATGGATGGGGCGCGTGGGAATGGGAAAATGGCGCCCCTCGCGGCCACGTCAAATCCGGCGTTTGAGGAGGGCCGGACACCCGGGCCTGCGCACTCAGGCGGAAAACCCGCCCGCGATGTAATTCTTCAGGTGGTCCGCCTCGGCGCGGCTGACGTCGGCGACCCAGCGGGAGATGTCGCCAATGGAGATCAGGCCCTTAAGCTGGCCGTCGTCCACGACCGGGATGTGGCGGCAGCGCCGCTCCGCGAAGAGCGCCATAGTCTGCTCGACGGTCGTGCTCGAAGGGATCGTGTAGACGTTTTTCGACATCACGTCGGCCACGAGGACGGTCTTGGGATCGATGCCGGCGCCGACGACCCGCAGGAGGACGTCGCGCTCGGTGAAGATTCCCGAGATCCTGCCCTCGTCGAGGACCAGGATGCTGCCGATCCGGTGCTTGTTCATTTCGGCCACGGCCTCGGTGATCGTGATCGTCGAAGGCACGGCGTGCACTGCTGACCCTTTGCGCCCTATTAGCGCCGAGACTGGGGTATCCATGGGTAACGGGGTGTTTGCTGGCCCGACTATCGGCGAAATCCCTGGCACCGCAATCCCCAAACTTGCCGGGCGAGGCCCGGCCGTCGGCCGTTTCCCGCGGGTTCCAAGCGAAGAAGCTTGAGATTCCCCCCCGACCCGGGGCATGACAGCCCTTCGCGCCGACCATGAAGCCTCCCCTCCTCCCCCCCGAAAGGCTCCGCCGCGTCCTGCGCGTGGCGCGGCTTGACGGCACGTCCATCCTCGTGGTCGCCGGCGGCTTCGCCCTCATTTCGGCGGCCTTTCGCGACGTCACCGGCGCGGTCATAGGGCTCCTCGTCGCGGCCGCCGGCGCCATCGAGCTCCACGGCGCAAACCTGCTGCGGGCCGCCGACGTGAAGGGGATGCGCTGGCTCGTCTCGAGCCAGCTCTACCTGATGGCCGTGATGCTGACCTACGTCTCCTTCCGGCTCGCCCGACCGGACATCGCGGCCCTGCGCCCGCTGGTGACCCAGGAGCTCGCCGATTCGATCCGGGAGGCTGACTTGAACGTCGACGAGGTCCTGCTCGAGATGCAGCGCCTGGTGTACTTCGCCGTCGCGGCTGCGACCCTTCTCTACCAGGGCGGGATGACCCTTTACTATCTCAGGCGGCGCGCCTCCGTCGCCGCGGCGCTGCAGGACGACGATTCGTTCTAGCCGTCCGGCGCCCCGGGGCTCCCCTCCCCCGGGCGCCGGGCGTCTTGCCCCCGGCCCGGATCGCTCCAAGATTTCCTCCCGATGTCCAGGGATCGCTACATTGAGGCGAAGCAGAAGTGGGCCGAGAAGCAGAGGGCGCGCGGCGTCACGGCCCGGCCCGTCGCGTCGGCCGGCCGCCTGCCGCCCGGCCAGAAGCTGACAAGCGGTTTCCCCGTGCTGGACCTGGGTGTTCAGCCGGACATTTCACACCGCGAATGGACGCTGACGCTCGACGGGCTTGTCGAGAACCCGACGGTCCTCACCTGGGCCCAATTCAACGCGCTCCCCCAGGTCGAGGACGTGAGCGACTTCCACTGCGTCACGACGTGGAGCAAGTTCGACTGCCGGTGGGGCGGCGTCGCCTTCACGACCCTCTACGACCTGGCGCGCCCGAGGCCGGAGGCGCGCTTCGTCTATTTCACGGGCTACGACGGCTACTCGTCGAACGTTCCCCTAGAGAGGTGCCTGGACGACGACACCCTGGTCGCCACCTCGTTCGACGGCGCCCCCCTCGCCCGCGAGCACGGCGGCCACGCCCGCGTCATCATCCCGAAGCTCTACGCCTGGAAGGGCGCGAAGTTCGTCAAGGCGGTCACGTTCCTCGCGGAGGACAAGCTCGGCTTCTGGGAGGTGCGCGGCTATTCCAACACCGCCGACCCCTGGACCGAGGACCGCTACGCCTAGCGTCCGCCTACGGGGGATCGATCCGCTTCACGTCCTTCACCGGCCACTTTGTGACCTTGAGCCCCTTCGCCGAGCGGCTGCCGACCGAAATCGCGGACAGGTCGAAGTCGAACTCGCGAACCCTGGCCCGGCAGCGCCCGTCGAGCGACACGTGGACCCGCCCCGGCATGGCCTTCTCTCCCGCGCTGACCTCCAGATAGGCGACCCGCGAGCCCTCCGACCTGGCGAGCGGGTACAGCTTGTCGCGCGTCACGCCGCCGATCTGGAACTTCTTGGCGTACGCCTTCCCGCTCGCCCCGTCCTGGTAGATCATCGTGTAGAACGAGGCGTCCCCCTCCTTCGGAAACACGGTGCAGTAGAGGATCCCGAGGCCCATGAATACCTTGTCCGCGACCCTGGACACCTTCATCGAGCCGTCGGCCATGACGCAAAGGACGCTGTCCAGGATCGTGCAGTCCCCGACATACTCGTGCTGGCGCCAGTTGAGCCCGATGAATCCCTCCCCCCGGTTCACGTAGAGCCGCTGGTTCGCCGAGACAACCTCGGCCGCGCTCATCTGCTCGATCTCGTCGTACTCGGTGCGGCGCTTGGCGCCCCTGCCGTATTTCTCCTGCAGCGCCTCGAACCACCTGACCGCGTGCGCCGTCAGGTGCCTTAGCTCGTGCCTCACCTCCTTCGTCTCCTCCTCGATCCTCCTCAGCTTCTCGTCCGCCTCGAATCGGTTGTAGGCCGAGATGCGCTTGATCCGGATCTCCGTCA
>DATNHT010000057.1:0-4691 GCA_035604815.1 Opitutaceae bacterium
GGCGGGCGAGCCCGGCGCCGCAGCCGCCCCAGCCTCGGCCCCCAGGCCGCGCGCGGCCCCGATCACCGGCAGCAGGAGCCCCGCAAGGGCGGTCCTTGCGATGGCCTCGCGACGGGTCAGGAAATTGTCCTCCATGGGTTCGGGATCGGTGGCGCGGGGTTTAACGAGGCATGCCTGTGCGGGCCGGTTCCGGGCGGGCCCTTTAGCCCCGCACACTGCAGCCTCGCCCGGCCTTTGTCCAGAACGGGAAGACTTGCGCGCCCGGTCCAAGGCCGCAGTCTCGGTGCGATGTTTCGCCGCTTGTCCGCAGTCTCCCTGATGGGCGCCTGGCTCTGCGCCAGCGGCGCCATGCTGGACATCGCCCAGGTGTTCGCGTGGACGCGCATGTTCGCGGGCTACGCCGCGACCGAGTCTCTTTCGGCTGCGATAGGCGAGACGTTCGACCCCGGCAAGCCGTGTGAAATCTGCAGGGCGGTGGGCAGGGCCCGCGAGGCGTCGGACCGCCGCGCGCCGGCGGTGCCATCCTCCGGCGCGGCGAAGGTGGTCCTGATCCTCGAGCGCTCCGCAGCCCTTGTGGGCCAGTCCGCGGGGCGCACTTGGCCGGTGGCGGATTCGGCGGCCGCCCAGGCGCGCAGCGCCGACGTGCCCGTGCCTCCGCCTAGGAACGCCGTCGCCTAGGGCGACCACGGGCCCCGGCCCTCCCTTCGGGGAAAGGGCGGGGCGCCAGACCCTTGTCGGCGGACGCGTTTCGCCGAATTCCGGGCCCGCGCGGACGCGCCGGGGCCCTAGCCCATGCGTCCCCACTGCAACTCTCACGACGACAATGGCTTTTCCATGAACTCATTACGTTTTCGCCGGAGGAATCCGGCCCCACGTGAACCGGCCGCCCCAACTGGCGCGGCGGGACACAACCGGCGCGCCCGGCGCACGCGCACCGTGTGCGCGATCGGCGCGGCTCTCCTGCTGTGCCTGGCGGCGCCGAGCCCCGCAAGGGCCTGCGCCTGCGGCTGCGGGATCTACGAGGTGGGCACAAACGCCATGTTTCCCGACGGCTCGGGCGTCATGACCTTCCTCGACTACGACTACCAGGACCAGAACCGCAACTGGAGCGGCGACTCGCGGGCCTCCGCCGCGGACAATGGGGACAAGGACATCAGGACCGGCTGGTTCACCCTTGGGTACCAGGACATGCTCAGCCGCGCATGGGGGCTGCGGGTCGAGCTGCCCTATGAGAGGCGGCACTTTGAGACGACTGGCGGCGCCACGGGAGGCGAGATCGTTTCCCTGAACTTCAGCGGCATTGGCGACATCCGGGTCCAGGGCCTCTACACGGGGCTCTCGCCGGACATGTCCAGCGGGCTCACGTTCGGCGCCAAGCTGCCGACGGGCTCCTACAGGTACAACGACGCCTACGGGGACGTGGACCGCGACAGCCAGATAGGCAGCGGAAGCACCGACCTGCTGCTGGGAGGCTACCGCCGCTTCAACGTGGGGACGGACTACGGGTGGTCCGGCTTCGTGCAGGGCCTGCTGGACGTCCCCCTTCTGACCCAGGTCCGGTACCGCCCCGGGACGGAGTTCGACGCGGCCCTCGGGATCTACTACAACGGCTGGTCGATCGGCTCCGCGCTGGTCTCCCCAGTGGCGCAGATGAAGCTCTCCGTCCGCGGAAGCGACGCGGGCGCCAATGCCACCCATCCCGTGGCCTCGGGCTTCGAGCGCCTCGTCCTCTCCCCGGGAATCGAGATCGATCGGCACCCGTTCAAGGTGTACTCGGACGTCGAGCTGCCCGTCTACCAGCGGTTCACGGGCAACCAGCTGGCGGCGTCGTTGCTCTTCCGCCTCGAGATCGGCTACATGTTCTGATCTAGGCGCTCAGGGGTCGCCCACCGTGATCCTCAGCTCCTTCTTTCCGTCCTTTTCCGAGAACTCGCCCTGCACGTCCGTCGTAAGCGCGAAGAACCTCGTCGGGGATTCCGCGTGCATCAGGAAATCGACGCCGCCAAACGTGAATGTGAGCAGCCCGTCGGGCGCCCGGCGCACGTGCACGGCGTCGGTCGCGTCGCGCGGATAGTCCCCGACGTAGCCGTCCAGGACCGTGTCGGGCAGCATGAATTCCTTGTGCCGGTAGCTGCCGAGCTCCCGCACCCACACGTTGCGGAAGCGCACGGGGTTGCCGTGGTCCTGGAGCGCGATCGGCATGCGCTCGGGATGCGCCTTGTACGGCGCGCGTTCCAGCCAGGAGCTGGGCCCGGTCAGCTCCACGTTGTTCTGCACGAGGACCCCGTTGTGGAACACGGTCTCGCGCGCCTTCGAGAGGAGCTTGCCGTCCCTGTCGAAGCGGGGCGCGGTCCACACGATGTCGTACACCTCCCACTGCCCCGGGGGGAGCATGGCGTTGACGAGCGGGGGGTACTGCCCGTAGATCGCCGCCGCCGAGCCGTCGGCATAGGTCCTGTTGTCGTACGAGTCGAGCACCTGGAGCTCGTAGCGGTCGTAGCCGAAGAACACGCCGCTGTTGCCGCGGCCCTGGCTGCTGCCGTGCGGCGGGTTGGGAGACGCCCACTCGACGTGGAGCTGGCAGTCGCCGAACGACTGGAGCGTGCGCGCGTAGCCGCTGTGCGGGACGCACTCCATGACGCCGTCCCTGATGATCCACTTGGTGGGGCTCCCGTCCATCGCCACCCATTTCGAGAGGTCCTTCCCATCGAAGAGCACGGTCGCGTCGGAGGGGGGCCGGCCCGGCTGGTCCTGCGAGCTGAAGGTGCCGGGATCGACAACCGCGGGCTGCGGGCGGTCCCGGTCGTGGCCGAGCCAGTTTGGGTCGGGTGCGGCGAGCAGTGCCGATGCGGCGGCGATCATTCCGAGCGAGGAAACGATGGGGGTCTTCATGGGGGAATCAGATCCACACTGGTTCGGTTTGCTGGAAATGTCCATTTGGATCCCGCGCCCGGACGCGGACAGTCTCCGTCCCTCGCTGCGCTTGCGAACGGGTGCCGGACCCGCTATCCTTCCGGGATGGTCAAGAAACTCCTGCACACGCGCATGCGCGTGAACGACCTGGAACGCACCGTGAAATTCTACGTGGATGCCCTGGGCCTGAGGGTCGGCCGCAAGCACACGTCGCCCAGGGGCGCGCAGCTCGTCTTCCTGCGGACGCCCAACAGCGACGAGGAGATCGAGCTATGCCATCTGCCGAACAGCCCGTCGGTCCAGGTCCAGCCCGACCTCGTGCACCTCGCGTTCGAGGTCGAGGACATGGCCGCGTTCGTGGCGAAGATCGGGAAGAAGGGCTACAAGCTGAGCGACGGGCCGACGCGGACCGGCTCCGGCTCGGTGATCGCGTTTGTCGACGCCCCGGAGGGCTACGAGGTCGAGCTGATCCAGCGCGGCTAGGGCGGCGGGACCGGGGCGCCGCCGCGCCTCTCCTTCCAGAGGTCGAGGTCGAAGCGGGCCCAGTCCACGGGGGGCGCGTCGGCGGCCGCGTGGTGCCGGGCCGACACCATCCCGAAGTAGACGGTTTCCCAGAAGCGGTACGCGCGCGGGTCCTGCGGGGAGTGCCGCGGCACGGCGAGGGGGCGCGGGCCCGCGGGCGCCCAGTGGTCCCGCATCCAGCCGAGGACGTGCGTGTCCAGCACCCCGTGCATCTCGCCCGGGCGCGAATGCAGGACGAAGAACTTCGCGGTCTTTATCCCTATCCCCGGGAACCGGGTCAGGTCCTCCCACGCGCATGTCCGCAGGTCGGCGCCCGAGCGGGACACCTCGCGGAAGCTTCGCCTCAGCAGCGCATACTTCCCGAGGCGCACCTCCCTGAGCCGCGCCTCGAGCGTGCCGTCGCGCTCGCTCGCGCGGATGAAGGCGAAGGGCCTGCGCTGCCCGAGGAATCGGTCGAGCTTGCGCGCTTGCTGGTCCGCATTCTTGCCGGCCACCACCACGCAGAACAGAAGGAACTCCTCCAGCTCAGCCGCCGTCCGCGCCGGGTTTGTGACGTTATTCGGGTCGATCATCGGGACCCGGCGCCCGGTCAGGGGCTGGGCTTCTCCCAGAGAAAGCTGGCCTTGCGCGCGAGCACCCTTCCGTCCGAGGACTGCAGCTCGACCTCCCACGCGACGGGATGGACATGCTCGGCCCCCCAGTCCTTCCCGGTCAGGCCGATCTCGAAGAGCCAGCTGCCCACCCGGACGTCGGCCGGGAAGCTGAAGACCTTGGTCTCCGTGGCCTCGGGGGTGACCACGCGGACAAAGAAGACCGCAGCGCGCACCGTGGACCCGGGGTTCTTGACCCGGACGAGGAAGTAGAGGCCCGTGCGCTCGTCCGGCTGGGTGCGCAGCACGGTCCATTTCCCGGTCAGCTCGCGGCCCGTGTGGTACTCGTAGAAGCTCTGGAACGAGTCGGCCTTGTGCCACTGGAGCCACACCCTCGCGAAGCTGACTTCGGCCGCGGGGGAGCGTGCCGCGAGGGCCGCAAGCAGGCAGAACGAGGCGAGGAGGGACCGCATCTTTGGCCAGGATGACCGGGGGACGCGCGGGCGACAATCCGATACGTCAGTCCTCCAGCCGGACAAACGCATACCGGTGGTAGCCGAGCAGGGCGGGGGTCCACCCCTTGACGTACGGCTGGATCAGGTAGGCGTGCGCGCCAAAATAAAGCGGCGCGACCGGCGCCTGCTCGAGGAGGATTGACTCGGCCTT
>DATNHT010000058.1:0-5147 GCA_035604815.1 Opitutaceae bacterium
CCCTCCGTCGTGGAGATCTTCACCTTCTTCGGGACCTTCGGCGTCTTCTCGGTCCTCTTCCTTCTCTTCATCCGCTTCTGCCCGATCATGGCGGTAGCCGAGCTCAAGGCGGTGACGCCCCAGGCCAGCACGCACGCCGGCCACGCCCCCTCCGGAGGGTCCGACCATGGCTGAGAAACCCTACGGCCTCATCGCGACGTTCGACACCCCGGGGGCGCTCCTGCGCGCCGCCGCGCAGGTGCGCGACGCCGGCTACAGGAGGTGGGACTGCATCTCGCCCTTCCCGATCCACGGGCTCGACTCGGCGATGGGCCTGGGCCGCTCGCGCGTGCCGAGGTACTCGCTCGTCGGCGGGATCGTCGGATTCTGCACGGGAATGACGATGATCTGGTACATGGACAAGTTCGACTACGCGCTCACGGTCGGGGGCAAGCCGTTCTTCAGCCCGCTCTACGCGTTCCCGGTCTCGTACGAGCTGACGATCCTCTTCACGGCGTTCGCGACGATCGGCGGCATGTTCCTCGTTAACGGCCTGCCGATGCACTACCACCCGGTGCTCCACTACGAGAACATCCGGCGCGGGACCGACGACCTGTTCTTCGTGGTGATCGAGAGGAGCGACCCGCGCTACGACGACGCCAACACGAGGGCGCTGCTCGAGAGGGCCGGCGGCCGCGAGGTCGCGGAGCTGGAGGGCTAGGCCATGCGCGCGACCTACCTCATAACAGCCTTCGTGGTCGTCCTCACCGTCTCCGTGCTCGGGCTTCGGGGCAGGAGGTTCGTCCATCCCCCGATGGACGTGTTCCCGGAATGGGCGTTCCCCGGGATGAAGTACCAGCCGAAGCTCACCCAGCAGACGGCGAGCCCCTTCTTTGCCGACGGCCGGTCGGACCGACCGGCCCCGCCCGGCACGGTGCCCGCGTCCTTCGGGCCGGCGGGCCAGCCGCTGCGCTTTGACGGCTTCATGTACCTCGGCAAGGCGCCCGACGGGTCCTGGGCCCGGGGCTTCCCGAGGGCGGTCAGGGTGGACATGAGGCTCATGGAGCGCGGCAGGGACCGCTTCACGATCTACTGCGCCCCGTGCCACGGGGCGCTCGGCGACGGCAACGGCGTCACGCGGGCGTACGGGATGGGCGCCACGGCGAGCTACCACGACGACCGCCTGCGCGCGATGGCGGAGGGCGAGATCTTCAACACGATCACGAACGGCAAGGGCCAGATGAACCCGTACGGCGACAAGATTTCGCCGGCCGACCGGTGGGCGGTGGTGGCCTACGTGCGGGCCCTGCAGCGCGCCCGGACGGGAACGCTTAAGGACGTGCCGCAGGAGCACATCCCGGATCTCGGGGCCCAATGAGCGGCACCGGCGCATCACGGGCACTTTGGGTCGGCGTCGCCGGCACGGCGGCGACCGCGCTGGGCCTGCTTGTCTCGGACAAGCACGTCGTCGCCACCTCGTGGCTCGTCGGGTTCGGGTTCTGGGCCGCCATGGCGATCGGGATGCTCATGATGATCGTCATCTGGCACGTGTTCGACTCGTCGTGGTCGGTGGTCCTTCGCCGGCAGTTCGAGCACGGGCTGGCGGCGTTCCCCTGGCTGGCGCTCCTCCTGCTGCCGCTCATCCTGGCGTCGTACTTCGGCCCGGGTGACTTGGTCTGGCCGTGGATGAACCCGCTCCACCAGATCCACGGCGGGCGCACGGTGCGCACGGACCTCCTCTACGAGAAGAAGGAGGCCTTCCTCAACCTGCCCCTCTTCACGATCCTCTCCCTCGGCTTCTTCGCCGTCTGGATCTGGATCTCGGCCCGGCTGCGCAAGGCGTCCTTCACCCAGGACACGGACGGCGACGTCAGGTGGACGCACAAGAACCGCTTCACCTCGGGCTTCGGCATCCCGGTCGTCGCGCTCACGCTGACGGCGGCCGCCATCTACTGGTTCAAGAGCCTCGAGTACCACTGGTTCTCGACCATGTACGGGGTGTGGTATTTCTCGGACTGCATGCGCGGGGCGCTGTCCCTCGGCGTCATCATCATGCTCTGGCTCTACGGCCGGGGCGACTTCAGGCAGATCCTCAAGACCGATCACCTCTGGGCGATCGGCCAGCTCATGCTCACCTTCACGGTCTTCTGGGCCTACATCTCGTTCGACCAGTACTTCCTCATCTGGAACGCGAACGTGCCCGAGGAGACCTTCTGGTACAACATCCGGGAGTACGGCGACTGGTGGTACGTGAGCCTGTTCCTCGTATTCGGGAACTTCCTGCTGCCGTTCCTGCTGCTCCTCTCCTACCGCTACAAGGTCACGCACGCGACCATCCGGCGGATCGCGTACATGATCCTGTTCGTCATCTTTGTCGACATTGCGTACAACATCCTGCCGGCCCTGAAGGACGAGAAGGGCAACCCGCTCGCGTTCTTCTCCCTGAGGCTTGTCTGGTCCCTGACGTCGCTCGCGGGGGTGGGGGGCTTCTGCATCGCGGCCTACCTGCGCAGCCTGCCGACGACGAAACTGATCCCGATCCGCGACCCGCGCATCGCCGAATGCCTGAGCCACGATGAGTGAAGAGCCCGCACCCGCGCCTCGGCCGGCCTCCCTCCTGGCGGTCGCCGCCATCCTCGTGCTGCTGTCCCTCTTCTGGGTGCTCGCGGTCGGCGTGTACGCGCGCCACAGGCCGGCGGCGCCCCAGAACGAGGCGCCCGAGAACCTCCCCAAGGAGCTCGCGTGGAAGGCGACGCCCGAGAGCCGCAGGGACTACCTGGCGGACCTGCGCGAGAAGCAGATGAACCAGGCGGGCTCCTACGGGTGGGTGGACCGCAAGGCCGGGGTGGTGCGGCTGCCCGTAGAGCGGGCCATGGAGCTTGTCGTCCGCGAATACGGAAGCCGGAAATGACATGAAGGCCGAAGTCACACCCGCGGACTCCCGCTCGCGCGCCCCGCTGCTTCTCCTCCTGCTCTTCGGGCTCCTCTGGCTGGTCGCCAGCGGGCTCCTGGGGCTCGTCGCCTCGGTCCAGCTGCATTCGCCGCGGTTCCTCTCGGACTGCGCGGTCCTCACCTACGGGCGGACGGGAGCTCTCGCGGAGACGGCGTTCGTGTACGGCTGGCTCGCGAACGCCGGCCTGGCGCTGGCCCTCTGGATCCTGGGCAGGCTCGCCGGCGATCCGCTCCGCGCCCAGGGCTGGGCGCTCGCCGGCGCGGTCTTCTGGAACCTTGGGGTCGCCGCGGCCCTTTTCGGGGTGGCGACGGGCGACGCCACCGGCTTCGCCCTCCTCGGCCTCCCGGGCTACGTCCACCTGATCATGCTCTTCTCCTATTCGGCGATCGCCGTGTCCGGGATCCTCGCTTGGTCGGGCCGCCTGCGCGAGGTCCCCTACGCGTCGCACTGGTACGCCGCGGCCGCCCTCTTCCTGTTCCCGTGGATCCTGTCGATCGCCCACGTGACGCTGTTCTCGGCGCCGGCCCGCGGGGTGGTGCAGGCGATCGCCGCGGGCTGGTACGCGCAGTGCGCCTGGACGCTCTGGCTGGCGCCCCTCGGCCTGTCGGTGGCCTACTACGTGGTCCCCAGGGTCACGGGAAGGGTCCTGCCCTCGTACGAGTTCGCGTCCCTCGGCTTCTGGTGCCTCATCTTCGTCGGGGGCCTGACCGGCGGCCGCCACCTGCTCGGCGGGCCTGTCCCCGCGTGGATCGCCTCGGTCGCGGTCGTCTCGAGCGCCCTCTTGCTCTTCCACACGTTTGTCGTGCTCCTTAACCTTCGCGGCTGCTTTTCGGGCGGAGGAATCGCGATCAGGTTCATTTCCTTCGGGATCGCCGCGTACATTGTCGGCGCGCTCGCCGGTGCGGCGACGTCGTTCCACGGGATCGCCGCCCACACCCAGTTCACCCACTTTGACGAGGCCGAGAGGCAGCTGGCCCTCTACGGGGCGGCGTCGACCCTGCTCTTCGGGGGGATCTACTTCGCCCTTCCGCGGATAACCGGCAGGGCGTGGCTCTCGGGCGGACTTGTGCGCGCCCATCTCTTCCTCTCGGTCGCGGGGATCCTGCTCCTCGTGGGCTCCCTCGGGGCCGCCGCGGTGATCCAGAGCCAGGATCTCTCCGAGCCCGCCGTCGCCTTTGCAGCAATCGCCGGCCATACGCGGCCCTGGCTCGTCGGGGCGACCGCCGCGCAGGCGGTCCTCCTCCTCGGCAACATCGCCTTCACCGTGAACTTCGTCGGGACGGCGTGCACGGTCCTGAAGCTTTCCGAGCCCGCGTCGTTCAACCCGCCCTCGGCGATGGAGGCGCCGGCGCCGTGAGGAGCAATGTCATCTTCTTCCTCGGCCTGTTCGCCGCGCTGGGCCTGTCCTGGGCCGGAATCGTCCTCGGGTCCAACGCCCAGCTGGGTGCGCTCGCGCCCTATTTTGACGCCAGCCAGGAGACCGCTTTCCCCCAAGGGATGCCTGGCGAGGCCGCGCGGGGCCAGCTTGTGTACCGGGACCTCGGCTGCGCGGCGTGCCACACCCAGCAGGTCCGCCGGCCGGGGTTCGGGTCCGACCAGGCCAGGGGGTGGGGCGAGCGCCAGAGCGTCGCCCGGGATTACATCTACCAGCCCTATCCGCAGCTCGGGCTGGCGCGTGTCGGGCCCGACCTGACGAACCTCGGCGACCGCAAGCCGACCGCCCCGGACGAGGACGACCTGCTTCGGATGCTCTACGCGGGTTCGGACGACATGCCGGCGTACCGCTTCCTCTTCGAGGAGCGCCGCGTCGGAAGCGGCGCGCAGCGCTCCGACCAGGCGCTGCAGCTTACGGGGGCCCTTGAGCCGGCGGCGGGCTGGGAGATTGTGCCGACGGCGCGCGCGCGCGCCCTGGTCGCCTACCTGGTCAACCTCAAGACGGCGTTCGATTATCCCGAGGCGATTCCCTATGTTCCGCCGCAGCCCGAAGGCGCCGCTCAGCCGAAGCCGCCTGCAGCGCCGGCGAACGGGCCCGCGCCGTCCGCGCCCAAGGGCGCGGCAGCCGCCCCTGCGGCGGCGGGCGCCGCCCCGGCTTCGCCCCCGGGTGCAAATGCGCCCGCCCCAACGGCTGCGCCGACCGCCGCGAACCCGGGGCCGGCGGGCGTCAGTGCGCCGACCCCGACGGCCGCGCCGGCGGGGTCGCAGATCCCGGCAGCGG
>DATNHT010000059.1:0-7798 GCA_035604815.1 Opitutaceae bacterium
CCGAGCTGAAGGCGGTCCTCGCGAACCCCGCGACGACCGACGAGCAGTTCTTCGCCGCGCAGACGAAGCTCCAGAAACTGCCCAAGAATTCCTCCAGGATCCGCATCCGCAACCGCTGCTCGATGAGCGGCCGCCCGCGCGGCTTCAAGCGCAAGTTCGGCGTGTCGCGCATCCAGTTCCGCGAGCTGGCCCTCGCGGGCAAGATTCCCGGCGTCATCAAGTCATCCTGGTAACCCGCCTGGCCCGCGGGAGTCGGATATGACCCGCGCCGCCTCCAAAATCCCACAACATCCGCCATGACCGACCCGATCAGCGATTTTCTCACGCGCCTTCGCAACGCCAGCAAGGCGCGCCTCGAGGAGTGCCAAGCGCCGCACTCGAAGATCAAGGAGGGCATCGCCGCCATCCTTAGGTCCGAGGGCTTCATCTCCGGCTTTTCCGAGGCCGCCGACGAGCTCGGCCACAAGACGCTCGTCGTCAAGATGAAGTACATTGACGGAACGCCCGCCATCAGCGGGCTGAACCGGGCGTCGACGCCCGGCCGCAGGCTCTATTTCGGCTACACCGAAATCCCCCGGGTCCTCAACGGCCTCGGGATCAGCATCCTCTCGACCTCCAAGGGCCTGATGAAGGACGCCGACTGCCGCCGCAACAAGGCCGGCGGCGAACTCATCTGCAACGTCTGGTAAGGATCCACCCATCATGAGCCGCATCGGCAAACAGCCCGTCCCCATCCCCGAGAAGGTCAAGGTCGACATCAAGGACACGACCGTTCGCGTCGAGGGACCCAGGGGAATGGTCCAGAAGACATTCGCCCCTGTCGTGACGATCACCGTCACCGAGAAGAGGGTGGTCGTGGCGCCCATCGGGGAGACCCGGTTCGCCAACGCCATGTACGGCACCGCGCGCTCCATCATCGCGGGCATGGTGAAGGGCGTCGTCGCCGGCTACTCCAAGGAGCTCGAGATCCACGGGGTCGGCTTCAAGGCAAACCTCAAGGGAAAGCAGCTCGACCTCTCCCTCGGGTACTCGCACCCGATCCTCATGGACGTCCCGGACGGCATCAAGATCACCGTGACCGAGGGCACCCGCCTCAAGGTCGAGGGCTGCGACAAGCAGCTCGTGGGTGCGGTCACCGCCGAGATCCGCAGCTTCTATCCGCCCGAGCCCTACAAGGGGAAGGGTGTCCGCATCGTCGGCGAGCGCGTCCGCCGCAAGGAGGGCAAGACCGTCGCCTAACACCCATGAACACCATTCACAAGAGCCTGCTTCTGCAGAAGCGCCGCTGGAGGATACGCAAGAAGGTCTCCGGCACGGCCGCGCGCCCCCGGCTGAGCCTCAAGTTCAGCGCCAAGAACATCTACGCCCAGGCGGTCGACGACGAGGCCGGCAAGACGCTCGTGTACCTGTCGAGTCTCGATGCGGACCTGCGCAAGAAGAAGCTTGGCGCCAACATCGCCGGCGCGAAGGTGCTCGGCACCGCGTTCGCCGAGAAGGCAAAGGCCGCCGGCCTGGCCGCCGTCGTCTTCGACCGCAGCGGCGCGCGCTACCACGGCAAGGTCAAGGTCTTCGCGGACGCCGCCCGCGAGGCCGGCCTTGTATTCTGACCCAACGCCCATGATAAACGAATCCGCCCCCGCAGCCGAACCGGCCCTGGCCCCGGCCTCAGCGCCCGCAGCCGCCCCGGCCCCGGCCCCCGCCGCGACGCCGGCCGCCGCGCCTTCCTCCACGCCCTACTCCAGCCGTCCGCCCCGGCGCGACTCGCAGCGCGGGCCGCGGCGCGACAACCGCTCGCGCGACCAGGCCCAGAACACGGGCGACGGCCCGGCGATGATCGAGAAGGTGGTCTTCATCAACCGCTGCGCCAAGGTGGTCAAGGGCGGCCGCCGGTTCAGCTTCGCTGCGCTGACGGTCGTCGGCGACCAGAAGGGCAACATCGGGGTCGGCTACGGGAAGGCGAACGAGGTGCCCGACGCCATCAAGAAGAGCACCGAGCATGCGAAGAAGCGGCTCATGCACGTGAAGCTCAAGGGCGACACGATCCCGCACGACGTCATCGGCGAGTTCGACGGAGGCAGGGTGCTGCTCAAGCCGGCTTCGCCCGGCACGGGCCTAATCGCCGGGGGCGGCGTGCGCGCGGTGCTCGAGGCCGCGGGCGTCAAGAACGTGCTCACGAAGTCGATGGGGTCCAAGAACCACATCGCCGTCGTGAACGCGACGGTCAACGCCCTGCTCAAGCTCAGGCTCGCGGCGGATTTCACCAAGCTGCGCCAGGCCTAGGACCGGCCCCAGCCCGCGAGGTCCCTGCGCCCAAGTAATTAATCCCATGAAACTTCACGAACTGAGGAACGTCGCCGGAGCCGTTCACCGCAAGAAGCGCGTGGGCTGCGGCGAAGGCGGCGGCCACGGCAAGACCAGCACCCGCGGCGGCAAGGGCCAGTCGGCCCGCTCGGGCTCGAGCTTCCGCCCCGGGTTCGAGGGCGGCCAGATGCCCCTCTACCGCAAGCTCCCGCACCGCGGCTTCAACAACGCCAATTTCCGCACGGAGATCGCGGTCGTCAACCTGCGCGACCTCGGCGGCCTCGGCGCCGAGGTGACCGAGATCGACGCGGTGTCCCTCGCCAAGGCGGGCCTCATCCGCTCCGGCGAAACGTCGGTCAAGGTGCTGGGCGACGGGGAGATCACCCGCGCCCTCAAGGTCACCGCCGCCAGGTTCTCCGAATCGGCCAAGGCGAAGATCGAGAAGGCCGGGGGCAAGGCGATCGTCGGCTGAGGGGACTGAGCGCATGTTCTCCGCATTCGCCAACTCGCTGAAGATCCCGGAGCTTCGCTCCCGGATCTTCTACACGCTTGCGCTGCTTTTCGTCTCCCGCGTGGGCGCGGCGATCCCGCTGCCGGGCATCGACCCGCACCCGCTGCAGATCTTCTTCGACCAGCAGTCTGGGGGCACGGGCGGGGCGATCGTCGGCCTCTACAACATGTTCACCGGCGGCGCGCTTCTAAAGGGGGCCGTCTGCTCGCTCGGCATCATGCCCTACATCAGCGCCTCGATCATCTTCCAGCTGATGACCGCGGTCGTCCCCGCGCTCAGCCGCCTGCAGCAGGAGGGCGACGTGGGCCGCCAGAAGATCACCCAGTACACGCGCTACGCGACCGTCCTCATCTGCGTGGTCCAGGGAACGCTGACGATCCTCGCCCTGGAAAACCCGGCCCGCCTCTTCCCGGGGTACAGCATCACCGACTACGGCAACATCGTCATCGTCGGCAAGCCCGCGTTCCTCATCACCTCGGTCATCTACATGACGGCGGGCACCATGCTGATGATGTGGCTCGGCGAGCAGATCACGCAGCGCGGCATCGGCAACGGCGTCTCGCTCCTGATCACGATCGGCATCCTGGCGACCCTTCCGGGCGCCGCGGCCCAGACCTACCAGTTCTTCTTCGGCCCGGTGGGCACGAACACCGGCCACGGGCTGCCGCTGGCGGCCCTCATGATCGTCCTCTTCTTCCTGGTCACCATGGGGATCATCATGGTGGTGCAGGGCCAGAGGAAGATCCCCGTCCAGTACGCGAAGCGCGTCGTGGGCAACAAGGTCATGGGCGGCCAGAGCTCCTTCCTGCCGCTCAAGGTCAACTACTCCGGCGTCATGCCCGTCATCTTCGCGAGCGCCATCCTGCTCTTCCCGCAGCAGATCATGTCGCAGCTGGGCGCGGCGTTCAACCTGCGGTTCCTTAGCGAGTTCTCCCAGAACCTGCTGCGCGGCCACTGGACGTACTACTCGGGCAACGCCCTCCTCATCCTCTTCTTCAGCTATTTCTGGGTCTCGGTCATGTTCAAGCCGATCCAGATCGCCGACGACCTGAAGAAATACGGGGGCTACGTGCCGGGGGTCCGCCCGGGCGAGCCGACGGCGCAGTTCCTCGACTTCATCATGACGCGGCTGACGCTGGCCGGGGCGATCTTCCTGACGATCATCGCCGTCATGCCGGATGTCCTCCTCTTCGAGCTCAACGTCCCCATGCGGATCGCCTACTTCTTCGGCGGCACGGGGATGCTCATCACGGTGGGCGTGATCCTCGACACGATGCGCCAGATCGAGACGTTCCTCCTGCAGCGCCACTACGACGGGTTTCTGCAGAAGGGCAGGATACGCGCCCGGAGCTCCAGCACGAGGGCCGGGGCCCTGGGGGAGGCCCTGGAGCTGAAGGCGGTCGGCAAGCTCTGCTATGCGCTCGGGTCCATCTTCCTGTTCGGACTCATCGCCTGGGCGGTGCGCCGGTGGAGCCATTAGTGAAACCCCCGTTTGCTCTTTACAAGGGTCCGAATGGACGCGATATTGGACCTCTTTTCCCATTTGGGCGCTCCCGCCCGGACGAAACTCCTTCTGCTCGGCTCGATTGACTTTCGCATGGAAGAAATGATGGACCGGGCACGTTCTTTGCAGATTGAGCACGTCTCTCCCGCCGAACTGATGCGGCGGGGGATTTCGCGGTCCCGCGGCCCTGCCGAGGGGAACGAAGCCTCCACGCTGGCGCTCCTGCGCCGCTGGTTCTTCTCGCGCAAACCTGATGCGGGATTCGTCCTCACGGACTTCCCGGCTACGCTGCTCCAAGCTAGAGTGTTCGACGAATGGCTCGACGCCCGCGGCGAGGAAATCGACGCGGCGGTCGCCCGATCGGGTGCAACCGGGCCCGTCGCCTTACACTACCGCACACTCGGCCTGCTCCTTGAGGGGGCCGGCGCCGCCCTATGATACCCCTGAAGGACAGGGAAGGGATCGCCAGGATGCGCGAGGTGTGCGCCATCGCCGCAACGGTGCTTGATTCGCTCAAGCCCCTCGTGCGGCCTGGTGTTACGACAATGGACTTGGAGGAGGCGGGCCGCGCCGAGATAGCGCGGCTCGGAGCGCGCAGCGCCTGTTACGGCTACCAGCACGGTGGACGCCCCTATCCGGCGCACACCTGCATCTCGGTCAACGAGGAGGTCGTCCACGGAATCCCGTCATTCAAGCGCGTCCTGCGCGAGGGCGACATCGTGTCGCTCGACATCGTCCTGGAGTACAACGGATACATCGGGGACAACGCGTCCACGGTGCCCGTCCCGCCCCTGTCGCCCGGAGTCGAGAAGCTCCTTGGCGTCACCCGCGAGGCCCTTGACCTCGGAATCCGCGCCGCGCAGGTCGGCAACCGGATTGGCGACATTTCGAGCACGATCCAGACCTATGTCGAGCGGCACGGCTTCAGCGTTGTGCGCGACATGGTCGGCCACGGCGTCGGCGTCGCGATGCACGAGCCCCCTGAAATCCCGAATTTCGGAAGGCGCGGCACGGGGGACAAGATCAGGCCGGGGATGACCTTCGCGATAGAGCCGATGGTCAACCTCGGAGGCTATGCCACCCGGATGCTGCCGGACGGATGGACCGTTGTCGCGGCCGACGGCTCCCCCTCGGCTCACTTCGAACACACCGTGCTCACGACAGAGAAAGGGCCAGAAATCCTCACGACCCCGGGACTTGTGCCCGCCAGGTCGAGCTGAGCGGCCCCGGCTCCCGTTCAATTTACCAACCACAACTCTCCCTAATCCCAACACAATGCCTCGTCTCCTCGGCGTCGAAATTCCCGCGAAGAAGAAAGTCGCGTACTCCCTCCGTTACATCTACGGCGTCGGCCCCGCGCGAGCCGACCAGGTCGTTAAGGAGGCCGGACTCAAGCCCGAGATGCGGGCCCAGGACCTCAGCGAGGAGCAGCTGAACAAGATCCTCCACGTGATCACGGAGCACAAATGGGTGGTCGAGGGCGACCTGCGCCGCGACATCGCCGGAAACTTGAAGCGCCTCCAGGCGATCAACTGCTACCGCGGGATCCGCCACCGCCGCGGGCTCCCCGTCCGTGGCCAGCGCACCAGCACGAACGCCCGCACCCGCAAGGGCCCGCGCAAGACGATCGGCGTCACCAAAGTCAAAGAATAACCGATCAACGCCATGGCCGAAGAAAAGTCCGCACCCAAGAAGGAGAAGGCCCCCAAGGGTCCGAAGGGCGCCAAGCCCGCCGGCGCCCCCGAAGGCGCCGCCCCGGCTGGCGCTCCTGCGGCCGCCCCGGCGGCCGCTCCTGCCGGCGCTCCGGCATCCCCTTCCGCTGACGCGAAGCCGAAGGAGCTTGTCGGCGGCGTCGCCAAGCAGCCGACCGCCGAGGATCTCCTCAAGGAGGAGCTGGGAGCCATCAAGCTGCGCAAGGCCAAGGGCTCCAAGAACATCACGTCGGGCTTCGCCAACGTCCTTGCCTCCTTCAACAACACGATCGTCTCGATCACCGACCCCAAGGGCCAGGTGATCGCGTGGTCGAGCGCGGGCAAGTGCAATTTCCGCGGCTCGCGCAAGTCCACGGCCTACGCCGCCCAGATCGTCGCCCAGGACGCCGCGCGCAACGCGATGTCGCACGGCCTGAAGGACGTCGTCATCCGGGTCTCGGGGCCCGGCCTCGGCCGCGACAGCGCCATTCGTGCCCTCCAGGCGATCGGCCTCGAGATTACCTCCATCGTCGACGTCACTCCCATCCCGCACAACGGCTGCAGGCCGCGCAAGCGTCGCCGCGTCTAGGACGCCCGGCCCAACCCTCCTCACCTTAAGAAAATGGCTCGTTACATAGGACCCTCCACCCGCATCAGCCGCCGCTTCGGCCAGCTCCTGATCGGCTCCGGCAAGGCGCTTGAGCGCCGCAACTATCCGCCCGGTCAGCACGGCCCGAAATCCCGCCGCAAGGCGTCCGAATACGCGGTCGGCCTTAACGAGAAGCAGAAGCTGCGCTACACGTACGGGCTCCTCGAGAGGCAGTTCCGCCGCATGTTCGAGATCGCCAAGCGCGAGCGCGGCGTCACGGGCGAGCGCTTCCTGCAGCTCCTCGACACCCGCCTCGACAGCGTCATCTACCTCCTCGGCCTGGCCAAGAGCCGCGCCGCGGCCCGCCAGTTCGTGAACCATGGGCACATCCGGGTCAACGGGCGCAAGGTCGACATCGCCAGCTACAACGTGCGGCCCGGCGACGAGATCGACGTGCGCAACGCGCCCGCCTCCCGCCAGATGGCCACCCGCAATCTCGAGGAGAACCGGATCCGGACCGTCCCGGGCTGGCTCTCGCTCAACGCCGAGCAGTTCAAGGCCGGCGTCGTCCGGCTCCCGAAGCGCGACGAGATGGACCAGAACATAAACGAGCAGCTCATCGTCGAGTTCTACTCGCGCTTCTGAGCCGGAATCCCCAACCCTTTCGCAACCCAACAATACAGAGTTCACGCCATGCCTAAACGTCTCGGAAAATTCGAACTCCCCTCCAAACTCACCAAGGTTGAGGAAGGCGCCACGCCGACCTATGCCAAGTTCATCGCCGAGCCCTTCGAAGCGGGATACGGCCACACCGTGGGCAACTCGCTGCGCCGCGTGCTCCTGAGCTCCATCGAGGGGGCCGCGATCTCGTCCATCAAGATCGACGGGGTCAACCACGAGTTCCAGAGCATCGACGGCGTTGTGGAGGACGTGACTGAGATCGTCCTCAACCTGAAGAAGGTCCTTATCGTCTCCCACAAACGGGAGACCATCTCGCTGTCGATTAAGGTTTCCAAGGCCGGCGCCGTGACCGCCGCCGACATCCAGGCCGATGCGAACATCCAGATCGTCAATCCTGACCAGGTCATCTGCACGCTCGACAGCAAGCGGACGTTCGAGGCCGAGATCGAGATCAAGACCGGCCGCGGATACTGCCCGGGCGAGCAGAACAAGAAGGAGGAGCAGGCGATAGGGGTCATTCC
>DATNHT010000060.1:0-7267 GCA_035604815.1 Opitutaceae bacterium
CGTTGAAGTCGGTCGGGCCCAATGCCACACTTGTCGAGAATGACATCGAGACGGTGCTACGCGGGCTGAAGGATCAGCTGGCCGGAGAGATTGAAGTTGCCGGGCCAAACCTAGTAGGATGCCTGACCAACGCCGGTCTTATTGATGAATACCGAATCTACCTCCACCCAATTGTGCTTGGTGGTGGCACGCCCTACTTCGCCGGCCCCCGGCCGCCGCTTCGCCTTGCGGCCAGCGTTCTAATTTTCGGGGACGTGATCGGGTTGACCTACGTTCCTGCTTGATCGCGCGGCTCGCCCGACGGACTGCGTCGACTCGTCGGGTCCGCTTTGGGTCGAGGCCCGAATTTCAAACTGAGACGCTACAGTAGCGACAATACCCTTGACTCCCGCCGCGGCGTTTGAGTCCTTGGCCGGCTCAGAACTTCACATCGATCATGGCCAACACCCAATCCGCCACAAAGGCAGCCCGCAAAGCCGTTCGCCAGGCCCTCCGGAACAAGGCAGCCAAGACGCGCCTGAAAAGCCTGCACAAGGGGTTTGATTCGGCGGTCAAGTCGGGCGACGCCGCGTCGGCCAGGTCGGCGGGGATCGCCTACCTCTCCGCGATGGACAGGGCCGTGAAGTCGGGAGTCGTCCACAGGAACGCTGCGTCCCGCGCAAAGTCGCACGCCGCAAAGTACGTGCTCGCGAAGTGATCGCGTTTTTGGGATGGCTGCGGGCCGTCCCAAATTGAAGATAATTCCAGGCGTCGACCTGTTTCTTTCGCGCTTTGCCGACAGCGAGTGGCACGGGGTCGTGCGCCCGTGGCTGGAGGAGGGCCGCGGCAGGCTCGAACGCGCAATTGTCGTGGCGCCGACCCGGGGCCAGACGCATGCGCTCAAGCAGAGGTGCGTGGTCGAGGGCGTGTCCCTCCTCGGCGTCGAGTTCCTGACTCCGGGCCTGGCGAGAAAGAAACGGGTGCAGAAGGAAGGGCTCAGGCGAAGCCTCCAGCTCCTTGTGCTGCAAAGCCGAATCGAGGCGCGCCTGGCCCCGCTCGATCCCGGCGATCCTGCGCGCCGGCTCTGGAAGAGCCTGGCGAGCGACCTCGGGTCGGCGCTGGATGATTTCGAGGACCTGGCCAGGGTGGGGTTCAGGCCGGCGGATTTTCCGCGGGCGGAGCTGCGCGAGCTGTTTGGCGAGCTGGTGGCGTGGGTCGGCCGACACGGCTACGCCCTCGGCCCACTGGAGGACGAGGCGGCCGGGCTAGCGCCGGTGGCGCCCGGCTCGGAGCCCGTCGCCGACAGGATCCTCATTCTGGCGGGCGGCCCCGAGAGCTGGGGCGACTTCTTCGGCCTGGCCGCCCTCGCGCGGCGCAGCAGGTCGGTGGCCGTGGTGCTCGCCGAGCCGGAATTCGGGGGCGCCGGCGGGTCCGGCGAGGAGTGGGTCGACGCCTGGCAGGCCCTCCTCGGTGTCGAGGCGCGCCCCATCGACCGACCGGATCCCGAGGAAAGCTGCGCGCCGGTCGCCGAGCTCTGGACAGGCGGCGCCGGCTCGGCCGAGCGCGCGGAGGTGATTGTCGCACGCTCGAAGTCGGACGAGGGGGACCATGTCGCCGACGCCGTGGTGCGCCTGCTCGGCGAGGGCGCGGACAACATCGCGGTCATCTTCCCTGGGGCCGACGCGGCGCATGCCCGCATTGCCCGGCTCATGGAGGAAAGGGGCGTGCCCTTCACCGACCTGGTCGGGACTGCGGGAACGCCGCCCGTCGACGCCCGCATCCAGAGCGCCCTGGTCGACTTCTACGGCGGCGGTTGCCGGCTCGAGGAACTGCTCGCCCTCTGGCCGCTCCTGCGCTCGCTCAACCTGGCTCGGCTGTCGCCGGCGGACGCCCGGGTCGCCTGCCAGGAACTCTTTGACGAGGTGCAGGCGCACTGCGTCGAGGCCCACGTGGGCCGGCTCGAGGCCTCGGATGACGCGCGTTGGCGCGAGATGGGGCGCGTGGCCAGGATCCTCCTTCCGGGCTGGCCGGACCATCTCACGGCCGCGGACGCCCTGGGGCGATTCGAGGCCGTGAGGGACCAATTGATGCTTGCCGAACCCGCGGGCTGGCCCGCCCTCCGCGAATTCGCGAGACGCGCCGCCGAGCCCATGCCGGCGCGCGCGATCCTTGAGGCGTTCCGCGCGTTCCTTCCTGAAAGGGGGCCGGTGAGCGCGCAGGGGCGGGGCGGGTTCGCCCGCGTCACGCTGACGACGTGCCGCCGCGCGGCCGGAGTCGCGTGGTCGGACGCCATCTTTGTCGAGGCGAACACGGGGGTGTGGCCCGAGCGGCGCGAGCCGAGCTGCTGGCTTGGCGACGAGACCAGGCGCAGGCTCAACGAGTCGGGCCGGTTCTCGCTCGGGCTTCCAACGAGCGACGGCCGCGCCGCCCAGGAGAGAAGGCTCTGCGCCGCGATTGCGAGGGACACCCGCCGCAAGGTCGTCCTTAGCGCGGCCCTTTTCAGCGAGGAGGATCCCGAGGTGAGGCTGGGGCCCAATTCCTGGCTCGAGCGGGTGATGTGGAGCAAGGGTCTCCTATCGGCGGACGGCGCGGGGACCGAGGCGTTTGAGCGGCTTGCCGCGGCGCGCCCGGCCGCTGGCGCCCGGCGCGGACTCGTTCCGCAGCCCGTTGAATGGTTCGAGATCTGGAGCCGCCGCCGAGACCCGGACCGCCCTTTCGACGAGTTCTTCCTTGCCGACGCTTCGGGCGCGCGCAGACCCCGGCGCCTCTCCGCCCGCCAGATCGAGAGCGGAGTCAAGGATCCCGCCCAGCTGTGGTTCGACGCGGTGCTGCGGGTCCGCCGGGTCGAGTGGCGCTCGTTTGCGCGCAACCGCGGGAAGTCGATCGGCGACGCGGTCCACCGCGTCCTCGCCGAGGCGCTGCGCGGCGCCCCGGCCGAGGGGGACTTCTTCCGGCTGCCGGGCAGGGATGCGGCCGGGGCAAGGCTTGCCGCGGCGCTCGCCGATCTTCGCGCCAAGTGGCCAAGGGACCGCTACTGGGATTCGTTCCACATGGACGTGTGCCGGGCCGCCCGGGAGCTGGTGGGCCGCGTGTACGAGCTTCCCGCGGCGCCTTTCGGGGCGGTCGAGGCGGGCCTGCCCGAGGGCGCGACGGTGCCGGTGGGGGACGCGGGCCGCCTCGCCGTGAGCGGGCGGATGGACCTGGTGCTTTCCGACCGGCCGGGCTGGAACGGGGCGCGGGTCGAGATCATCGACTACAAGACCGGCGGCGAATCGAAGCTCTCGGCAAGGCGCATGGCGTCTAGCGGCGCGTCGCTGCAGCTCGGGGTGTACCTGCAGGCGGCGCTCTCGGCTGGGGCCGCCGGAAGCGTCTGGATGCTCAAGCCCGAGGAACGGCCGATGAGGATCGGCCAGGAGGAGATCGACGTGGCGTGCGCGAAGCTTGGAACCCTCGGCGCCCACCTCGCCACGGGTGTCTACGGGGCGCTGACTCCCGACAGGGGCGAGTACACCCACGGGTTCGAGTGGCCCCTTGCTTGCGCGCCCATCGGGCTGGCGATCCTGGAGAGCAAGTTCTTTAGGACTTTCGGCTCGCCGGCCGCCGGACGCTCCCGCGACGAAGACCATGGTTGACCTTCCGACAGATCAGGCCGCGCGGGACCGCTTCACGAACGAATGGGGCGTCAACCTCGCCGTGGCGGCGAACGCGGGCTCTGGAAAGACAACGGCGATTTCCGAGCGGCTCGCCGCGATGGCGCTCTCGGCCGCTGGGGCCGAGATGCTGGGGCGGACAGCCGTGGTCACCTACACAAAGAAGGCGGCTGCCCAGATCGGCCAGCGCGCGCGGGCGGTATTGCTTCACCGCATGACCGACGCCGGAAGCTCGGACCCGGCGCCGCTTTCCAGGCTGGACAGGGCGTTTTTTGGGACAATCCACAGCTTCTGTCTGCTTCTTGCCCGCCGTCACGGAAGCGCGCACGGAGTTCACCTCAACCCGACGCTGGTTGACGACGGGGAGGACGCATGCTGGCAGGAGTTCCTGGAGCAGGACCCGATGGCGTTCTCCTCGCTGAGCGACACGCAGATGGCCTGCTTCCTGCGCCACGCCGCTCTCGATGAAATCTTCGGCCTCGCGAAGGAGCTCAACCTCGGGGCGGCGCGGCGCCTGGCCGAGCGCCGCCCGCCCGACGCGGCGCCCGGCCCTTCGTCGGCCGTGCTCGAGGAGATTCTGGCGGCCGTTCCCTTGCGCAAGGGTCCCGGAGCCAGCGCTCTGGAGCGCAACAAGCGCACCGCACGGGAGTGGCTCCGCAAGCACGAGGAGGAATCGGACCCCCTGCCCATCCCGGCGGCCGAGGGAAGCGCGGCGGGGATTCGCGATCTCTACCGCCGCTTCTTCGCCCCGCTGAAGGGCTGGCTCGCCGATGCGGGCGGGGTCCTGGCGGCCGAGCTGTCGCTTCGGTACCGCGGGTGGCGCTTCGACCGCGGGATCCAGACGTACGCGGACCAGATTGAGACGGCCGCCGCGCTGCTCGATGACGTCGAGATGCTCGAGCGGATTCGCGGCGAGGGCTGGAGGGTGATCCTGGACGAGGCGCAGGACGCGGACCCGAAGCAGTTCGACGTCCTGGTCGAGATATCGCGCCCGCCGGGCGCCGCGCTCGGCACGTGGCCAAGCGGAGCCGGAATCGGCCCGAGAGCCGGGCATTTCTGCATGGTGGGCGACGCTCAGCAGGCCATCTACTCGACCCGGGCCGACATCCGGAACTTCCAGGTTCACATCGACGCATTCGCGAACGGAAACGGAGGGGAGCTCTTGACCTTCGACGTGACGTTCCGAACGCCGCGCCGCGTGGTCCGCCTGCTCAACGCCACGCTTGGCGGCGCATTCGGTCGCGGGCGCGCCTACAACCTCGGCCTGCCGCCTTCGGAAGGCGCGCCGGCGCCTCTCCTGCAGGTGGCCTATGAGCCGCTTGTGCCCGGGCCGGCGAACCCTGAGGGGGGTGCATGGATGCTGCCGATCACCTCCAACCCGGTCGATGGCCCGCACGGGGTGGACGACCGAAGGCTCGCGGACGAGGCCCGCCAGATCGCCCGGTTCTTGGCCTCGGCTGGATCCGGCTCGGTCGGGGCGCCGGCCTGGGGCGACATCTGCATTATGGCGCCGCGCAAGGCGTGGCTCTCCATAGTGAGGGACGAATTCGAATCTGCGGGCCTGAAGATCGCCCTCCAGATGCGCCGCAACCGAAACGGGGACAATCCCGTCTACGCGTGGCTAAGCGGGCTGCTTGCCGTGGCCTGTGACCCCGAAAACACGTTTGAGTGGGTGGGCGTCCTTCGGGAGGTCTTCGGGGTCAGCGATTCCGTGATCGCGGCTTCGCTCGGGAGCAACGGGGACCTGAGTTGGGATGAACCCGAAGGCCATGCGAAGCCTGTCGGGGCCG
The DNA here is from genome assembly GCA_035604815.1 of Opitutaceae bacterium. GTDB lineage: Bacteria > Verrucomicrobiota > Verrucomicrobiia > Opitutales > Opitutaceae > Palsa-1447. The sequence continues at coordinate 5,420 of DATNHT010000060.1, forward strand.
CCCTCGACGTTCTGAGGCCCTTCGTCGGACGCGCGGATGGGGAAGGGGAGTCCCTTGGGCGCTTCGCGGAGGACTTGGCGGCGGCATGCGGCCTGGCGCACATGGCCCGCCTGGCGGATCCGGAGGGCGGGCTTGAGGACGAGCTGGCGCGTCTCCTTGCCCGCGCGGCCGAACTGGGCGCCGGGGGCGCGGGCCCGCGCGCCTGGCTCCGCGACCTTCTGGAGTCGACGGACGGTTTTCGCGCTTCCGGCAGGCCGGCGCCCGACGCCATCAACCTGATCACGTCGCATTCCGCCAAGGGCCTGGAATGGCCCGTGGTCATTCCGGTCGGCCTGTGGCGCACGATCAGCTCCAGGGAGCCGACAGGCCTCAGGATTGTCTCCGAGCGGGGCGGTGTGCCCGAGGTCGTCTTTGACAACGACGGCGTGAGCGAGGACGCGCGCGATCTGTATGAGCGCGCGCGGCTGCGCGAGCTGGTCCGCCTGCTTTATGTCACGCTCACGCGGGCGCGAGGCGCGCTCGTCGTTCCATGGGCGGCTCAGGTCGCGCCGGGCACGAACAGCTTTGCGGAGCTCTGGGACCTGGATCCGGGCGGGCTCGACCCCCTGCCCGCGCCTTCGGCCGGGGCCCAGGCGGCGAGTGCAAGGAAAGGCGCGGGCGCGGCTCCGGCCGCCGCGCAGGCCGCGGAATCGGCAGGGGCCGGCGGCCCGGTCTCCGCGGCCCGGGCCCCCGCGATGCCGATGCGGATTCTTCCCCATGAGCTCGCCCGCGCGCCGGACCAGGCGCGCGCCGCGCGTCACGAGTCGTCGGTCGGCGAGCCTTCGCCCGTCAACGACGGCGCGGACCCTCTGGACTACGGCATTTGGTGGCACGAGACGCTTGAATTCCTGCCCTGGGCGGGGGACCTGGCCGCTGTCGCTGCACACGGCGAATCCTCGATGGCAAAGGCCGCCGAAATGGGATTTGAAGCCCGGGGGCGCGAGGAATGGGGGCGCCTGCTGGAGAGCGAACCCTGGCGCCTCGTGCGCGACGCGAGGTGGACCCGCCTGGCCGAAGTCGGGGTTCTGGCGCCCTTGGGCGCGGACGCGTGGATTGACGGGGTGATGGACCTCGTCCTCCACGACCCTAATGCCCGCGAGGTCTGGATAGTGGACTGGAAAACGAACCGAAGGACCGGGGTGGAAGACGACTCGGCGCTCCTGGGGAGGCTTGCCGCCGACTATGAGGGCCAGCTGCGGGCCTATCGACAATGCGCGTCGGCGTTTTTCCCGGACTGCCCGATTACCCTCTGGATATATTCGACTGTTGCGGGGGCGTGGACGCGGGTAGGCAGCTCGAGTTGAGTCCCCCGCGCGACCGGGAAGGGAAGATTGCACTCGACAGTCTCGGGGGCGGATTGCACCCTCGATGCAACGACCTCCAGATGGGAAATCTCAAGAAGAAGCGCCGCCTTAAGATGAACAAGCACAAGCGCCGAAAGCGCTTGAAAGCTAACCGCCACAAGAAGCGCACGTGGCAGAAATGAACCGAACCCGCCGCCTATCGCGGCGGGTTCTTGTTTTAAAGTAAGGGTAAATACTTACGGGCGCGTGATTAATGCTGCTTTGGCCTTGTAAGTGCCCCTAGAATATGCTGGTTTCAACGACCTTTCCCCGCAAACCGGTTTCAATACCGCGGGGAAGCCGAGACTCTAGCCCTAATTTCAATCCAAAGCCCCCATGTTTTTTTCCAAGAAGACCAAGGGGTTCTTCGTCGAATTGAACGAGAATTCGGTCCTTCTGGCCCGAACCAGCTCGGTTTCGGCCCCCATGGAAGTAGAGGAGCTTAGGGAATGCCCCCTGGGTGAGC
>DATNHT010000061.1:0-14376 GCA_035604815.1 Opitutaceae bacterium
ACGGCGACGCCCAGGCCGCTGTCGTTGTGGCAGTGGATGCCGACAAGGCCGCCTCCGAAGCGCTTCACGACGGCCGCCGTGATCCGCTGCACCTCGGGGACGAGCTTGCCGCCGTTGGTCTCGCACAGGGTCAGGTTCGACGCCCCACCCCGGGCCGCCGCGTCGAGCGTGCGCATCGCGTACTCCGGGTTGTCGACGTAGCCGTCGAAGAAGTGCTCGGCGTCGTAGATGACCTCGCGGCCCTGGGACGCCAGGAAGCGCACGGAGTCCTCGATCATCGCGAGGTTCTCCTCCGGCGTCGTCTTGATTATCTCCTTCACGTGCAGGAGCCATGTCTTGCCGACCAGGGTGAGGACGGGCATCCCGCTCTCGAGGAGCGTCCGAAGCTGCGGGTCCGTGCCGGCCTTCGAGCCGGCCCTCCGGGTTGACCCGAAGGCGGCGAGCCTGGCGTACTTTAGCTTGAGGTTCCTCGCCTCCGAAAAGAACGCGATGTCCCGCGGGTTGGAGCCCGGGTAGCCCCCCTCGATGTAATCGACGCCGAACTGGTCCAGGCGCTCGGCGATCAGCAGCTTGTCGGCGACCGAGAAGCTGATCCCCTCCCCCTGCGTTCCGTCGCGGAGCGTGGTGTCATAGACCCTTATTTCGGCGGAGGGCATTGGCGTGCGGCCTGTCAAGCGGCGTGGGTTTCGATGAAGCCACGTATTGCCGCCGCGTCAGCCACAATCTTGTGGCGCGCGAGGGGCCGGGACTTGAGCGCCTCGAGCGAGGGGTGCGTGGGCTCGAACCCGACCGAGGCGCGGATCGTGTCTGGGAACTTCGCGGGATTCGCCGTCGCAAGGACGACGGCCGGCCGGGAATAGTCGAGGTCCTTGAAGGCGCAGGCGGTGTGGGGATCGACGACATAGCCGTAGGCCCTGTGCACCTGCCGTATGATCCCGGGGATCTCGGCGTCCGCGCACCGGGACGAGGTGAACGTGTCCCTGTCGAAATCCTCGAACCGGTAGACCCCCTTCGCCCCCATCTCGCGCATGACGGCCTTCACCCGCTCCGCGTCGCAGCCCGAGCTGTAGTAGAGGAACCGCTCGAAGTTGGAGGCGACCTGTATGTCCATCGACGGGGCCAGGCTGGGCCTGACTTCGCTGAGCGCGTACACGCCCGTCGTGAAGAGCCGGTGGAGGATGTCGTTCTGGTTCGTCGCGACCCGGAAGCCGCGCATCGGCACCCCCATCCGCTGGAGCATCCAGCCCGCGAGGACATTGCCGAAGTTGCCCGTCGGGACGACGAACTCGGCCGTGGCCTGGTGCTCCCTCGGAAGGCGCAGCCAGGCGTAAAGGTAGTAGACGCCCTGGGCGAGCACCCGCGCGATGTTGATCGAGTTGACCGCGGACAGCCGGTGGCGCTCCCGGAACGCGGTGTCGCCGAAGAGCTCCTTCAGCACAGCCTGGGCCCGGTCAAACGACCCGTCCACGGCAAGGGCGTGCACGTTGGAGGCGCCCGTGCAGGCCATCTGGCGCTCCTGCAGCGGGGAGACCCGGCCGTCGGGGTACAGGATGAAGATCGCGACCGACGGCCGCCCCATGAGGCAGTCGATTGCGGCGGCGCCCGTGTCGCCGGACGTGGCCCCTAGGACATTGATCGCCTCGCCCCGGACGGCGCACTGCCTCGCGTACAGGTTGCCCAGGAGCTGCAGGGCGATGTCCTTGAATGCGAGCGTCGGCCCGTGGAAGAGCTCAAGGACGTGGAGGCCCGGCTCGAGCTCGAGCATGGGCGTGATCTCCGGCCGGTCGAAGCGGGCGTAGGAGCGCGCCACGATGTCCCGCAGCTCGGCCTCGGCGATGTCCGTCGCGAACCTGCGCAGAAAGCGGAAGCACAGCTGCGGGTACGGCAATTCCCGGAGGCTCTCGAGCTCCGGGGCCAGGTCCGGCAGCTCTTCCGGGACAAGAAGCCCCCCGTCCGGCGCGAGCCCCACGGCGACGGCGTCGGAAAACCCGAGCGGAGGGGTCCCGCCGCGTGTCGACACGTAGCGCATGCCCGGCCGGCGCTACGCCTTGTCGAGCCCGAACGCGGCGTGGGCCGCCCGGACGGCCTCATCGGCGCGATCCAGGGCGACAACGACGGAAATCTTGATCTCGGAGGTGCTGATGAGGTCGATGTTGATCCCCACGTCGGCCAGCGCCTGGAACAGGGTCGCGGCCACGCCGCTGTGGGTCTTCATGCCGACGCCGACGACCGAGAGCTTCGCAATGTGCCCGTGCACGGCCACCTGGCCGCCCCCAACCTCCGCGAGGACGGGCTCCAGGGCCTTGACGGCACGGGCGGTATCGGCCTGCGGGACCGTGAACGTGAGGTTGGCGACGCCGTGGCGCCCCACGTTCTGGACGATCATGTCGACGTTGACGTTCGCGTTGGCCAGGCTCCGGAACACCCTCGCGGCCGAGCCCGGCTTGTCTAGGATGTTGCTGACGACGACCTTGGCCTGGTCCTTGTCGGCTGCGATGCCGCGGACGACGACCTGTTCCATGTAGGCGACTTCTTCTTTCACGAGGGTTCCTGGATTGTGGTTGAACGAGGAGCGGACTTCGAAAACGACCCTGTACTTCTTGGCGAACTCGACCGAGCGGGACTGCATCACCTTCGAGCCTGCGGACGCGAGCTCAAGCATCTCGTCGTAGGAGATCTCGGCCAGCTTGCGCGCCGTCTTGACGACGCGGGGATCGGCCGTGTAGACGCCGTCGACGTCCGTGTAGATTTCGCAGCGGTCGGCCTTGAGGGCGGCGGCGAGCGCGACCGCGGTCAGGTCGGAGCCCCCGCGGCCCAGGGTCGTTATCTGCCCGTCGTCGTCGATGCCCTGGAACCCCGCGACGATCACGACCCGGCCCTCGGCCAGGTCCCTCTCGATGGGCTTGGGGTCGATCATCTTGATCTTCGCCTGCGTGTGGACTCCGTCCGTGAAGATCCCGGCCTGGGCCCCGGTGTAGCTCACCGCGGGCACGGATATCCCGTGAAGGGCCATCGCCATGAGCGCGATCGACTCCTGCTCGCCGATCGCGAGCAGCTGGTCGAGCTCGCGCTCGCTCGGATTGGCGCAGAGCCCCTTGGCCCGGGCGATCAGCTCGTTGGTCACCCCGGCCCGCGCCGAAAGCACCACGACGGTCTCGTTGCCCTCGTCTCGCGCGGCCTTTATGCGCTCGGCGACCTTCCTGATCCTCTCGACGTCGCCCACCGAGGTTCCGCCGTATTTCTGCACGATTCGGGGCATGGTGTGGAGATCCCGCGCGCGCCTTCAGTCTTCGAGGTCCCCGATCCGCAGGTGAAGCGGCGCCTCGCGCACGCTCCCCAGGCGCGCGAGCGCCCGAAGCGCCGCGCCCATCGAGCGCTCGTCGCTCCTATGGGTGGTGAGCACAAGGGAGGCCGCACCCGCCAGCTCGGACGGGTTCTGGATCACGCTGGCGATGCTTATGCGGTTTCGGGCCATGACGGTGGCCACCCGCGCGAGCACACCCGGCCGGTCCGCGACCGTCAACCTGACGTAATGGCGCCCGCGGATGCGCTCCGGGGGAGCCATCCGCGCTCCCCCGAGCGCGGGCGGGCCCTCCTCCCCCATCAGGTGGGCGCCCTTGCCGTGGAGGAGAAGCGCAACCGCGTCCGCGATGTCGCTGATGACGGCGCTCGCCGTGGCGTCCTGCCCCGCGCCGCGCCCGATGTAGAGCGTCGTGCCGACGACGTCCCCGGTGACCGAGATCGCGTTGAAGACCCCGTTCACGCGCGCGAGCACGCTTTCCTCGGGCAGGAGCGTCGGGTGCACCCGCACGCTGATCTCGTCGGTCGAGAAGTCCCGCGTGATGATCCCCAGGAGCTTGATGCCGAAGCCGAGCGCCGCCGCGTTCTTGAAGTCGGCCGGGGTGATCCTCTCGATCCCCTCGACGATCATCTCCTCGGGGCGGACCCAGACCCCGTGCGCAAGCCACGCGAGGATGGATGCCTTGTGCGCGGTGTCCCATCCCTCGACGTCGAGCGACTCCTGCCTTTCCGCGTAGCCCAGCCGCTTCGCCTCCCTAAGGACGCTCGGATACGGGGCGTCGAGCTCCTCCATCGTCGTCAGGATATAGTTGCAGGTGCCGTTCAGGATCCCGTAGATCCGCGGAAACCGGTTGGCGACCAGCCCCTCCCGCACCGCCTTGATCAGGGGGATGCCGCCAGCGACGCTTGCCTCGAAGAGGAAATGCCCGCCGTGGCGGCGCGCGGCGGCGAAGATCTCGGCGCCGTGGGCGCAGATCAGGGCCTTGTTTGCCGAGACGACTATCTTGCCCCGGGAGAGCGCGGCAAGGGTCACCTCCCGGGCGATCGCCGTGCCGCCCATCAGCTCGCACACGATGTGGATCTCGGGATCGGTCGCCACAGCCATCGCGTCCAGCGTCAGCCTCGAGGCCGCGACCTTGACCCGCCGGACCCTTGCGAGGCTCCTGACCGCAGCCCGGCGCAGGACGATCTTCGCCCCCAGTCGGGACTCAAGCTCCGGGCGCAGCCGGCCGAAGTGCTTCCATACGCCCTGGCCGACGGTCCCGAGGCCGCACAGGCCTATGTTGATCGTGCGCTCCGCTTTCACGGATTGCCTCCGGGAGGCGGTCCACCGGGCTTCTTCCGCTCAAACCTCTTCTCGGTCCCCTTGAGCAGTCGCCCGACGTTCGCGCGGTGCCGCACGACCACAAAGAGCGCAATCGCCACGGCGACCCAAATGCCCATGGCGCCGCGGCCGAAGAGGAGCGCAAGGGGCGGGAGGCAGAGCGCCGCAAGTATCGATGCCAGAGACACATAGCGGGTCGTATAGAAGATGGCCAGCCAGATGGCCCCCGAGATGAGGGCGACAAAGGGCATGAGGACCAGAAGGCCTCCCGCGGCGGTGGCAACTCCCTTGCCGCCCCTAAGTCGCGTGAAGCACGAAAAGGCATGGCCGACGATGGCGAACGCGAGTCCCAGATAACCCGCCAGGGCCGCGAACCGGGCCGCTGCGTCCGCGCCTGCAAGGTGGGCCGCTCCGGAGGCGCCTGCAGGCTGTCCCTGGGTGCGGGCATAATGGAGCGCGGCCAGGAGCGGCAGGGCCGCTGCCAGCACCCCCTTGAGCGTGTCGAGGACGAACACCGTGGTCCCCGGCACGCTGCCGAGCACCCTGCGCACATTGGTGGCCCCGGGGCTTCGGCTGCCGACCTCGAATATGTTCACCCCCCGCGACCGGGCCACGAGGTACCCGAAAGGCAGCGAGCCGAGCAGATAGCCCGTGACGGCCGCTGCCGAGAGCGGCACGAGCAGGTCGCCGAGATCCGCGGGGCTTGGCATGGGCGCTACAGCTGGACGAACTTCGCGAGCCTTATGGCCTTGTGGGCCTTGAGCTCGCGCCGCGCCGCCTCGCTCGGCTCGCTGTCAAGGTTGATCACCATGAGCGCGGTTTGCCCCGCCTCCTGCCTGCTGAGGGACATGTTGGCGATGTTTACCCGGTCCCTGCCGAGGAGCGTCCCCACGTAGCCTATCATGCCCGGCTCGTCGCTGTTCTCGATGATCAGCAGCTTGCCGGTGGCGGCGACCTCAACCTCGCGCCCGTTGATCGAGACGACCCGCGGGCTGCTCGCCTTGCCGATGAGCGTCCCTGCGACGCTGCGCGTCGCGCCGTCCGCCCCCAGGGCCTCGACCTGGATAAGCTCGTTGTAATCGGAGTCGCCGGTCGACTTGACCACCTCGCAGCGCACGCCGAGGCGCTCCAGGAGGACCGGGGCGTTGACAAAGTTGACGTTGTCGCCGCTGATCCGCCTGAGCCAGCCGCGCAGGATGGCGCGGGTGATCGCGTTCGCGTCGAGGTCGACGATCTTGCCCCAGTAGGTGATCTTGAGCGAACCGACCTGCTCGGGAGAGATCTGCTGCAGCAGCGTCCCCAGTTTCGCCCCGAGGTCGAGGTAGGGGTTTAGCACCTTGAGCGTCGCCGCGTCGAGGGAGGGCATGTTGACGGCGTTGCGGATCACGCCGCCGTTGAGGACGTCGGCGATCTGCTCGGCCACCTCGACTCCGACCGCGTCCTGGGCCTCGGCCGTGGACGCCCCGAGATGCGGCGTGAGCGTCACGGTTGGAAGCGTCCTTAGCTCGCTTGCGGCCGAAAGCGGCTCGTCCTCGTAGACGTCGAGCCCGGCCGCGGCCACCTGCCCGCTCCTGAGCGCCGCGATGAGGGCCGACTCCTTGATGATGCCGCCGCGCGCGCAGTTGAAGATGCGCACCCCGCGCCTGCATTTCGCGAGGGCGGCCTCGTCGATCATGTAGCGGGTGTCATCCGTGAGCGGCATGTGGACCGTGACGTAGTCCGACTGCGCGAGGAGCTCGTCGAGGGACACCGAATCGATCTGCATCCCCTTTGCGCGGCTGGGCGCCAGGTACGGATCGAACGCCACGACCCGCATCCCGAACGCCTGGGCCCGGCGGGCGACCTCGCTTCCGATCCGGCCGAGGCCGATGACCCCGAGGGTCTTCCTGAAGAGCTCGATGCCCGCGAACGCCTTGCGGTCCCATTTGCCCCCGCGCATCGACGCGGCGGCCTGCGGCACCGGGCGGGCGCCGCAGAGCAGGTGCGTGAAGGTGAGCTCGGCCGTGGCGATCGTGTTTCCCGAGGGCGTGTTCATGACGATCACGCCGCGCTCGGTCGCGGCGTCGACGTCGACGTTGTCCACCCCGACGCCCGCCCGGCCGACAACCTTGAGAAGGCGCGCGGCCCCAATGATTTCGGCCGTGATCTTCGTCTCCGAGCGCACGGCGATAGCGTGCACGTCGTCCACCAGCTCCAGCAGCTTTGCCGGCGAGGACCCGTACGCCTCGACGACCTCCAGCCCCGGCTGCGCACGAAGCCAGGCGACACCCTTCGTTGAGATCTTGTCTGCTACGAGTACTTTCATGGGGCAAAATGCATGCGATCGAAATCCCCGGTGCCGCGCCTAGCAAGTAAAAGCGGCGGCGCGGCCCCATATGACGCGGATGCGCACGCACTTCGCCCCGGGGCGCCTTCCGCCCGGCCGGCGGGCCCCAGGCGCTGCCGCGCGTTCTCCGGGCGCACCTTTGCCGGGGAAAAACCGCGGGCCCGAGGTCAGGCTTGGCCGCGCATTGCCCCCCGCGCCGAGGCAGCCTCGAAAATCACCAATATCCCCCCCGATGTGGAACGATTCGTGGTACGAAGTGTCGGCGATCCCTTGTGAAGGCCAAGCCCGAAGCGAATCCGGCGGCGCGCGACCTGCGGTTTGACACACTGCGGGGCCTGTTCCTCATCTGCATGACGATCAACCACCTGCCGACGGAGCTTCGCGCAGTCACCGACCAGTCGATCGGGCTGTTCACGGCGGCCGAGGGATTCGTGTTCGTGTCGGGACTCATGGCGGGCTGGATTTACACCCGAAAGCTCCGGGCCGGCGGCCCCGGCGCCCTTCGCTCCGCGGTCCTTGGCCGCGCAAAGACCATCTACGGCTGGCACATCGCCTCGTTCATCGCGGCGTTTCTTTGCGTGAAGGTGACCGAATACGGGTGCGGCTACTGTTCGCTGGACGTCCCGAGGCTCTTCTTCGAGCACCCGGTTGCTGCGCTCGGCCTCGGGCTGTCCTTTCTCTATCAACCGGGGCTCCTCGATCTCCTGCCGATGTACTGTGTCTTTGTCATGCTGCTTCCTCCCGTGATCGGCGGCCTCGAGTCCGGCCGCCGCTGGCTCGTCCTGTCCGTGAGCGCGGCCGTCTGGCTCGCCGCGCAGTGGGCGCCGCCCATCGATGGCGCTCCGATCTACCCGGTGAACACGGGCTCGTTCAACCTCTTCGCCTGGCAGCTCATCTTCGTGGCCGGGATCGCGGTCGGGCACGCGCGCGCCAACGGTCGCGCGCAGGTCTCGAGGCCGAGTCCGTGGACGCTCCTTGCGGCGGCGTGCGTCGCCGTGTACGGGATCGGGGTCCGCCAGGCGCACTGGCCGGCCCTGTGGCCCGCCGCCGTGTACGGCGTCCTCGTCAACAAGCCCGCCCTCGGACTCCTGCGCCTGGCCGACTTCGGGTGCGTCGCGTACCTGGTCGCGGTGGTCGGCGCGCGATTCCCCTCGGCCCTGTCGGCGCGGCCCCTGGCCTTCCTCGGAAGGAATTCGCTCGCCGTCGTGGCGGCCCAGAGCGTCGCGATCATGGAGCTCCTGCAGTTCCCGGCGCTCTTCGCCTCGGCCCTCAGCCGGACGCTGGTCGCGCTTTCGACGGTCGCGATGCTGTTTGCCGCCGCGGCGGCGAGGCAGGCCCTGGCGAGGCTGCTCGCGCCGGCCTTTTCTCCCCCCGGACAATCCGATCTCGCAAGGCGGCGGATGGCGGCTTAGTCCGACCGGATGACCCAAAAGCGGATCGAGCAGCAGGTAGGGTTCATTCTGGAAGTCGACAAACTCAAGGAGGTGTTCCGGCAGACGCTCTGCGCGCAGAGCCGCCGCCCGGAGAACGACGCCGAGCATTCCTGGCACCTGTGCCTCGCCGCGATCGTGCTGGCCGAGCACGCGAACGAGCCGCGCCTGGACCTCCTGCGGGTCCTCAAGATGCTCATCATCCACGACCTTGTCGAGATCGACGCGGGCGACACGTTCGCCTACGACACGGCGCGGATGGCGCAACAGCACGAGCGCGAGGCGCGCGCGGCGGACAGGATCTTCGGGATGCTTCCAGGCGGCCAGTCCGCGGAATTCAGGGCGCTCTGGGACGAGTTCGAGGACAGGAGGACGCCCGAATCCGTGTTCGCCGCGGCGATCGACCGCTTTCAGCCGGTTCTCCTCAACTGCAACACCGACGGCGCGGCCTGGCGGCGCCACAAGGTCTCAGAGGACCGCGTGGTCGCGCGAAACGCCCCCATCGCGGCGGGCTCCGCGGCGCTTTGGATGGAGGCGTCACGGATGATCGCCAAGGCGTTCGAGTCGGGCCGCACAGGCCCGGCGCATCGAGCCGCCGACGGCCCGGCGGGCGGCGTCAGCTTAAGTCCCTGATCGAGCCGAAGTCCGGGTCGAAGAGCCGCCGGTACGTGCGGACGATCATCCCGTCGGTGAGACCGGCGAGCCAGTCGCAGATCTGCCTCGCCTTCGCCCGCTTCCCCCTGGCCGCGTCGACAAGGGCCCCGACGGCCGGGGGAAGGATGCGCACGACCCGCGGCCCGGGCTCAACGTAGTTTCGCCAGCATGACTCCCAAAGGTCGAAGAGCACCGCGCGCGCCTTGTGCTCCATCTGCTGGAGCTGGGGGCTCTCGAATATGATGTCGTTCGCCAGGCGCTTGTAGAAGAGGGCCTGGCGCTGGGCCTCGGGCGCGACGACCAGATCGAAGCGGTACCGGTGGGTCCTGGCCGACATGAAATTCTCGCGCTGGCGCAGGCGGCACGCCGTGATGAATGCCCCGATCCGGGCCGAGAAGATTCCCGCCAGACGATCGGCCCGCACCGCGTCCACCAGCTCGTCGAGCAGCCGCAGCCCGAAGGCATCCCCTATCTTCCCGTCGGCCCACGCCTCGATCCTGTCGACCGTGAGGAACCCGGCCTTCACGCCGTCGACGATGTCGTTGAGCGAGTAGGCGGCGTCGTCGGCCCAGTCCATGATCTGGCACTCGATGCTCTTGAAGCCGTTGAGCTCGTCCCCGGGCGCGAGGGCCCTGGGTATCGAGGCGCCGCCAAACACGAACCGGCGCACGTCCTTCTGCGTGTCGTAGAGGAAATGGTTGCCCGGGGGCGTCCGGAATTCGCCGAACAGGGTCTTGTATTTGAGGACGCCGTCCAGGAGCGCCCGGGTGGGCTGCATGCCCCTCACGCCCGAGCTTTCCTGGTACATGGTCTCCATCAGGAGGTGGACGGTCTGGGCGTTGCCCTCGAACCCCCCCCAGCGCCCCATCAGCTCCTGGAGGGTCCGCTCGCCCGAGTGCCCGAACGGCGGGTGGCCCAGGTCGTGGGCGAGGCAAATCGCCTCGACCAGATCCGCGTCGATGAAGAAATCGTCCCGAAGGGGCCCCTTGACCGTCCGCAGGAACTGGCAGATCGAGCGGCCGATCTGCGCGACCTCCATTGTGTGGGTCAGCCTCGTGCGGTAGAAGTCGTACTCTCCCGAGAGGAAGACCTGGGTCTTCGACTGGAGCTTGCGGAACGCGTGCGCGTGGATGATCCGGTCGCGGTCGATCTGAAACGCGTTGCGGTAGTCGGTCTTGCGGTCGCCCCCGACCGTCTCGCTGTCGAATGCCCGGTAGAATCGGTTCGTCATCGTCCGTTGGCCCATAGAGCACAGACCTGCGGCGCATGATGCAACACCCGAGCGGCCGCGCCATACGTCGGTTCGAGATTGTTTTGGGGGCGGCGAGGCGCAACTATCCAAAGCACCCGTATGACCGCGAAGACGATGCCAGCCCTCTCCAAACTGAAGCCCGGCGTGGGCCTCGACCTCACCCAGGTCCCCGTCCCCGTCCCGGGCCCGAACGACGTGCTCATCCGGATAAAGAAGACGTCGATCTGCGGCACGGACGTGCACATCTACAACTGGGACGACTGGGCGCAGAAGACCATCAAGACCCCCATGGTCATCGGGCACGAGTTCGTGGGCGTGGTCGAGGAGGTCGGCGCCGCCGTGCAGAGGTTCCAGAAGGGCGACCTCGTCGACGGCGAAGGGCACATCGTCTGCGGCGTCTGCCGCAACTGCCTCGCCGGCCGCAGGCACCTGTGCAAGGACACCAAGGGGGTCGGCGTGAACCGCAACGGCGCCTTCGCGCAGTACCTCTGCATCCCGGCCTCGAACGCGGTGCCGGTCGACCCCGCCATCCCGCTCGACGTGCTGTCCTGCTTCGACCCGCTCGGCAACGCGACGCACACGGCGCTCCAGTTCGACCTCGTGGGCGAGGACGTGCTCATCACGGGGGCCGGGCCGATAGGGTGCATGGCCGTGGCGATCGCGCAGCATTGCGGCGCGCGCAAGGTCGTCATCACCGACGTGAACCCCGCCCGGCTGGCCCTCGGAACGAGGATGGGCGCCACCCGGGCGGTCGACGTGTCCCGGGAGCGCCTGCCCGACATCCAGGCGGAGCTCGGGATGCGCGAGGGCTTCGACGTGGGGCTCGAGATGTCCGGCAATCCCCGGGCGCTAAACGACATGATCGACAACATGGCCCACGGCGGGCGCATCGCGCTGCTCGGCATCATGCCGACCGCCGCGCCCGTCGACTGGAACAAGGTCGTGTTCAACATGCTCACGATTCGCGGGATCTACGGCCGCGAGATGTACGAGACCTGGTACAAGATGACCGCGATGATCCAGAGCGGGCTGGACATCTCCCCGGTGATCACCCACCGCCTCCCCTACTCCGAGTTCCGGGAGGGCTTCGAGCTCATGCGTTCCGGAAAGAGCGGCAAGATCATCCTCAACTGGGACTGAGGGCCGAGCCCATTCCACAGACGCCCATGCCTCCGACCTACAGGGAGCACATCCTAAAGACGCTTTCCGAGATAGGCTCCCAGGGCCTGACCAAGACGGAGCGGATTATCTCGACGCCCCAGGGGGCGCATGTCGCCGTCGCCGGGGGCGCGCGCGTCCTTAATTTCTGCGCGAACAATTACCTCGGCCTGGCCGCCCACCCGGACGTCGTCGAGGCCGCCCACGAGGCGCTCGACCGCTGGGGCTACGGGCTCGCCTCGGTGAGGTTCATCTGCGGCACCCAGGAGATCCACAGGGAGCTGGAGTCGCGCCTGAGCGCGTTCCTCGGGACCGACGAGACCATCCTGTACTCCTCCTGCTTCGACGCGAACGGAGGGGTGTTCGAGACGCTCCTCGGGGAGGAGGACGCCGTGATCAGCGACGAGCTCAACCACGCCTCGATCATCGACGGCATACGGCTCTGCAAGGCCAGGAGGTACCGCTACCGGAACTGCGACGTGGCCGACCTGGAGGCCAGGCTGCTCGAGGCCGAGGCGGCGGGAGCGCGCTTCAAGCTCGTCGTCACGGACGGCGTGTTCTCGATGGACGGGTCCATCGCGCCGCTGCGCGATGTCTGCGACGCGGCGGCCCGGCACGAAGCCATCGTCATGGTGGACGACAGCCACGGGGTGGGATTCATGGGGCCCAACGGGCGCGGCTCGCACGAGCACGCCGGCGTCATGGGCCGCGTGGACATCCTGACCGGCACCCTCGGCAAGGCGCTCGGGGGGGCCTCGGGGGGCTACGCGAGCGGCCGCCGGGAGATTGTCGACCTCCTGCGCCAGCGTTCCCGCCCCTACCTCTTCTCGAACACGCTGCCCCCGGCGATCGCGGCGGCCTCGATCGCCGCAATCGACCTGATCGCCAACTCCCCGGAGCTGCGCGACAGGCTGCACCGCAACACGCGCCTCTTCCGCGAGGGCCTCACCCGCGCCGGCCTGTCGATAAAACCGGGCGCGCACCCGATCGTGCCCGTCATGCTCGGCGACGCCTCCCTCGCGCAGCGCTTCGCCGCCCGCATGCTCGAAAAGGGCGTCTACGTGATCGGCTTCTTCTACCCCGTCGTCCCCCGCGGGGCGGCCCGGATACGGACCCAGGTGAGCGCCGCGCACGACGAAAAGGACCTCGAGACGGCGATCGGCGCGTTCGCCGAGACAAAGAAAGAGCTCGCGGGGTAGCCCGCCTTCGGCACCCATTCCTCGGCCCGCCATGCACAAGATCTCGGATTCGGCCCAGCGCCGCCTGGAGAAGTCCGCCCGGTCCGCGGCCGCGCGCGCGTACGCGCCCTACTCGCGCTTTCCCGTGGGCGCGGCCGTCCTCGGCGGCTCGGGCAGGATCTACGCCGGGTGCAACGTGGAGAACGCCTCCTACGGCCTGTGCACCTGCGCCGAGCGCGCGGCCGTATTCTCCGCGGTCGCCGCCGGCGAGCGCACCGTGAGGGCGGTCACCGTTTACACGCCGACGGCCCTTCCGACGCCCCCCTGCGGCGCCTGCCGGCAGGTGATCCACGAATTCGGCCCCGACGCGGTCATCGTCAGCGTCTGCGACGCCAAGAGCCGGATAGAGACAAAGCTTTCCGCCCTTCTGCCCGGCGCGTTCGGTCCCGGGGATCTTCTTTGACTCGGACATTTGCCCGATGCCCGGGGAAAAGCGCCCTCAAGGCGTAAGGCCGCTGCACCTACCAGCTGGGCCTCTTGGATTTCACCACGGTCCCTGTGAAACTCTCTCTGCACGACGAACCACCGATCGGATTCGCCCAGAGCGTAATCTGATCGGGTCGGGCGTCATATGTCGGCAGGTCGGCATTCAGGACCACTGCGTCGTCCAGCTTTACACAAACATTCGCCTTCACGGCATCCCTTCGGGCGGCCGGATGCGCCATCCATTCGCGGTCGCCCACGGGCGGGTACAGGGAACCCATCGTCACCTCAAGGTGATGCGCTCTTGTCATGTCGACCGCGACGCTCCTTCCAAGGGGGCCTCCTGCGGACCAGTGATCGAAGCCGAAGCGCACGCCGCCTTGGTCGCCGTAAAGCACGAAAATGAAGTCCGCCTTACCTGCAACGCCGGTCACCACAAGAGGCTCCGCACGCCCCGGCATGTTATCCGGGAATATGACCCAGGCGTCCAAAGGCCCCCAGGGCACGCCTTCCTGCGGCGGCGGCGCCTTGATTCGTTCCGTTGCGCTAATCGTGCCGGAAAACATCTCGACTGCCGTGCTTGCGCCGATGGTGTTTAGTGCACACACGACCTCGGCCGATTCGCTCGGCTGAAAGCTCCGGGACACGTCAATCAGGAGTTTTCCGTCGAGGCGGACACTGTAACGGTTCTTGATCCTGCTTATTTCCTCGCTCGACAGGCCCGCAAAGCCGGCATCGGGCGGATATAGCGATCCCATCTCCAAATCGATCACATGCTCCTGATCAAAGTCGACGCTTACGGGAACGGTCGTCACAACGCTCCCCATATCCTCGTGCTCGAACCGCAAGCGGTTTTCTCCGAGGTAGGTCACGAAGAAGATGTCGCCCGATCCCGGCTTGCCGGTGCTCACGAGAGGCTCTCCCGGTCCCGTTTTCCCCTTCGGAAAGCGAACGTGCAGGCGAAGCGGGCCGCTTTCGGCAAGCCTCCCCGAAAACGCGCCCACGGGAGGCAGTCCTAAGCGCGATGCGCTCACAAGTTGGCCGGTGAACGCGGCGTCGCTTACATCCTCTGCGAGCGGATTGGCGCCGACACGGACCAGGCCCGGAGTCGCGAAATAGAAGCTCGCCGAGGTTTTCAATACCGTTTTCCCGTCGACACTCACCTCAAGGTGGCGCTTTAGCGCAGCGACGGCCCCCGCGGTGTACCCGGCGAATTCGGGAGATTCCGTCGGCGGATAGAGCGACCCCATCGACAGGTCCACGCGGTGAAG
>DATNHT010000062.1:0-25698 GCA_035604815.1 Opitutaceae bacterium
CGAGGCAGCGCCGCCGCCGCCGCCACCTGCGGGGCACGCCCGCGGCAAAGCTCTCCCCGGGGCACATCGACAGTCTGGAACTGCTGGAAATGCTCCGCGTGCGCCCGCCGCGCGTGATTCACGACATCGGGGCGAACGTCGGCACGTGGACCTGTCTCGCAAAGTCGATCTTCCCGGGCGCGGCAGTCGAGGCCTTTGAACCGCTCGAGGAGCACGTGGCGCGATTCCGGCAATGGACGGCGCCGTGGCCGGACGTCCGCCTGCACCTGGTCGCCCTTGGGCCACGGAATGGCGTGGTCGCACTCGAGGTCACGGACTTCTCCGATGCCTCGAGCGTCCTGCCACTCGCGGAGGAAGGCCGGAAGACCTTCAACATCGCCCCGGCTGGGCGTCGGCAGGTGCCTATGGCGAACCTGGACGGCATGGTCGCCGCCGGGACGGTGCGCGCGCCCGATCTGCTGAAGCTCGACATCCAAGGTTACGAACTCGAGGCCCTGAGGGGCGCGGAGCGGAGCCTGCAGGCCGCGCAGGCCGTCATTTGCGAGGTAAGCTTCCGCCGCTTCTATGAGGGCCAGGCCCTTTTCCCGGAGGTCCTGGCCCATCTGTGCGATCGGGGGTTCCGGCTCCATGCCTTTGGGTCCGGCCTCAATCCCGGTGAGCCGCTGGCCCAGGTGGACGCGATGTTTCTCAAGCCGTGAGCCGCTTGCGGAACCAATGAGTCGCCCGCTTAGCAGCCTTCGAGGAACCCGGCTTTGGGGCCGCCTGCGGGACCTTCGCTATCTTCACCGAAACCGCGCCAAACGCAGGTTCCTGTCCGGGTTCATCGGGAGGAGGGACCTGGTTTTCGACATCGGGGCCAACGTTGGACACTATACCCTTTTGGCAAGGAGCCTGGGAGCCGAAGTCGTGGCGGTCGAGCCCCAGGCAGCCATCGCGGCCGAGCTGCGGCGCCGCTTTGGAGGGTCGCCTAAGGTGCACGTGATTCAGTGCGCCCTGGGTTCATCGCCTGGAACCGCCACCCTCCACAAGACGGCTGACCTGTCGGAGGTCGCCTCGCTGCGCCGCGACGTCGGGGAACTGAGCCGCTTTGCCGAGCGCCATTCATTCTCGCTGACCGAATCGGTCGAGGTGAGGACGCTCGAGGAACTGATGGCGCATTATGGCAGACCGAGTTTCTGCAAGATCGACGTCGAGGGCCACGAGAGCTCGGTGCTGGCCGGGCTCAGGAGCACAATCGCCAAGCTGAGCTTTGAGTTCAATCGCGAGTACCGGGATGACGCCGGCCGCTGCCTGGCTCTGCTGTCGGCACTCGGACCCTATCGCTTCAATTACGCGCTGGGCGAAGACAGCTGCCTCGCCGAAGCGGGCTGGCTGGGCCCCGAACAGCTCGAGAGCGCCCTCTGGGCCCGCCCAGATCCCCTCCTATGGGGCGACATCTATGCGCGAATCGACCCCTAGGCAGAACGCCCTGAAGGGGATTCGTCCCTGCGGCCGGGCAAGACCATGACCAGGCCTCTCCGGATCTTTCTCTGCTGCCAGCAGGACCTGAAGCCGCATCCTGTCCCCGAATACAGGTTCTGGGCGATGTCGTTTCGCGCCGCCTTCGCGGAGGCGGGCCATGCCTGCCTCGAGGCGCCCGGATGCGACTGGGCGGAGGGCCTTGCACCCCAGCCGCCCGAAATGCTCGCGGCGTGGCGCGAGGCCACCTGGCAGCGCGCGGTTGAATGGATCCGCCGCGAGCACGCCCAGCGGCCGGTCGACCTTTTTCTCTCGTACCTGTATCCGGGCCAGGTGCAGGCCGGGGGCTTGGCCGAACTGCGCTCCCTGGGAATCCCGTGCGTCAACTATTTCTGCGACAACGTGCGCTTGTTCCGTCGGGTGCCCGCGGACTACCGCGGATTTGATCTTAACTGGGTTCCCGAGGCCGCCGGGCTGGAGCTCTACCGCCTCGCGGGACTGCCCTTTCTCCACGCTCCCATGGCGTGCTGGGTGGCGCCGCAATGGCGCACGCAGCCCGCGGCCGAGACCCTCCCCCCGACATTTGTCGGCACGCGCGACGAGCAGCGCGAGCGCCTATTCGCGCGCGCCTATGAACTTGGACTGGAGATGGATTTGCGCGGCATGGGCTGGGCTGGAGAAGCGGCGCCGTGGACTAGCCCGCCGCCGGGCCGAGGATTCAAGCTCGTGGCCAACCAGTGGGAATTCGCCTCCCAAAAGGGAGTGTCGGCGCTCGCGCGCAAGCTCGCACGAAGGCTCTTTCCGCCCGAGCCGATCGCCTGCGACTTCGCCTCCAGAACCAAGGCGCCGTGCCTCGGAGACGAGTATTGGCGCGTGCTCCGGGAATGCCGGGTGTGCGTCGGTGTGAACCGGTATCCGAGCCCGCGCAGGCCCCTCGACCGGCCCGATTGCTACTCCAGGCTCCGCGATCTCGAGGCCCCCATGGCCGGGGCCGCGTACCTGACGGAATTCGCTCCCGGGCTGGACGAGCTCTACGAGATCGGACGGGAGATTGAGGTGTACCGGGACGCCGGCGAATTGACTGACAAAGTGGCGTCGCTGGAGCGCGACGAGCCGCGCCGCCGCTTGCTGCGCGCCAAGGGCCAGCGCCGTGCGCTCGGCGAGCACGGCATCGCGCAGACAATCTCGAGGATCGCCCGGCAGCTGGGAATCGCGTGACGGGACCCGCCGGCGCCAATGGCGTCAGCGGAAAGCCCGGCGGCCCTCCAGGGCGCTCTTCAGGGTCACCGAGTCGGCAAAGAGCACGCCGCCGCCGCTCGGGATCCCGAAGCCGATCCGCGTCACGCGCACATTGTGCCCCGGCGGAAGGTGATCCAGAAGATAGTGACATGTCGCCTCGCCCTCCACGTCATTTGGCAATGCCAGCACGATCTCGTCGACCTCGCCGGACTCGATGCGCGCAAGAAGGCTCGAGATGTTGAGGTCGTCCGGCCCGACCCCGTGCAGCGGGGAAAGCTTGCCGTGAAGGACATGGTAGCCGGCCTTCCACGATCCGCTCCTCTCGATGGCGACAAGGTCGGGCACGTTTTCCACCAGGCAGACAGAGCGGTGGTCGCGCTTGGCGTCGGAGCACACGGCGCACAGGGCCTCCTCGCTCATGTTGCCGCACCGGCTGCAGCGCTGGATCGAGCGCGACGCCTCCCCGAGCGCATCGACGAGCGCCTTTAGCTGTTCAGGCTTGCCGATGAGCAGATGAAGCGCGATCCGCTCCGAGGATCGGTAGCCGATCCCTGGAAGCTTCCGAAGGGCCTGTTGAAGCTTGTCGAAGGCGGCCGTCACGCCAGTCAGAAGATCCCCGGCATCTGAAACGCCGATGTCACCTTTTGCATTTCGCTGTCATTCAACTCCTTGGCCTGCTTCGCAGCGTCCTGAATGGCGGCGAGCACCGTGTCGGATACAAGCTTTGCATCCTCCTTGAGGAACTCCGGGTCGAGCGAAAGCGCGAGGAACTTGCCCGAAGCGCTTACCTTGACCTTAACGGCGCCCCCTCCCGCCGCCACCTCGATCTCGCGGGCCTCCAGCTGGGCTTGAAGCGCCTCGATGGAGCGCTGCATCTTCTGCGCCTGTTTGAGGAGTTTTCCCACGCCTGCCATTGGAGCGAAGCTTGCGCGTTGCGAAGGAAATAACGAGGCGTTTTTGCGAAATTTTCCGTGAGGTCGCCCGTTCGACTGTGTTAGATGGCCGCATGCCCGCGCCCACCGTGCTCGTGATTCTCGCCGACGGCTTCGAGGAGGTCGAGGCGGTGACTCCCATTGACATTCTCCGGCGAGCGGGGGCCGAGGTCACGGTCGCGGCTCTGGGCGACGGGATCCACGTGACCGGCCGCAGCGGATTGACCCTCCACGCCGACACGACGCTGGCGGCGACCGAAGGCTCGCCCTTCGACTGCGTCGTCCTTCCCGGGGGGCCCGGCACGGCCCGGCTCCGCGCGGATCCGCGCGTCGCCGGCTGCGTCAGGCTGCAGCGCGATCGCGGCGGATGGATTGCGGCGATCTGCGCCGCCCCGGTCGTGCTCAGGGACGCCGGAGTGCTCGAGGGCCGCCGGCACACGGCCCATTTCTCCGTCGCAGCCGAGTTGCCGGAGGCCCTTCTCGGCGAACGCGTCGTGGCCGACGGCCGGCTGGTCACCTCGCGCGGCGCCGGGACGGCCGTCGACTTTGGGCTTATGCTCGTGGAGAAGCTTTTCACGCGCGAGAGGGCATCGGACATCGCGCGATCGGTCTGTGCGTGAAAATACGCTCCCCTGAAGGGTTGCGCACGGGGAAACGCGTAGTTGTTATCTTGATTCGGTAGGGTGCCACCCGACCGACCCCATGGGCGACCCAATCCGGTCCACTGTCGTCGCTGCCAGCGGAAGCGACGGGGCGAAGCATTTTCCAAAGCCATGTGCGGCATCGCCGGATTTGTAGACCCCGCAACCGCCTCCGGCGCCCGCGAGGAGGCCGTCCTGCGGATGTGCTCGGCGATGGTTCACCGGGGCCCTGACGACTCCGGCATCGCGTCCCGAGGCCCGGCGACTATCGGAATGCGCCGCCTTTCCATTTTCGACCCGGCCAATGGCCACCAGCCGATGGCGACGCCGGACGGACGGCACACCCTCGTCTTCAACGGCGCCATCTACAATTTCCGCTCCCTCCAGGGGGAGCTCGAGTCCGCCGGCTGGGCGTTCCGCACAAGGTGCGACACGGAGGTGCTGCTTGCCGCCCTCGCCCAGTGGGGCGAAGGCGCCCTCGGGAGGCTGCGCGGCATGTACGCCTTCGCCCTGTGGGACTCTGCCGACGAGTCGCTCTTCGCCGCGCGCGATCCGTTTGGAATAAAGCCCCTCTACTTCAGCCGCGAGGGCGGGCGCCTCGTCTTCGCCTCCGAGGTGGCTGCGCTCCTAGCATCGGGCGCCGTCGCTGCGGAAATCGACCCCGTGTCGGTGGCCGATTACCTCGCGTGGTTCGCGGTGCCGGCGCCGCGCACGATCTACCGCGGTGTCCTGAGTCTCCAGCCCGGCGAGTGCCTTCGGTTCCGCCGCGGGCGGCTCGAGACCCGCGAGGCTTGGACGTTCAGGTCCATTCCGGCCGACCTCGCGCCGTGCGCGTCTCGGGGCGAATTTGTGCGCGGCCTGCGCGCGCGGCTGGACGACGCCATCCGGGCCCACATGATCGCGGACGTGCCCGTGGGGGCGTTCCTGTCGGGCGGGCTCGATTCGGCCGCGATCGCCGGGCTCATGTCGCGGGCGACGGGCGGCGCGCTCAGGACCTTCTCGATCGGATTCCAGGAGCGCGATTTCTCGGAGGCCGAGGAAGCGGAGGCGAGCGCGCGGCATTTCGGCGCGGTCCACCACACGCGGATTGTCACGGGGGCCGAGGTGGCACGCGATCTGGGCAAGTTCATTTCCTCCTGCGACCAGCCCACGGGCGACGGCGTAAACACGTATTACGCGAGCCAGGCGGCCCAGGCGGGGGGGGTCAAGGTCGCCCTCTCCGGGCTTGGAGGCGACGAGCTCTTCGGGGGCTATCCGTCGTTTCGCACCCTCCCGATGCTGGCGCGCCGGCTGCCGATCTGGAGGCGCCTGCCGGCTCCCCTGCGCTCGATCCTCGCAGGCTGCCTCGGCATCGGCGGGACGCGGGCCCGGAAGCTGTCGGACATCCTGCGCAGTGCGCGGGACCCCCACGAGATTGCGGCGCTTCAGCGCCGCGTGTTCCCTGAGGGCAGGCGCCGCTCGATGCTGGCGCCCGACGTCCTCGCCCAGGTTCAGGGACCCGCGCCGTTTCACCCCCGCCTTGCTGACCTCCGCGCGGACGTCGGCGCGCAGGATCTATTCTCCCTGGCGAGCGCCTGGGAAATGCGCACATACATGGCCGATGTTCTCCTGCGCGACAGCGACGTCATGAGCATGCGTCATTCCCTGGAGCTGCGGGTCCCGTTCATCGACCGACCCCTGGTCGAGTGGATCTGGCGCCAGCCGGCCCGCTTCCGGGACGATCGCCTCAGCCCAAAAGCCGCGCTCGCCGAGGCGGTCGCAGACGTCCTGCCGCCGGGTCTCGCCAGTCGCAGGAAGCGGGGGTTCACGCTCCCATTTCCGGTCTGGATGCGCAAGGAGCTCCGCCCTTTCCTGGAGGAAACGTTCGCATCCGCCAGCATCGCCCGAAGCGGGCTGTTCTCGGCCGGCCCCATCCAGGCGCTCTGGAGGGGTTTTGTATCGGGCGGAGACGACCGGGAATGGTCGCGCGTCTGGAGTCTCGCCGTTTTGATCGCGTTCGTGAATAAGAAGCGGGCGGACGGCCCGTCCCAGGGACCCTCGACGCCCTGAACCGACGTGGACTACCTTCTGCTCACGCCAGACCTGTTCACCGGCGACGGCGGCATCAGCCGCATGCTCCGGCTTTATCTGAAGGCCCTGTGCGAGCTCTCGGGCCAGGACGACGCCGTGCGCCTCCTGTCGCTCAACGACCAGCTTCTTGATTCGACCGACCTGCGCCGCTACTCCAACCGCGAGCTTGTCGAATGGGAGGTCTGCAGCCGCAACAAGGTCAGGTTCTGCGAGGCGGCGCTTCGCATGGGCGTGCGTTCGACAAAGATCGTCTGCGGGCACGTCGCCCAGCTGCCTCTCGCGTGGGCGGCTTGCAGGTTCTCTCAGCGCAAGTCCTATTACCTGGTCGCTCACGGAATCGAGGTATGGCGCCCCTTCACCTTCCTCGAGCGGCGCGCCCTCCTCGGGGCCCGTCTTGTCCTCTGCGTGAGCGAGTTCACACGGCGCCAGCTGCTCGAGAACTGCCCCGTCCCGGCTGAGCGGACGGCCATCCTTCCCAATGCGCTTGACCCCCGCCTCGACCCGCCGGAGTCCGTCTCCGCGGCCGGGGGCCCCCCGGTGATCCTCGCCCTGTCCCGACTCACGATCGCGGACAGCTACAAGGGCATCGACCACCTGATCGCGGCGATGCCGGCCGTGCGGGCCGCGATCCCGGACGCGCGGCTTCGCGTCGTGGGGCGGGGAGACGGCCTTCCGGGGCTGCAGGCGCTCGCTCGCCGGTTAAGCCTGGGTGACGCCGTCGAATTCGCCGGATTTGTCGGCGATTCGGAGCTCCAAGGGGAATTCGCGCGGTGCCGGATGTTTGCGATGCCCAGCCAGAAGGAGGGCTTCGGCCTCGTCTACCTCGAGGCCATGGCGAACGGCCGGCCCTGCCTGGGCGCGCGTTCCGGCGGCGTCCCGGAGGTCATCACGGCCGACACCGGCATGCTTGTCGAATACGGCGACGTGCCGGGCATCGCCGCGGCGACCATCGCGGCTCTCCGGCGGGAGTGGCCGGTCGGGCCCCTCCTTGAGCGGGCCAGGATGTTTTCCTATTTGCGGTTCAGGGAGCGCTTCGCCTCATTGCTTTCCTCATGAGCGGTCCCCCCGAGAGTCCCGCAGCCTCGGCGCCCCAAGACGACCTGATCATCGAGGCGGGCCGCGCGAGCACCCATTACTGGAGCGACCTCTGGCGTTACCGGGACCTCTTTCGCTTCCTGACTCTGCGGGACATCAAGGTGCGCTACAAGCAGACGGCCCTCGGCGTCGGCTGGGCGCTGATCCAGCCGGTTGTCACCACAATCATCTTCACGTTTGTCTTCGGCAAGCTGGCCGGAATGTCGGCCGGCGGCGTCCCGTATCCCCTGCTGGTCCTGGCCGGCCTGCTCCCGTGGCAGCTTTTCTCCGCCGCGCTCTCGGGATCGAGCGCAAGCCTGATCTCCAACGCAAACTTGATTTCAAAGGTGTATTTCCCGCGGCTCATCATCCCGCTATCCGCCCTTGGCGTGGCAGCGATAGACT
The DNA here is from genome assembly GCA_035604815.1 of Opitutaceae bacterium. Lineage (GTDB taxonomy): Bacteria > Verrucomicrobiota > Verrucomicrobiia > Opitutales > Opitutaceae > Palsa-1447. Next base: position 7,820 of record DATNHT010000062.1, read on the forward strand.
TTCTGGTGGTGCTGGCCCTCTATGTCTGCGCGTCGGTCTGGTTGGGAAGGCCTCCATCGTGGCACTGGGCCCTGCTTCCCCTGTTCATATTCGCCGCGCTTACGCTCGCCTTTGGCGCCGGCCTCTGGTTCACGGCCCTGACCGTCAAGTATCGGGATTTTAAGTACATCGTGCCCTTCCTCGTGCAGGTCGGCGTGTTCATCTCGCCGATCGGGTTCAGCACGGGCGTCGTCCCGCGCTGGCGGAACCTGCTCGACCTCAATCCCATGACCGGCGTCATCGACGCGTTTCGCTGGTGCCTCCTGAGCGACGGCCAACCCTTCGACCTCCGCGGGATCGGCTTTTCCCTCGCCATTTCCATCATGCTGACGCTTCTCGGCCTGCAGTACTTCCGGAGGATGGAGCGGACGTTTGCGGACGTAATCTGAGCCCAAGCCATGCCAGGCGATCCCATCATCACGGTCGAAAGGCTTTCAAAGCGCTACCTGCTGGGGCACCAGCTCGACGACACCCTCCGGGACCGCATGGCGCGCGGTGTGCGCTCGGCGGCGGAATGGCTGCGCCCGGGGGCCCGGCGAGCCGGGCGCTCGGTGGAGGAATTCTGGGCGCTTAGGGACGTATCGTTCGAGCTCCGACGCGGGCAGGTCCTCGGCATAGTGGGCCGAAACGGCGCCGGGAAGTCCACGCTGCTCAAGATCCTCTCGAGGATCACCGAACCGACCGCCGGGCGCGTCCGGATGCGCGGCCGGGTGGCGAGCCTCCTCGAGGTCGGCACGGGATTCCACCCTGAGCTGACCGGCCGCGAGAATGTCTACCTAAACGGCGCCATCCTCGGCATGAGCCGGGCGGAGATAACCCGAAAGTTCGACGAGATCGTCGCCTTCTCCGAGATCGAGCGGTTCCTCGACACGCCTGTGAAGCATTATTCGAGCGGGATGTACGTCCGGCTCGCCTTCGCGATCGCCGCGCATCTCGAGCCTGAAATCCTGATCGTGGACGAGGTGCTTGCGGTCGGCGACGCTCAGTTCCAGAAGAAATGCCTGAGCAAGGTGAGCGAGGTCGCGCAGAGCGACGGGCGCACCATCCTGTTCGTCAGCCACAACAGCGCCGCGCTCCAGAGCATCTGCAGCGCCGGCATCTGGCTCAGCCAAGGACGGCTCGCCGGCCAAGGCACGATCAACGAGTGCCTCGCGGCGTATCTTAGCACGGGCAGCCATCAGGCCGATTTCCTTGCCCCGGCGGCGGACAGGCCGCACATCACCTCGGTGCGCATCGACCGCGGCGCACTCGCCGAGGGCCGCATCCAGGTTGAGGTCGGATTCAAGTCGCCCTTTCCGCTTTCGCCCCCCGTCGTCGGGATCATCCTTTCCACAAGGTTAGGCCACCCGATCTCAGGCAGCAACGGACGCATGGCCGGCGAAACCTGGCAGCCGCCGCCAGCGCGGGCAGGCGTTGTGACCGCGCACCTCGATCACGTGCCGCTGCACAGCGACACCTACCTCATCTCTGTCTTTCTTGGCGATGCCGGCATGGACTACGACCAGAAGCTTGACGTCGTCGAGTTCGACTTTGTCTCTCCCCGCTTCCACCCGCAGATGCCTCCGCTCCAGGTCATCGGGCCGGGAGATTTCGGATGGCGCTGGACCCTGAGGGCCGAATGACGGGTTGTCCGCGCGCGCTCCGGCGCCCGCAATCTTGGTTGAAGGCGAACCGCTGCGGGGTGCAGGCAGCCGGATGGCCGATCGAGCGGCTCCGGGCGCGTCCGCCGACACGCTCGTGGACGCCGATCACCCTGTACCGCCCCTTGCGCGCTGATTGGCTGGGCGCAACCCATTGAAGATCCTCCTGACCGCCGACCCCACCCTGCCGGTGCCGCCCGCCGGCTACGGCGGCATCGAGCGCATCGTCGACGCGCTTGCGCGGCATTTCCGGAGCCGGGGGCACACCGTGGGCCTTGTCGCGCATCGCGATTCCACGTGCGCCGCCGATGCGCTCTTCGCCTGGCCCGCGGGCGGGCGGAGCGCCGGCGCGCTGCGCAATGCGGTCGCGCTCCTGCGCGCCGCAAGGCGGTTCCGGCCTGACGTGCTGCACAGCTTCTCGCGCCTGGGGTACCTCCTCCCTCTCCTCGCCAGCGCCCTTCCCAAGGTCATGTCCTACCAGCGCCACACCGGCGGCCGCCAGATCGCCTGGGCCTCGCGGCTTGCCGGGCGGTCCCTTCGATTCACCGGATGCAGCGAATTCATCTGCGCGATGGGGCGGCTGTCCGGCGGCCAATGGCGCGCGGTGCCAAATTTCGTGGAGATCGACAAGTTCACCTTCGTGCCGCGCGTGCCGGATGACGCCCCGCTTGTCTTCCTGAGCCGCATTGAGTCAATCAAGGGCCCCGACATCGCCATCGACATCGCGCGCGCGAGCGGCCGGAGGCTCATTCTGGCCGGCAACCGCGCCGAGGCGGGCCCCGAGCGCGAATTCTGGGAGAGGCGAATTGCGCGGCGAATCGGGCGCGACGGCGTCGAATGGGCAGGCGAGGTCGACGATGAAAAGAAGAACGACCTGCTGGGGCGCGCCGCGGCGCTGGTCGTCCCCATCCAGTGGGACGAGCCCTTTGGCATCGTTTTCGCCGAGGCACTGGCCGCCGGCACGCCGGTGATAACGTGCGCCAGGGGGGCGGCCCCGGAGATCGTCGAGGCTGGACGGACGGGATTCTTCGTGAGCGACGCGGCCGGGGGCGCCGAGGCGGTGAGCCGCCTGGGCCAGATCGACCGCCTCGCGTGCCGGCGATCGGCCGAGATCCGGTTCAGTCGCGATGTCTGCGCGGAGAAGTACCTGGAGCTTTACGGCGAGATGAAGGCATGACAACCAGGCCCAGTCCGAAGGCGCTCGACCGCTACACCGACATTGGCGAGCTCAGCGAGAAGGTGCGGGTCGCGGTCAAGCGGCTGGTGGCCCCGTTGGCCGGCGTGCTGGCAATCGGGGCGATCTACCTTGGTTATTCGGGCCGGCCCGGCGCCACGGCCTTCGCGTTGATGGCCGCGGGCACCTGCATCGCCCTGATCGTCTGGGGCCAGCGGGCGATCGGCCTGCCTCTGCTGCCGATGACGATCATCCAAAGCCTGATCATCTATGCCGTGCCCATCGCGGCCGGTCACGAGATCATAGGCACCTATCCGCCCGATTTCGTGTACAGCGCCGGGTTGGAGGTGCTGGTGTTCGATCTAGCCATGGTGCTGGCATGGAGGCTGGGAATGCAGCTATTTCGCCCCTCCCCTCCGGTGAGCCACGCCTTGCAGGAGTTCAATCGGTCGGGCGCCAAGGGCTGGGCGCGCCTAGGATACGCCATGATCACGGGAGCCACCGCGTTCGAGTTCCTGCAGGGCTCGGATCTGCTGGGCGGACTCTATTCTTCACTGCCCAGCGGTTCAGACGCGATACTGCACGCGCTGGTGGCCGTGGTGAGCGCCTGCGGGTTCTTCCTTGTCGCGCTGATCATCGGTGGGGGCGAGGCGTCGTTCCTTGAAAGGGCCGTCTTCTGGCTCCTGCTGGTCGCCAACGCGATGATGTCGGCGTCGGACTTCATCCTGAGCTCGGCGGCGGCGAATCTCATCACGGTTGCCATCGGCTTCTTCTGGAGCAGCGAGCGCGTGCCCTGGCGCTACCTGGCGGTCGCCATGCTGGCGCTTTCGTTCCTGAACACGGGCAAGTCCACGATGAGAGCTCGCTACTGGGGGACCGAGGACGAGCCGGCGATCCATAGGAGCTTCGGGCAACTGCCGGAATACTACGAGGAATGGGCCCGGGTGAGCTACAACGCGATCCTGGAGAACGACACGGAACAGACGCAGGCGACGAACGGCAGCAAGCCCCTGGCCAACAAGAACCAGACCCTCCTTGACCGGATCGACAATCTGCAGAACCTGCTCTTCGTCATCGACGCGATCGAGACGAACCACATCAAGCCCCTTGAGGGGAAGACCTATTCCCTGATACCGCCGCTGCTTGTGCCGAGGGTCCTTTGGCCGGATAAGCCCCGCAGCCATGAGGGCCAGATCCTCCTGAATGTGCACTTCGGCCGGCAGAGCCTGGAATCGACGTTTACGACCTACATCGCCTGGGGCCTGTTGCCGGAGGCATACGGGAATTTCGGGCCGTTCGCCGGCTCGATCTGCCTCGGAATTGCCCTGGGCGTCTTCTTCGCCTGGGTCGAGAATTTCACCGCCCGGAAGCTGCTGGTATCGATGGAGGGTTTCCTGTCCCTGAGTCTCCTGATGAACCTCATGAATTCATTTGAAATGGTCGCGAGCGTGCTGGTGACCTCGACCTTTCAATCACTTGTGATCGTCATCGCGGCGAGTCTCCCATTCGTGCGCCGGACCTCGGGCCGGCGGCCCGAGCCCGATGAGAGCTGAACGAAGCGCGCCGGCCTTTGAAGTCCAGGCCAAACGCCGCCTGCGGGGTGGCCCGCGCCCTGGCAGCCGGGCAGTCCGGCGCGCAGGGTGGCTGCCCGCTCCCCCTGCGCGCGGCGGGGACAGCTACCGCGAATGAAGGACCCGATGCCACCGCGGCCCGACCGCAAAGTCCTCATCGTTTCCCCCCATTTTCCGCCGATAAACGCCCCGGACATGCAGCGCACCCGCCTGGCGCTGCCGTACCTGAGGGCCTTCGGATGGGAGCCCGTTGTTCTTGCCACCGCGCCCGACCTGATCGAAGGCGGCGTGCTCGAACCGCTGCTCGAGGAGACTTATCCCGCCGACATCCGCGTCATCCGGGCGCGGGGAATCCCCGCGCGGGCCACCCGCTGGGCCGGCATGGGCAGCCTCTGGCTGCGCTGCGGCCGGGCGCTGCGCGCCGCCGGCGAGAGGCTGCTGCGCGCCGAGCGATTCGACCTTGCCCTCTTCAGCACGACGCAGTTCGACGCTTTCATGCTGGGGCCGCGCTGGAAGACCATGTTCGGCCTTCCCTACGTGCTCGACTACCAGGACCCATGGGTAAACGACTACTACCGCGCTGCACGCACGGCCCCGCCGGGCGGAAGGCTGAAATTCGGCCTCTCCCAGTGGCGCGCCCGCCGCCGGGAGCCGGTCGCTCTTCGCGGCGCGTCCGGCGTCATCGCCGTGTCGGAATCCTACGGGGCGGCGCTCGCCAGGGCCTATCCCTGGTTCGACGAGGGGAGCGTGACGGTGCTCCCATTCGGGGCCGCGGAGCAGGACGTGGAGAAGGCCCGCGGGCACAGGCCCGCCGTCCCGCTCGTGCCATTCGGCGACGGCTGCTTCCACCACGTCTACGCGGGGCGCTGCGGGCCCGACATGTCGACCTCGCTCGCGATAGTGTTTCGCGCCTTCAAGAAGTTCCTCGCCGCCCGGCCGGCCGACGCCGAGCGTGTCCGCTTCCACTTCATCGGGACCGGCTACGCGCCTCGGCCCCACGGCCGGGATTGGGCCATGCCCGTCGCCCGCGCCGAGGGAGTGGACCGTTACGTGGCCGAGCATTGCTATCGCGTGCCCTATTTTGATGCGCTCTACTACCTGACCCACGCCGATGCACTTGTCGCCGTCGGCTCCAACGACCCCACCTACAGCGCCTCGAAGATATTCCCGTATGTGCTTGCCAGACGCCCCATGCTCGTCCTCTTCAGCGCCCACAGCCCGGTCCTGCGCATCGCCGACGCCGTCAAATGCGGCGTGCGCTACGCCTTCGGCGACTCGGCCGACATCGAGGCGCTTTCGAGCGAGGTCGCGAGCGGGTGGTTCATGAGCGGCAGGATGCGCGAGCTCGTGGATGTTGATGCCGCCGCGTTCCTTCCCTACACAGCCCCGAGCATGACCCGAGCGCTCGCCGGCTGCCTCGACGCCGCGGTCGGGCGCCGCCCGTTGAATCCGTGAACAGCCCTTCCGAGACCGGCAGGCGCCTCGCGGTGGTGCTCGCGCACCCCACGCAGTACTACAGTCCGTGGTTCCGGTGGCTGCGCAGCCGCACATCGCTCGAATTCCGCGTGTTCTACCTCTGGGACTTTGGCGTCGCGCAGCGCCGGGACCCGAGTTTTGGGACGAGCTTCCGGTGGGACGTGGACCTCCTGTCGGGCTACAATTACGAGTTCGTGCCCAACGCCTCGGCCAGGCCCGGCGCGGAACATTTCCTCGGCTTCAGCAATCCGGAGCTGCCGGGGCGCTTGGGCGCATGGCGGCCCGACTCCATGCTCCTCTTCGGCTACAAGTGGGCGAGCCACCTGCGCGCGGCCGCATGGGCGTGGCGCCGCGGCATCCCCATCCTGTTTCGCGGCGACTCGCACCTGCTGGGCCGCGGCTCCCCGCGGCTTCACGTGCGCCTGGCCCTGCGCGCACTGTTCTCTCAGTTCGCCTCGTTCCTCCATGTGGGCGCGGCCAACCGCGAGTATTTCGAGGCCTTCGGCGTGCCCGGGCGAAAGCTCTTCTTTGCGCCGCACTCCGTCGACTCCGAGCTTTTTCACCGCGACAACCCCGAGCACTGCGCAGGCGCGCTGCGGATGCGCGCGCAGCTCGGCCTCAAACCCGATGCCAGGATCGTGCTCTTTGCGGGCAAGCTCGTCGCGGCCAAGCAGCCCGAGGAGCTGCTGGCCGCCTTCCTCGATTTGCGCCTGGAAGAGACGGCCTTGGTCTTTGTGGGGGAAGGCCCGGAGAAGGGCAGGCTCCAGGCGCTGGCCGCCGGGCGCTCCGGGATCCCGGGCGCCCCGGCCGTCCGATTCCTGCCGTTCGCGAACCAGAGCGAGATGCCCTCCCGCTATCTGCTGGCGGATCTCTTCGTCCTGCCTTCGCGGGGAGACTATGAGACGTGGGGCCTGGCCGTGAACGAGGCCATGCAAATGGGCGTCCCGTGCCTGGTGAGCGACCGGGTCGGCTGCCAGAGGGACCTCGTGACCCACGGCGAGACCGGCTGGGTCTTCAGTTGCGCCGACCCGCGCGCGCTGGGCCGGTCGCTGTCCGAGGCGCTCGCGGACCTGCGTTCGGCAAAGCGCCGGGAGGAGATTCGCCGGGGAATTGACCGCCGGATGGCCGGATACACCTACGCGAAGACGACGGACGGGCTCCTTGCCGCGCTTGCGGCGCTGCGCCTCTGAGCCCCCGACGGCCGGCTTGGCACCCATCCCGTGAGAATCACCATCGTGACCGGCTTCTTCCTCCCGGTCCCCGCGCTTAGCGGCGGCTCCACCGAGAAGACATGGCACGGCCTCGCCGGGATTTTCGCCTCGGCCGGACATTCCGTCACCTTCATTTCGCGGCGCTGGCCCGATCTGGCACCCGAGGAGACCGTTTCCGGGGTGAGGCACATCCGCCTGCCCGGGTTCAATCACACGCGGCTTCTCCCGCTCAATCTAGCCCTCGACCTCGTCTGGGGCGTGCGGGTGGCGCGAGCGCTCCCTCCGGGCGACGTCGTCATTTGCAACACCGTGACCCTTCCTGCCTGGCTGCATCGCGTGAGGCCCGCGGCCGGCAGGGTGTCAGTCATGATCGGGAGGGCGCCCAAGGGACAGGTCCGATTCTACGGGGCCGTGGACAGGATCTACGCACCCAGCTCCTTTGTCGCAGGGCAGATCACACCCAAGGGCGCGTCGGCGCGCACGCGGGTCATCGGCTACCCGATAGACTGGCCCCTTCATGCGCGCTCGGCCAGCCAGTCGGGCCCGCCTGTCACGGTCGGCTACGTGGGCCGCCTGCATCCCGAGAAGGGACTCGCGCTGCTGCTGCGTGCGGCCCGACGGCTCGCGGGCCGCACGAACCTTCCCCAATGGCGGCTCAGGATCGCCGGGCCCTCCGGCGTCGGCGGGGGAGGAGGAGGCGAGGCCTGGGTCGGTGGCCTGCGGGAGGAGGCAGAGTCGGCGCTCGGCGGGCGCGTCGAGTGGCTTCCGCCGGAATACGATTCGCAGCGCCTGGCGCGCCTGTACGGAAGCATGGACGTCTTCTGCTATCCAAGCCTCGCGGAAAAGGGCGAGACATTCGGCGTGGCCGTGGCCGAGGCGATGGCGGCCCGCTGCGCGGCCGTCGTGTCGAAGCTCGGGTGCTTCAGCGACCTCGTGACGGACGGCGAGACAGGCCTCGTCTTTGACCACGCGGCGGCCGACGCCGACCGGCTCCTCGCCGACTGCCTCGGCCGCCTGGTGGCGGACGCCGGCATGCGCAGGGACCTGGCCCTGCGCGGGCAGAATCACGTGAGGCTTTTCGACTACCCGGAGGTCTCGCGAGTCATTCTGGCCGACCTCTCGCTTTTGACGGGCACCGGGGCCCAAAACCAGCCATAATCCGAACATGCCTGAGGAAGCTCCCTATCTGGGCCAGGGCTGCACGACCCCCTATTCCGGCACGGAGGTCGCGCTGCGCCTGTGCTGGGCGGCAGTGCAATCGACGCTGTTCCGCTGGAGCCCGCGCCCGTGGCACGGGTTCCGCGCCCGGCTCCTAAGGCTCTTCGGCGCCGACATACCCGATCCGGGCAGGGTCGTGGTGTTCCCGACGGCGTCGATACTGTTTCCGCGGAAACTCTCCCTCGCCCCGAGGTCCATGATCGGCCCGAGGGTCGCCGTCTACAACCTGGCCCCGATTTCACTGCGGCGGGGGGCAAATGTCAGCCAGAATTGCCACCTCTGCTCGGGAACGCACGACTACGGCACGTGGGCGATGCCGCTAGTCGCCAGGCCGATCGTCATCGGGGAGAACGCGTGGCTGGGCGCCGACGTGTTTGTCGGGCCAGGCGTCTCGATCGGGGAGCTCTGCGTCGTGGGCGCCCGCTCGGTGGTCGTCAGGGACCTGCCCGCGCGTACCGTGTGCGCCGGAAACCCCTGCCGCGTCCTCAAGGACCGGACGCCCCCCTCCGCGTGAAGTCCTGCCACGTCGTCCCCAGCCTAGAGGTCCGCCACGGGGGACCAAGCAAGTCGGTCCTCAGCCTGGCGGCCGCGCTTGCGCGGGGCGGCGACGAGGTGGAGCTTCTCTCCACCGATCCCGGCGCGGGCTGGCACCGGTCGGATGGGCGCCTCGAGATCCGCGCTTTTCACCGCGACTGGCCCGGATCGGTCTGCGCCTCGTCCGGCATGCGTTCGTACCTGCGCTCGGCCAGGGCCGACATCGTCCACCACCACTCCATCTGGCTCCGCACGCTGCACTACGCCCACCAGGCGGCACGCCGCACCGGGGCCGCGCTGGTGGTGTCGCCCCGGGGAATGATGAGCCCCTGGGCATGGGACCACCATTCCCGGAGAAAGGCCATCGCCAGGGCACTCATCCATCCGGGTGCCTTCGAGGCGGTTGACGGATGGCACGCGACCAGCAGCGACGAGGCGGACTCGCTGCGGGCGCTGGGTTTCCGGCAGCCCGTGTGCGTGGCCCCGAACGGCGTGGCCGCTCCCTCCAGGGAGGAGTCGGCGGCGGCAGCGGCGCATTGGCGCAGGCTTGTCCCGGAATGCGCGCAGCGGCCCGTGGCCCTCTTCTATTCCCGTTTTCACCAGAAGAAGCGCCTCATTGAACTGATCGATTTGTGGCTGGAGCAGGGCCCGGGCGACTGGCTGCTCCTGGTCGCCGGCATCCCCGACGATTACTCGCCCCGCATGATCGAGGACTACGTCCTAAGGTCCGGCCAGGTTGGGCGGGTCCGGGCCGTCGACGGCTTGGGCCACCCGCCGCCCTACGGAATCGCCTCCCTGTTTCTCCTGCCGTCCCACAGCGAGAACTTCGGGCTCTCGATCGCCGAGGCCCTCGCGCACGGGGTGCCGGCCCTGGTCACCGACACCACGCCCTGGTCGGGCCTCAACCAGGCCGGGGCGGGTTGGTGCGTCCCCTGGCCGAAGTTCGGCGCCGCACTTCGGTCGGCGACGACCGAGGGCCTTGACTCGCTTCGCCGCCGGGGCTCGATCGGCAGCGAATGGGTCCTGCGGGAGTATTCATGGGAGAAGGCGGCCCGAATGCTGGCGGAATTCTATGCGGGGCTGCGCTCGGGCGCCGTCGCGCGCTCCCCGTGAACCACGGTGCGCATCCGCCCCCGCCGAGTGCCCTTGAGATCGCCGTGGCGGCGCACCTCATGGTCTTCATCGTCGGCGTGTCGTGGGCCTTCGGCGGCAATGCGGACTGGGTTCGCACGCCCATCTCTATCTGGGGGTCCCTCGGCATCCTGCTGGCGCTGGGGTCGGTGGCGGACCGCCGCCTCAGGAACCGTCCCCTTGCCGGCACCCTGCCCTGGGTCTGGCCCGTCGTCGTCCTAAACGGACTCGTGGCGGTCTCGTGCCTGACGCCCGGATTCCGGTACCTCGCTTTCCGCAACGAGACCTTCATCATGCCGGTGCGGGTGGACTGGTGGCTCCCGAGCACCACGCGGGCCGGCCTGGCGTTGCGCTCCCTGTGGCTCTTCGACGGCATCTACTTCTCATGTCTCAATCTCGCGCTCTCGGTTGGGCGCAGGCGGATCATCCGGATCGTGCTCGCGGCTGCCGTCGGCAACGCGCTCGCGCTATCCGTCTTCGGCACCGTGCAGAAGCTCGTCGGTTCGACGGGAATCTACTTCGGGTCCGTGAGGGCGCCCCACGAGTACTTCTTCGCGTCGTTTGTGTACGACAACCATTGGGGCGCATTCATCATCCTAATGGTCGGCGCCTGCGTCGGCCTCACCCTCAGGTACGCGCCGGGCGCCCGCGGAGAGGGATTCTTCCACGGCCCCGCGTTCGGCGGGATCGTCGCGGCTGCGCTGCTCGCCATCTCCATTCCGTTGAGCGGGTCGCGCGCCGGCACGGTCCTGCTCGGGATCCTGCTCGTCGTCGCCCTTGTGCGGGGGTTTCCGAGGATCGCCGGCGCCCTGCGCCTGTCGGGCGCCAGCCCCGGCCGCGCCCTTGCCGCGATGGCCGTCGCCGCGGTCGTGGCCGTTGCCGGCGTCTGGGCGGTCGCCGGAGACGTGATCCAGGCGCGGACCTCCAAGACGCGGGAGCAGATTGCAACGATGTGGGCCCAGGGGGGGATCGGTTCGCGCAGCGTCCTTTATCACGACACCTGGCGGATGGCGCGCCAGCGGATCCTCTTCGGATGGGGCATGGGGAGCTACCCCGTGGTGTTCGGCCTGTACAACTCGCAGGAGTCGAAGATTGACCGCCTTCCCGTGATCTACCACGACGCCCATTCCGACTGGCTGCAATCGGTCGCGGAACTGGGCCTCGCCGGCACGGCGCTCATAGGCGCGGCCGTGGCGCTGCCGGCGCTCGCCGTGCGCCGCATGAGAGTGACGACCATACCGTATTTTCTCCTCTCGGGCTGCGTCCTGGTTGGCGCGTATGCATGGGTCGAGTTCCCCTTCGGCAATGTCGCCGTGGTGCTCGCGTGGTGGCTCTGCTTCTTCAGCGCGATCCAATACATACGCCTGAGCGGCCCGCCAGGCGCCCTGAGCCGCGCTCCTGGAATTCAAAATTGAAAGCGCCGCCTGCGCGCGATAGCCCCTAGACGGCCGCTGCCGCAACCCCAACCTTGGCCATCAACCCACATCGCCGGTCCTCGCTGCTCCTGCTCGCCGCCGACATCGTGTCGGTGGCTCTGGTCTTCAACCTGGTGACCTACCTCAGGGGCGTCAGCTCGGCGCCCGTCGAATGGCCCCTGCTCGCGCCCGCCTTTATCCTCGTCGTCTCTCTGTATCTCATCGACGGGTACGGGGCCCACGCGGACATGCTGAGCCTCGACTACGCGAGCGCGCACCTCATCGCCTCCTTTTCCGCCGCGCTTGCGACCCTGCTCCTGACGTTCGCATTCATCTCGGTGGGATTCGAGCTCCAGTCGAGCCGCGCAGTGATCGTCCTCAGCTTCGCCGTCGCCGGGCCGTTCACCCTGGCCTACCGGCGCGTCTTCTACGAGAGGACCAACGTCGCGCGCGTCGGGCGAAACATCGTGTTCGTGGGGACCGCCGAGGATTTCGACATCTTCAGCGGCGAGTGCAGGCGCCTGGGGACTCAGATGCCCCTGATGCACGTCGACTCAAGGGAGACCTACAGGTCGTTTGAGGCCGTGCTCGAGTCCGTCGCCCAGTCGAAGATCTCGGTGGAGGCGATCGTCGTGAAGGAGTCGGGACGGGAGCTGCCCTCGGAGATTCCGATGAAGCTGGTCCAGCTCTACTTTGACGGGATTCCCACCTACACCCTCGAGATCTTCCACCAGGTCTACTGGAGAAAGATTCCCCTCTACAGGATCAACCCCATCTGGATCCTCCAGGAGGGCTTCAAGGTCGCGCGCGAACCCGTCTTTGAGCGGATCAAGCGCGCCTCGGACATCGTGCTGTCTATCGTCGGCCTGGTGGTGTTCTCGCCGATCGTCGCCGCCGCGGCGGTCGCCATCAAGCTGGGGGACCGCGGGCCGGTCTTCTTCGTCCAGACGCGAATAGGGAGGCACAAGGTGCCGTTCAGGCTGGCCAAGCTGCGCACGATGCGCGTGTCCCGCGGGCCGGAGGATCCCTACACGAGGCAGGACGACGTCCGGGTGACCCGCATCGGCCGGCTGCTTCGCTCCGCACGGCTCGACGAGCTTCCGCAGCTCTGGAACGTGCTCCGGGGCGAGATGAGCCTCATCGGGCCGCGCGCGGAATGGGACCGGCTGGTGAACGAGTACGAGCGCGACATTCCGTGCTATCATTTCCGCCACCTGGTTAAGCCCGGAATCACCGGATGGGCGCAGGTGAACTACCGCTACGGCTCCGGCGTCCATGACACGCTCAGGAAGCTCGAGTACGACCTCTACTACATCCGGAACTGTTCGTTCATGCTCGACGCGTCGATCGTCCTTAAGACCTTCCACGTCATGCTGCTGCAGAAGGGGCGCTGAAGCATGAGGCGCGCCTACGACCTCGTCGTGATCGGCGGCGGATCCGCGGGCTACAACGCCGCGAGAGTGGCAGCCGCGCTCGGTCGGCGCGTCGCCGTCATCGACGGGGCGCGCCGGCTCGGCGGCCTTTGCATCCTGCGCGGGTGCATGCCGTCGAAGACCCTCATCTATTCGGCGGAGGTGCTTCATCTCGCCCGCAAAGGCGCTGCCCTGGGGCTGCGGATAACCGCGGCGGCAGCCGACATGCGCGCGATGCACGCCCGGAAGAAGAGGATCGTCGGAGCCTTCGCGGACTGCCGCGTGAAGCAGCTCGAGTCGGGCGATTTCGACCTGATCCGCGGCTGGGCGCGCTTCGTGGACCCGCATGCAGTGGAGCTGGGCGACGGGAGGCGGTTTAGGGCCGCGCACTTCCTGGTCAGCACGGGATCAAGGGTCAGCGTCCCTCCGGTCCCGGGGCTCGGCGCGTCGCCCTTCTGGACGAGCGACGATGTGCTGGAGCTCGACTTCAAGCCCCGCAGCGTCGTGGTCCTGGGCGGCGGAATCGTCGCCTGCGAGCTCGCGCAGTTCCTGAACAGGATCGGCGCGCGCGTGTGCATCGTCCAGCGCAGCTCCCAGCTCCTGCGCGAGCATTCGGGGGAGGCCGCGGGCGTCGTGCGCCAGGCGTTCGCGGACGAGGGGATCGAGGTCATCACGGACACCCAGGTCTCGGCGATCACCACCCTGCCCGGCGGCGTGTCGGTGGCCTTCCGGCACCGGGGCAAGGCCCTGCGCCGACGGGCCGATCACCTCCTCAACGCGCTCGGCCGCGAGCCCGACACATCGGGGCTTTCCCTCGAGGCCGCGGGCGTGAGGACCGCGCCGGGCGGCCGGATCCTCACCAATCGGTGGCAGCAGACGAGCGCGCCGCACATCTATGCGGCAGGGGACTGCTGCGGCCCGCACGAGATCGTCCACGTCGCGGTCCAGCAGGGGGAGCTGGCCGCGCGCCACTGCGCGGGGGTGAAGGGCCTCAGGCCCATGGACGAGTCGATGCTGCTCAGCGTGATATTCACGGACCCGCAGCTGGCGAGAATCGGCTGGCGCGAGCGCGACCTGCTGGAGAGGCGGGCCGGGTTTGCGGCCGCCAGCTACCCCTTCAGCGACCACGGCAAATCGATCCTCATGGAGGCGAAATACGGGTACGTGAAGGTCCTCGCGGAACTTGGAAGCGGCCGGATTCTTGGCGCGGAGATTGTCGGCAGGGACGCCGCGGAACTGATCCACTGCTTTTCAACCCCGCTCGCCATGCGCGCCACCGTTCACGACATGCTGCGCGCCCCGTGGTACCACCCGACCCTCTCCGAGATCGTCACGTACCCCCTAGAGGAGCTCGCCGTGAAGACGCGAGGGCCAGCGGCCCGCTCCAGATGAGCGGCCGCCCAAGGGTGCCCGTCGCCGCCGCGGGCGGCGGCTAATCCCCGGCGCCGCGGGCGCGAGCGACGGCGAGCAGGTCCGCGAGCGCGACCCTGCCCTCGTAAAGCGCCTTGCCGACGATGACTCCGTCCAGGTTGGGGCGGGTCTTCTGCGTCTCCACGAGCCGGACCACGTCCCCCCGCCGGCCGACCCCGCCGCTGACGATCACCCGGGCGCGGACGGCGTCGAGCATGGCCTCCTGCGCCGCGAAGTTAGGGCCGGCCAGCATCCCGTCCGTCGCGACGTCGGTGTGGACCAGGGTCGCGACCCCGAGGGCGTCCATCCGGCGCGCCAGCACCAGGGCTGCTGTCGCGGTCGTGTCGACCCAGCCCTTGACGGCGACCCTGCCGCTCCTCTCGTCGATCCCCACGGCGATCCTGTCGCCGAAAGCGGCGACCAGCTCCGCGATGAACGCCTCGCTCTCGGCGGCGCGGGTGCCGATGACGACGCGCGCGACGCCCGTCGCCAGCGCCGTCTCGACCGCCGCCCGGGTCCGCAGTCCCCCGCCGAGCTGCACCTTGATGCCGAGCCCGGCGATCGCCTCCACGGCGCCGAGGTTGCGCGGCTCGCCGGCAAATGCCCCGTCGAGGTCCACGACATGCACCCAATCGGCCCCCGCGTCCTTGAATCCGGCGGCGACCGAGGCGGGTTCCTGCGCATAAACGGTTTCCGCGTCGGCGCGGCCCTGCGCCAGCCGGACGCAACGGCCCGCCCGTATGTCGATGGCAGGATATATCGTCATGGAGCTGCGCAAGCTCCCATGTCCCGGCCGCGGCGCCAAGGCCTTTTTCCCCGTTGCCCTCCCCGGGGATCTATCCTAGAATGACGGTTCATTCACATCCCAAGATGGCGCAATTCACACCCCCCGCGTTTCTGACCGAACTGCTTCACGCCCGCTCGCCCTCCGGCTACGAGGGCGAGGCCCAGGCCGTGTTCGATCGCCACGTCAAGCCGGCTGCGGACGCCTACAGCGGCGACGCGCTCGGCAACCGGATCGCCACGCTCAACCCGTCGGGCGACCCGACCCTCATGCTCGCCGGCCACATGGACGAGCTCGGCCTTATCATCACCTACGTCAACAAGGACGGGTTCATCTACTTCGACACGATCGGCGGGCACGACCGCACGATGATCTCGGGGCGGCGGGTCGTCATTCAGACCGCGCGCGGCCTGGTGAAGGGCGTGACCGGCAGGCGCGCCATCCACCTGATGGATGAGGCCGACCGGAAGAAGGTGCCGGAAATCCACGAGATCTGGATCGACATCGGGGCGCGCTCCAAGAAGGAGGCGCTGGGTCGGATATCGATCGGGGACGCGGCAACCTACGACCACGAGTTCGAGCTCATCCATGGAAGCGTGGGCACCGCTCGCGCATTCGACAACAAGATCGGCGCCTACGTCGTCGGCGAGACGCTGATCCGGCTGTCCGGCGAAGCGAGGAGGCCGGCGGCGAAGGTCGTGTCGGTCGCGACCTCCCAGGAGGAGATCGGCACCCGCGGGGCCATTACCTCGGGCTACGCCGTGGACCCCCAGGTGGCGCTGGTGGTCGACGTCGGCCACGCGACCGACCATCCCGACTGCGACAACCGCAAGTACGGCGAAATCAAGCTCGGCGCGGGCCCGGTCATATGCCGTGGCCCGAACATCAACTCCAAGGTCCACGAATGCCTCGTGAAGGCCGCCGGCAAGCTGAAGATCCCGTTCCAGGTCGAGAGCGACCCGCGCCCCACGGGCACGGACGCGCGCGTGATCCAGGTCGGCCGGGGCGGGGTCGCCACGGGAGTGGTGAGCATCCCCCTGCGTTACATGCACACGCCGAGCGAGGTCGCGGATCTCGAGGACGTGGAGCGCTGCGTGAGGCTCTTCGTCGAGTTCGCCAGGGGCATCACGAAGGGCGACTACCGCCACTGGTGAGCCCGGGCGGGTCCCGGGAGGCCCTGACTAGGCGGCGTTCTCCGTCGGCGCGGCCTTGGGCGCGCGCCTGAGCGTCGGCTTGCGTTTCCCCGCGACCGCCGCCGCGTCCACGATGACCTCCGTCACGTCCTCGCGCTGCGGCAGGTCGTACATGATCTCGAGCATGATGCCCTCTAGGATCGCCCTCAGGGCCCGGGCGCCCGTCTTGAGCTCGATCGCCTTCACCGCGACCGCCTTGACGGCGTCCGAGGTGAAGCGCAGCCGGACGCCGTCCATCGCGAAGAGCTTCGAGTACTGCTTAACCATCGCGTTCTTCGTCCTCAGGAGTATCTTCTCCAGGTCCTGCACGTTGAGCGGGTCGAGCACCGTCACGACGGGCAGCCGCCCGATGAATTCCGGGATCATCCCGAAGCGTATCATGTCCTCCGGGGCGATGCGGCGCATCATCTCGTCGGACGCGATTTCCCTGTCCTCCGCATTCTGGTGGAACCCGATCGACCTGTGCCCGAGCCGCTTCTTGACAATCTGGTCCAGACCCACGAAGGCGCCGCCGCAGACGAACAGGATATTGGACGTGTTGACCTGGATGTACTCCTGGTTCGGGTGCTTGCGGCCGCCCTGCGGCGGAACGTTGCACACCGTCCCCTCGAGGATCTTGAGCAGCGCCTGCTGCACGCCCTCGCCCGACACGTCGCGGGTGATCGACACGTTCTCGGTCGTCCGCCGGATCTTGTCGATCTCGTCGATGTAGATGATCCCGCACTCGGCGCGCTTCACGTCGTAGCTGGCGTTCTGGAGCAGGCGCAGGACGACGTTTTCGACGTCCTCGCCCACGTAGCCCGCCTCGGTGAGCGTCGTGGCATCGGAAATAGCGAACGGCACGTCGAGGATGCGGGCAAGCGACCTGGCAAGAAGCGTTTTCCCCGAGCCCGTCGGGCCGACCAGAAGGATGTTGCTCTTCTCGACCTCGACGTCGCTGAACTCCGGCGAGACGGCCGCCGGGTCCCTGGGAGACTGGCCGGACTCAAAGTTGAGCCGCTTGTAGTGGTTGTACACCGCGACCGAGAGGACCTTCTTCGCGTGCTCCTGGCCGATGACGTAGTCGTCCAGCACCTTCTTGATGCCGGTCGGCTTGACCATGCGGAACGCGGGCTTCATCTCGACAGCCGGCTGCTTCACCTCGCGGTCGATGATCGTCTTGCAAACGTTGACGCACGAGTCGCAGATGTAGACGCCGGGGCCGGCGATGATCTTCTTGACCTCCGCCTGCGACTTCCCGCAGAAGGAGCAGAGGGTCATGCGCGACGATTTGGCCATGGCCGGTGAGTCTGGATTCGAATGAGCGGGTGTCGAGGGCGGAAACCGCGCCCATCGCCCCTGCGTCAGGCGGCGGTCTTCACCACCAGGGTCTGCGCCTCCCGCGTCGAGGCCACGACGTGGTCCACTATCCCGTATTCCTTGGCCTCCAGTGCACTCAAGTAGTAGTCCCGGTCCGAATCCTTCTCGACCTGCTCCTGGGCCTTCCCGGTGTGGCGGGCAATCACCCCGCTCAGGGTCCTGCGCCAGCGAAGGATCTCCTTTGCCGCGATCGCTATGTCGGCCGCCTGGCCGCCCGCCCCGCCCGAGGGCTGATGGATCATGACCCGGCTGTTCGGCAGCGCGAAGCGCTTCCCCTTGGTCCCCGCGGCGAGCAGGACCGTGCTCATGCTG
>DATNHT010000063.1:0-18326 GCA_035604815.1 Opitutaceae bacterium
ACCGGCTCACAACGTTCGGGTTTCGGGGCGAGGCGCTCCCGTCCATTGCCAGCGTGTCGCGCCTCACGCTCCAGACCCGCGAATCCGGGCAGGATTCGGGTACCGAAATCGCCGTGCACGCGGGCCGGGTGGTGCACGAGAGGGCGTGCGGCCGGCCCGTGGGAACCCGGATCGATGTCGAGCATCTCTTCGAACCCGTTCCGGCGCGCCGCAAATTCCTGAAGACCGACCGGACCGAGTCGGCGCACATCGTCAGTTGCGTGCGCCTTTACGCGCTCGCATGCCCGGCCGTGTCATTTGCGCTCAGCGAGGATGGAAGGGTGATATTCCGCTCGCCGCAATGCTCGAGCCTGTCCGAGCGCGTCGCGGAAATCTTCGGGCGTCAGGCGGCCGAGGGCCTCCTGCCGATCGATTGCGCCGAGGCGGGGATGCGCCTCGCCGGTCTGATCGGCAGCCCCGGGGTGGGACGCGCGACGCGCCACGACATGGTCGCGTTCGTCAACTCGCGGCCGGTCGAAAGCCGGACACTGAACGGGGCCTTGATGGAGAGCTACCGCGAGTCGGTCCCCCAGGGGCGGTATCCGGTCGCGTACGTGTTTCTCGAGTGCGGGCCGGCCGAGATAGACGTCAATGTTCACCCGGCCAAGCGCGAAGTGCGTTTTCGCAAGGAGGCGCTTGTCCGCGGATTCGTCATACGCTCGGTCCTCGCGCGGCTGCGCGAGTTTTCCGGGGGCCCCGCGGCACACGGGCGGGCGGCTGGCGCGCCGGCGCCTCTCGGGACCCCAGGTGCGTTGCCGGCCCCGTTTGAGGGGCGGGCCGGCGAACCGCCTCTTGCGGCGGCGCCAATGCTTCAGGCCGTCGCCCCGGCGGGACCGGCGCAATCCGGCGCGAGCCGGGACTTCGCGCCCGCGTGGCGGTTCCTCGGTACGGCGCTCGGCGGCTACGCCCTCTTCGAGACGCCCCAGGGGCTCGTCCTGCTCGACCGCCGCGCGGCCCACGAGCGGGTCTGGTACGAAAGGCTCAAGGGGCAGTTCACGACGGGCGGGGTGCCCGTGCAGCGCCTGCTCCTTCCCGTGCCGATTGAGCTCAATCCGGTGGCCTCCGCCGTGCTCTGCGACCATCTCGGGTTCCTCGCCGCGCACGGGCTGGAGGTCGCCGAGTTCGGCAGGAACTTCTTTCGCGTCGAGGCGCTTCCCGCGTGGATGGAACCCGGCGACGCCGAGAGCTTCGTTCGCGACCTTGTCGGGGCCTTGCGCGAGGGCCGGATGCCCGGATCGGACACCGACCTGGCCCGCGACGAGCTCGCGCGCCTCGCGGCGGCAAAGGCCGTGCGGCTGGCGCCCGCGACGGGCGAGGCCGAGGCGATGGCCCTGCTGCGGGATCTGTTCGC
Organism: Opitutaceae bacterium; assembly: GCA_035604815.1. GTDB lineage: Bacteria > Verrucomicrobiota > Verrucomicrobiia > Opitutales > Opitutaceae > Palsa-1447. The sequence goes on from DATNHT010000063.1 coordinate 1,391, forward strand.
GACATCCTCGCCGGTGTCCAGCCCCTCGGGTCGCCCCACCTACGTGGAGTTCAACCACGGCGAACTGGCCAGGCGTTTCCAGAAATAACGTTGCGGCTCAAGTTTTTGCGTGACCGCCCCCCCTGGCGGCGCGAGTCTAGGGCCGGCCGGGGGCCTTTTCGCATGCCGACTCTAACAAAGGACAACAAACTGGGTGACACGCCTGCAGAGATCATGCGATCCCTGATCCAGCGCCACCTGACCTCAACGCTCGCCCGCCACGGGCCATCCGCCACCCCAAGGGACTGGTGGGTCGCCGCTTCCCTTGCGGTGCGCGACACGATCCACGACAGGATGATCGGCACGCAGAGCGTCCACAATGCGCTCAACTCGAAGCGGGTGTATTACCTTTCGATGGAGTACCTGATGGGCCGGCTGTTCGAGAGCAACCTGCTCGCAACGGGGCTCACCGAGGCGGTGCGATCCGCGCTCGATTCGCTTGGCGTTAATTTCGACGAGGTGCGCGAATCCGAGGTCGACATGGGGCTTGGCAACGGCGGCCTCGGCCGCCTTGCCGCCTGCTTCCTCGATTCCCTGGCGACGCTGGACTATCCCGCGCTGGGCTACGGCATCCACTATGAGTTCGGCCTATTCAAGCAGGAATTCGTGAACGGCAACCAGGTGGAGCATCCCGACAGGTGGATGCTATTCGGAAACCCCTGGGAGGTGATAAGAGCCGACTACACCCAGGAGGTGAGGCTCTACGGGCATGTCGTCAATGTCTTCGACGATCGCGGGGACTCTGTGCCGAAATGGGTCGATTTCCGGACGGTGCTCGGTGTCCCCCATGACATTCCGGTGGCCGGATTCGGCACGAAGACGGTCAACCTTCTGCGCCTTTGGGCCTCGCGCGCCTCCGACGACTTCGACCTGGCTGTCTTCAATTCGGGCGGATACGTCGATGCCGTTCGGGAGAAGGCCGTCGGTGAGACGGTGTCCAAGGTCCTGTATCCCAATGACAAGACGGAGAACGGAAAGGAGCTCAGGCTCGTGCAGCAGTACTTCTTCGTCGCCTGCTCGATTCGCGACATCATCCGGCGCCATTTCCGGACGCCCGGGAACTCGTGGAAGAACTTCTCGGACAAGGTGGCCATCCAGCTCAACGACACGCACCCGGCGATCGCTGTGGTGGAGCTCATGAGGATCCTCATCGACGAACAGGACGTGGCGTGGGACGCGGCCTGGGACATAACGACCCGCACGCTGGGCTACACGAACCACACGCTGCTCCCCGAGGCGCTCGAGAAGTGGGGGATACCGCTCTTCGAGCGCGTCCTGCCGCGCCACCTCCAGATCATCTTTGACATCAACGTGCGGATCATGGCCATGTGCGAGGCGAAATGGCCGAACGACAACGAAAGGAAGCGGGCATGCTCGCTGATCGAGGAGAACGGGGAAAAGAGGGTGCGGATGGCGAACATCGCCGCGGCGGGCTCCCACGCGGTTAACGGGGTCGCGGCGCTTCACACCGAGCTGCTGCGCAAGCACCTCTTCCCGGATTTTGACGCCCTGTTCCCGGGGCGATTCCAGAACAAGACAAACGGGATAACGCCGAGGCGCTGGCTCCTGCAGTGCAACCACCGCCTTGCCGCCCTCGTCACCCGCGCGCTCGGCGGCGAGGGTTGGGCCCGCGACCTCGAAAAGCTGCGCGGCCTGGAGAAGTTCGCCGACGACGGCGCCTTCCGGCGCGAATTCATGGAGGTGAAGCGCGCGAACAAGGAGGATCTCACCCATGTCATCCGGGCCGAGTGCGGCATCGCCGTGTCGCCTGACGCGATCTTTGACGCGCAGATAAAGAGGCTCCACGAATACAAGCGCCAGCACCTGAATCTGCTGCACATCATGGCGCTCTACCGCCGGCTCCTTCATAACCCGGCGCTCGATATCGTGCCCCGGGTCTTCATCTTCGCGGCGAAGGCCGCACCCGGCTACGACGTCGCAAAGAACATAATCCAGGCGATCAACGTGATTGGCACCAGGATCAATTCCGACAGCCGAATCGGGGGCAAGCTCAAGGTGGCTTTCCTCCCGAACTACCGGGTTTCCCTTGCCGAAAAGATCATTCCGGCCGCCGACGTCTCCGAGCAGATCTCGACGGCGGGCAAGGAGGCGTCGGGGACCGGCAACATGAAGCTGGCCCTAAACGGGGCCCTCACGATCGGGACCCTTGACGGGGCCAACGTGGAGATCCGCAAGGAGGTCGGCGACGAGAACATCTTCATATTCGGGATGACGGTGGACGAGGTCGAGGCGCTCCGAGCGCGCGGATACAATCCGTGGGATCTCCACAGGGATGACGAGGAGATCCGGGCCGTCCTGGACTGGCTGGGGAGCGACTACTGGACACCGGGCGAGAACGGCGCGTTTGCCGCGGTCCACGGCACGCTGCTTGCGGGCGGCGACCCGTTCTTCGTCCTCGCCGATTTCCGGGCATACAGCGACTGCCAGAAGAGGGTGGACGCTGCCTACCGCGACCGGGACGGCTGGGCCCGGAAGGCGATATTGAACGTGGCGCGTGTCGGGAAATTCTCGAGCGACCGCACCATCCGCGAGTACGCGGGACAGATCTGGAGCCTCGCTCCCGTCCCGATACCATGACGGCAACGCACGTGCGCCTCGCCCTCGCGCTTGCCGCCGCGTCCGCCTTGCCGGCGTCCGCGTCAGATTTCTCGCCCGCCATCGTCTATGACTTCGGCGGCAAGTTCGACCGCTCGTTCAACCAGTCCGCGAGCGAGGGGGCGGAGCGGTTCAGGAAGGCGACGGGCATCGCCGTCCGCGAGTTCGAGATCCAGAACGCCTCGCAGCGCGAGCAGGTCATGCGCCAGTTTGCCCGCCGCGGGGCCAGCGTCATCGTCGCCGTCGGGTTCTCCCAGGCCTCCGCGGTCGAGACCGTCGCAAGGGAGTTTCCCGGCGTGAAGTTCGCGATCATCGACGCGGTGGTCGACCTGCCCAACGTCGAGTCGATCAACTTCAGGGAGCAGGAGTCCTCGTTTCTCTGCGGCATGGCGGCCGCGATGGCTTCGAAGACGGGCAAGGTCGGGTTTGTCGGGGGCATGGACATCCCGCTCATTCGCAAGTTCGCGCTCGGGTACCGCGCGGGGGCGAGCTACGTGGACCCAAAGATCGAGGTCATCGAGAACATGACCGGCACCACGCCCGGCGCGTGGACGAACCCCTCCGTCGGCGCCGAACTCGCGAAAAGCCAGTTCGGGCGCGGTGCGGACGTGGTGTTCCACGCCGCCGGCGCCACGGGGATCGGCGTCATGCAGGCGGCGGCCGACGCGGGGCTATTGAGCATCGGATGCGACAGCGACCAGGATTACCTGCATCCCGGCAGCGTGCTCACCTCGGCCGTTAAGCGCGTCGATGTCGCGGTCGAGGCGGTCTTCACGGACGCGAGGAACGGGACGTGGAGGGCCGGGCCCAAGGTGCTTGGCCTCGCTGAAAATGGGGTCGATTATTCGCTCGACGAGTTCAACAGGAAATTGTTGACCCCGGAAATGCAGAGGCGCCTGGACCAGGCCAGGGCCGACATCGTGGCGGGCAGGGTCAGCGTCCCCGAATACAGGTCGCCGTAAGGCCGTGGAACCGGAGAGTCCAGCGCCCCAGGCTCCCGGTGGACCCCCCGCGCCCGCGCTCGAGCTGCGCGGGATAGACAAGCGCTTCGGCCCCGTGCACGCGAACCGGGCCGTCTCGCTGTCGGTGGCCCGGGGATCGATCCACGGGCTGATAGGGGAGAACGGAGCGGGCAAGACGACGCTGATGAACATCGTCCACGGTTTTCATCTGGCCGACAGCGGGGAGATCCGCGTGAACGGGAGGCGGGTCGACATAGGACGGCCGCGCGACTCGATCGAGGCCGGGATCGGCATGGTGCACCAGCACTTCATGCTCGTGGAGAGGTTCACGGTTATCGAGAACGTGATTCTTGGCGCCGAGGGGGGAAAGCTGCTTGGGAAGGGGCTTGCCGAGGCCCGCGCCGGATTGGAGCGCCTGGGCCGGGACTACGGACTGGACGTGCCGCTCGACGAGGAGACGGGCCACCTGCCGGTCGGAATGCAGCAGCGGGTGGAGATCCTAAAGGCCCTTCACCACCGCGCGGACATTCTCATCCTCGATGAGCCGACGTCCGTGCTGACCCCGTCGGAGGCCGGCCAGCTCTTTCGCATGTTGGCCCTACTGCGCGACCAGGGCAGGACGGTGATCCTGGTGACGCACAAGCTCCGCGAGATCATGGCCATCACCGACCGCGTGACCGTGATGCGCCAGGGTGCAGTCGTCCACGAGACGGCGACCCGCGACACCTCGCCGCAGGCCCTGGCGGAGCAGATGGTGGGGCGCGCGGTCCTGCTCAGGGTGGAGAAGGGGTCCGCGCGCCCCGGCCCGGCCCTGCTGGAGGTGAAGGACCTGGAGGTGCGGGACCGGTTCGGCGTGCTTCGGGTTAAGGGGGCGTCTTTCGCCCTGAGAGCCGGGGAGATCGTGGGAATCGCCGGTGTCTCGGGAAACGGCCAGTCGGAACTGCTCGAGGCCCTTGCCGGAATCCGCGCGCCCTCGGGGGGCTCGATCATCCTGGGGGGCCGCGACATCGCCGGCGACGCTGTTGGCCCGCGCGAGCGGCGCCGCCTGGGGATCGCCCACGTGCCGGAGGACAGGATCAGGATGGGAATCGTCGCGAGCTTCTCCGCGGAGGACAACTCGATCCTCGGGTACCACGGACGCCCGGAATTCAGCGGCAGGGGGATCCTCAAGCGCCGGGCGATCCGCGCTAGCTGCGAGCGCAAGCTGGCCGCCTACGATATCCGCCCGCCGGCGCCCCGGCTGCGGATCACATCCTTCTCGGGCGGCAACCAGCAGAAGCTCGTCATGGCGCGGGAAATCGACAGCAACCCGTCCGTCCTCATCGTCGGTCAGCCGACCCAGGGCGTGGACATTGGCGCGATCGAGTTCATCCACAGGCGGATTGTCGAGTTGAGGGACGCCGGGAAGGCGATCCTCGTCGTATCCGTGGAACTCGACGAGATCATCGGTTTGTCGGACCGGATCCTGGTGATGGCCGGCGGCGAACTGGTGGGAGAGGTTCCGGGCGAGGGGGCGGACGAGGGCGCCCTCGGCCTGATGATGGCCGGCGTGAGGGGGGGGGCGCGGGAATGAGCGCGCCGAACCGGCTTCCGCGCTGGGCCGACTACGGCCTATTGCCGCTCCTGAACCTGTGCGCCGCACTCCTCATTTCGGGGGCGGTCATCCGCCTGATCGGCGAAAGTCCCTGGGCGGCGCTCAAGCTCATGGTCGCGGGGGCCTTCGGGGCGCAGGATTCGCTGGGGTACACCTTCTTTTACGCAACGGACTTCGTGTTCACCGGCCTGGCCGTGGCGGTCGGAGTTCACGCGGGACTGTTCAACATCGGCGGCGAGGGGCAGGCGTACGTTGGCGGCCTTGGCGTCGGGCTCGTTTGCCTGGCGTTTGGCTCCCTTTCGCCGTGGATCGTCGTTCCTCTCGGAATCGCGGCGGCCTGCGTCTTTGGCGCCGCCTGGGCCTTCGTGCCCGCCTGGCTCCAGGCCCGCCGGGGAAGCCACATCGTCATCACGACGATCATGTCGAACTTCATCGCTTCGGCGCTGATGACCTACCTGCTCGTGAATGTCCTCATCAAGCCGGGCCAGCAGTCGCCCGAGACTCGGGAGTTCGGGCCCGGTGCGGTCCTGCCCTCCGTCCACCAGGTGATGGGCAGTATCGGAATCCCATTTGCTCCGTCGCCGTTCAACCTGGCGTCGCTTCTCGCGCTTGCCGCCTGCGTCCTGGTGTGGGCTTTCATTTGGCGCACCCGCTGGGGATATGCGCTGCGCGTGTTCGGCCAGAATCCGCAGGCCGCAGTCTATGCCGGCATCTCCCCCGAGAGGACCATCCTGGTGGCGATGCTGATATCCGGCGGCCTGGCCGGCTGCCTCGGGGTGAACGAGCTGATGGGATCGGAGCACCGGATCCTCCTCGATTTTCCCGGCGGCGCGGGATTTGTCGGAATCGCGGTCGCGCTCATGGGGCGCAACCATCCGGCCGGCATTCTTGCCGCGTCGCTCCTCTTCGGGGCGCTCTACCAGGGAGGCTCGCAACTCGCGTTCGACATGCCCCACGTGAACCGCGACATGGTGGTCCTGATCCAGGGACTCGTGATCCTCTTCTGCGGCGCGCTTGAAAACGTCTTCCGCGGGCCCCTGGCGGCGGTTCTCGGCGGAGCAGGGGGCGCCCTGCGAAGGTAGATGGACGCCTACAGGGAGATCATCCTGCTTCTTGCAGCCACGATCCGGGTGGCCACCCCGCTGGTGCTGGCTGCGCTGGCTGGGCTATTCTCGGAGCGCTCGGGCGTGATCGACTTGGGCCTGGAGGGCAAGATGCTCGCGGCGGCGTTCGCGTCCGCGGCGATCTCGGCCGCGACCGGCTCGGCCTGGCTCGGCCTCGGGGCAGGCATTGGGGCGGCCGCGACGCTTGCGCTCATAATCGCGTTTGCCAGCGTGACCCACAAGGGAAACCAGGTCGTCGCCGCGATGGCGGTAAACATCATGGTCGCCGGGCTTGCGCCGGCGCTCGCGCTGGCATGGTTCAACCAGGGGGGCCAGACGCCGCAACTAGACGGTCCGGGTCAGCGTTTTCTCGGGCTCGCCTGGCCCTTGTCGTCGTTTGCGCGGCGCCATCCGGTCCCGGGGCTCGCCTACGCGGAGCTCCTGAGCGGGCACAACGCCATCGTCTATTTCGCGGCCGCACTCGTGCCCGCGAGCGCATGGGTGCTCCACCGGACCCGGTTTGGACTGCGCCTGCGCGCGGTCGGCGAAAACCCCCTCGCCGTGGACACCGCCGGGATCTCGGTGGGCGCCCTTCGCTACCGGGCGTCGATCATCTCGGGCGTGCTTTGCGGAGTCGCCGGAGCGTACATCTCGACTGCGGCAAGTGCGGGGTTCGTACGCGACATGACCGCGGGGAAGGGCTATCTCGCGCTGGCGGCGCTGATATTCGGAAAGTGGCGGCCCTATCCGACCCTGGGAGCCTGCCTGCTGTTCGCCTTCGCGGATGCAGGGGCCGCGCGGCTCCAGGGGGTTGCCCTGCCGGCGGTGGGCGTCGTTCCGGTGCAGTTCATCATAGCGCTGCCGTACATCCTGACGGTGCTTCTGCTAGCCGGATTCGTGGGGGCGGCCGTCGCGCCCAAGGCCATAGGCGTCCCTTACTCCAAGGACGAGTGACGCACCGGGAAAGGACAGGGAACCGCATGACACCAAAGGAACGGCTGCAACGGCACTTGGGCCAGACGCCCGACACGTCGCGATCCATCTTCGTCGCCGCGAGCGCGACCGTTGTCGGCGACGTCGTCCTTGGGCCCCTATCCAGCGTCTTCTACGGAGCCGTGCTCCGGGGCGACATCAACGAGATTCGCGTCGGCGAGGGCACCAACATCCAGGACAATGTCGTGGTCCACCTGGCCGACGAGCTGGGCGCCCACGTCGGGGCGTGGTGCACGATCGGCCACGGCGCGATTGTCCACGCCTGCACGATAGGCGACGAATGCCTCGTCGGCATGGGGTCGACCGTCCTGGACGGGGCGGTGATCGGGGCGCGCAGCATCGTGGGGGCCAACTCCCTTGTCGCGCAGCGATTCGAGTGTCCTGCGGGCTCCCTCGTCCACGGTTCGCCTGCCCGGGTGATCCGGCCCCTGTCGCCCGGGGAGCAGGGCGAGCTTCGAAGGCGGGCCGAGAAGTACGTCGAGGTCGCCAGGGCGCACGCGGCCCGCGCCGGGGGCCGCTAGCGCTCGAGGGTGTAGAAGGTGTAGCGGAAGTTCTCGTCCGAGCTCTCGCGCCGGTTCACCTCGCGCCACGCAAGGTGGCGCCACTCGGGAAAACGGCGGTCGCCCTGGACCTGCGCGTGGACGAGCGTCAGGTGAAGCCGCATGGGCCGGGACATCGCCAGCACCTCCTCGAAGATCCGCTCGCCGCCGTTCACGTAGACCTCGCCCGGCATCGTCTCGGCGATCTCGAGCGCCTCGGGCACGGAGCGGGCGACGCGCACCCCGTCCCGCTCGAGCGAGGGATCGCTCGTGATCACGATCAGCCGCCTAGCATCCTCGCGCGCCCGCGGCCAGGTCTGGTAGCAGATGCGCCCCAGGATGATCGTCTTGCCTGCAGTCTGCTCGTGGAAGAGGCGCAGGTCCTCGGGAATCCGCCACGGGAGGCGGTTCTTGCGCCCCATCACTCGGTTTTCGGCGCAGGCGACCATCAGGTTGAGCATCTTTGGCATTCCCTTTGTGCATGGGGCAACAGGGGGCGGATTCCAAGCTCCGCTAGGCGCCCCGGCCGCCTCTTGAATCTTGTCACGCCGACAGTCCGCCGCATGATCCGCGCATGACCATAGGAGTTCCCAGGGAAATCAAAATCGGGGAGACCCGGGTCTCGATGACCCCCAGCCTGTGCAAGCGCTGCGTTTCCCTCGGCGCGCGGGTGCTCATCGAGAAGTCCGCCGGACTGAGCGCCGGTTTCACCGACTCTGAATACCGCTCCGCCGGGGCCGTTCTCGTCGCCCGAGCGGCCAGGGTGTGGCGGTCGGCGGAACTTATCCTCAAGGTGAAGGAGCCGCTCGCCGCGGAGTACGAGCTCCTGCAGGACGGCCAGACCCTCTTCACCTATCTTCACCTTGCCGCCGGCCCGACGCTCACCAAGGTGCTTCTTAAGAAGAACATCCTTGGGATTGCGTACGAGACCGTGGAGGGGGGGGACGGGTCGTTCCCGTTGCTCAAGCCGATGTCGCAGATCGCGGGAAGGCTGGCGATCCAGGTGGGGGCCTATTTCCTCCAGACCCAGCACGGGGGCTCCGGCGTGCTCCTCGGCGGAATCCCGGGCACGCTGCCGGGCCACGTCGTCGTGGTCGGGGCGGGAAACTCGGGCGCCCACGCGGTGCAGATGGCCGTGGGAATGGGAGCGCGGGTCACCGTCCTCGACCTGGACACGCGCAAGCTCGAGGCCCTCGACTCGGAATACCGGGGGCGGGTGGTCACTTTGATGTCCAACCTCGCCAACCTGGAGAGCTGCGTGGCCGATGCCGACCTGCTCGTGGGCGCGGTGCTCATTCCGGCCGCGAAGGCGCCCACCGTCGTCACCGGCGCGATGGTCTCAAAGATGCGCCCGGGCAGCGTGATCGTCGACATCGCGATCGACCAGGGCGGCTGCATCGAGAGCATCCGCCCGACCTCGCACAAGGAGCCGGTCTACAGGCAGCACGGCGTCATCCACTACGCGGTGCCCAACATGCCCGCGCTCGTCGGCCGGACCTCGACGCAGGGCCTCACGCAGGCGACGGAGCCGTACGTGGCCCTGATCGTCCAAAAGGGAATCGGGGCCGCGCTTGCCGAGCACAGGGGGCTGGCGAAGGGCGTGAACACCCGCGAGGGGCGCGTCACGTACGACGCGGTCGCCAAGGCGCTCGGCTACGCCTAGGGAATGCGTCGCCCGTTCCCGCGCCCGGGGTGAGGCCGCCGCGGGCGGACCGCGCCCCGGGGACGCTGGCCTAGCCAGCCCCCGGCACGATCCTGACGCTCTCCACGCCGACCCGCTCGACGGGGGTGCTCTTCTCGCTGCCCCCGCCGGTCGCCACATTGGCTATCTTTTCCAGCACGTCCCCGCCGGTCACGAGCTCGCCGAACGCCGTGTACTGGCGGTCCAGGAAGCGCGCGTCGCCGTGGCAGATGAAGAACTGGCTGCCGGCCGAGTCCGGACTGGCCGAACGCGCCATCGAGATCACCCCGCGCACATGGGCCTTGGCGTTGAACTCGGCCTTGATCTGGTAGCCGGGTCCGCCGGTTCCCGGCGCGCCGCGCTCGCCCGCCTTCGTATTGGGGCAGCCCCCCTGGATCATGAATCCCTTGATTATGCGGTGGAACGCCGTGCCGTCGTAGAATCCACTCCGGGCGAGCTTCTTGAAATTCTCGACCGTCTTGGGGGCGACGTCCGGCCAGAAGGCGATCGTCATTTCACCGAAGGACGTCTTGATGACGGCCTGTTCGCTGGGGGGCTGGTTTTGGCTCATGGGAAAGCGGCGTCGACCAATTCGCAAAAATAATGGATGAGGAACAAGTGGGCCTCCTGCGCCGAGACGCCCCGGTTTCCAGGTATGATGAGTTCACACGTCGCGAGACCCTTGGCTTTGCCGCCCCCGCGGCCGAGAAGGGCGAGGGTTTTGAGCCCGAGCCGCCCCGCCTCCTGGAGCGCCGCGACGATGTTCGCCGACTTGCCGCTCGAGGTGATGACCACGACCAGGTCGCCCGGCCTCGAGAGCCCGGCGACCTGCCGGGAAAAGACCTCCTCGAAGCCGAAATCGTTGCCGATGCAGGTGACAAGGGAGCCGTCCGAGGAGAGGGCCAGTGCCGGGAGCGATCGCCGGCTCCGGTCGAAGCGTCCCACGAGCTCGGTCGCAAAATGGGCCGCCTCAGCCGCGCTGCCGCCGTTGCCGCAAATGAGAAGCTTTCCCCCGGCGCGAAGGGTCCCGAGGATCAGCTCCGCCGCCGCGTCGACGGCCGGCCGGATCTCCGCGAGGGATTCAAGCGCGCGGATGGCCTCGGCAAGCGACTTCTCGAACGTCATCGCGCAAGCAAAGAGGTCCGCGGAGCCGCCCGCGACAGAATTTTTCGACGTTTTGGAGCCGACCGCCCCGGGAGCCCGGCGCCCAGGAAAACGGCGCCCGTTCTCGGTTGCCGAGCGCCCGATCCCCGCCGAGGATGGGGCGATGGGGGCTGTCGATTGAACTTCCACGCATGGCAATGGTGCCTGGCGGCGCTTGGAGCGCTTCTTGTGGGTGTGTCGAAGACGGGCATCACGGGCCTCAGCCTGATCTTCGTGTCGGTGTTCGCCGCGATCATGCCCGCGAGGCGCTCGACAGGCCTTGTCCTGCCGCTCCTCATGCTCGGGGACGTTGTGGCCGTCCTCTCGTATCGCAGGCATGCCCAGTGGCGGCATGTGTGGCGGCTGCTTCCGTGGGCCGGGGCCGGGGTCGTGATTGGGTATCTTGCGCTGGGGCGCATGGACGAGCGCCAGACGCGCTTTGCCATCGGGGCCATAGTGCTCGGCCTGGCGATCCTCTACATCGTCCGGCGCCTGAGGCGGGGTGGCGACCGGGAGGAGCATGCGCCGTGGTTTGCACCGGCCATCGGGATTCTCGCCGGGTTCACGACGCTTGTTGCCAATGCGGCGGGCCCCCTGACGGTGATCTACATGCTCGCTATGCGGCTGCCGAAGATGGAGTACATGGGCACCACGGCGGTCTTCTTCCTCCTGCTCAACTTCTTCAAGATGCCCTTCATGATCGGGTTGGGCCTCATCACCCGCGAGAGCCTAGTCGTTAGCCTTGCGCTGGCACCGGCGGTGCTCGCGGGGACCTGGCTGGGGAAATGGCTCCTTCGCTGGATCAACCAGCGGACCTTCGAGAACATCGTTCTCGCGCTCGCGGTCGTGGCGGGGGCGAGCGACGTCTACCTGACCGCACCATCATGGCTAAGATGAGCTCCAGGCAGCTGTGGACCGCCAAGTTGACGGGAACGCGCGTCCCCCGCCATTCCGCGGAGCCACCGCGCGGGGGGGCGACCGCAAGGGAGCTCTTCCCGAGGAAGGCCTTCTGCGGGCTTGTCCTCGGCATCGACCCCTCGCTGCGCGGGACCGGGCTCGCGCTCCTCGACTTTCAGGCCGACCGGATGCCGGTGCTCCTGCGGTGCAGGACCGTGCGCGTTCCGGCGAGCCGGACTATGGCCTTCGCCCTCGCGGAAATCCACAGGGCCGTCTCCGAGTTGATCGCCGGCGGGGCCGGCATCCGGCATGTCGCCCTCGAGCAGACGATCTACGTGCAGAACTTTCAGACGGCGCAGGTCCTCGGCGCTGCCCGCGGCGCCGCGATCGCCGCGGCCGCGCTCCAGGGGCTGCCGGTATTCGAGTACCCCCCGCTCCGCGTGAAGCAGGCCGTCGCGGGAACGGGGAGGGCAAGCAAGGAGCAGCTGGCGCGCGCGGTGATGGGCTTCCTTGGGCACGGCAGGGCGCTCGCGGTCGACGAGGCGGACGCCGCCGGTGTCGCGCTGTGCCACGCCTTCACCTGGCGGCCGTGACGGCCGCCGGCCCTCAGCCCAGGACCGCCTTGAGCACCTTGCCCAGGTCGGCGACCCGGTAGGGCTTCGTAAGGTAGCCGCAGAAGCCCATGTCGAGGTATTGCCGGGCCATGTCCTCGTTGTCGTAGCCCGTGGAGACGATCGCGCGCACCTCGGGGTCGAGCTCGCGGAGGATCCTGAACGCCTCCTCGCCGCCGAGGCCGCCCACCACGGTCAGGTCCATGATGACGGCGTCGTACGGGCGACCGATGTTGAGGTAGCGCTTGTAGAACGTGATCGCGTCGTCGCCGTTCTTCGCGATGTCGAACTTGTAGTCGAGGCTCTGCAGCATCGAGGCCGTCAGGGCGCAGATGTGGTCGTCGTCGTCCATGAAGAGCACCCGCCCGGTGTTGAACCGCTGCGACGGCGCGGGGCGGGCCTGCACATCCACGGGCTGGTCGGCTATCGGGAGAAACACGCTGAAGACCGTCCCAACGCCGACGGTTGACTGCAGGCCTATCTCGCCGCCGCACTTGCGGACAATCGCCATCGCCGTCGAAAGGCCCAGGCCGGTTCCGTGCTTCTTGGTCGTGAAGAACGGGTCCCAGATCCTCTCGAGGTGCTCCGGGCTGATTCCGCTCCCGTTGTCGCGCACCTCGAACTCGACGTAGTCGCCCGGCTGGAGGGACGCGATCTGCCCTTCGACAATGTGGACGTCCGCGGCCCTGAGCTGCAGCCGCGCGTTGTGGGGAGCGGGCGGCATCGCCTGCAGGGAATTGAGAATGAGGTTCTGGAAGACCTGCAGGATCTGGGCACGGTCCACCTTGACGGCCCCCGTGCCCGCCGGCGCCTGAACGGTGATCTCCACCGCGGATCCCGCCGAGGCGATCTTGACCGCCTCCTCGAGGATCTCCTTCGAGTCGCAGACCGTCAGCGCGCCCGTCCCGCCCTTCGCGAACGTGAGGAGCTGCTTCGTAAGGTTCTTGGCGGCGAGGCACGCCTCCTCCGACTCGGCGAGCCCCGAGGGGTCGCGGTTCTCCTTTGCGAGCGACAGGCCTCCCAGGATCGTCGTCAGCAGGTTGTTGAAATCATTCGCGATCCCGGCGGCCAGCAGGGCTACCGATTCGTGACGGTTTGCCTTTATCAGCTCCTCCGGTGTCAGGCCCATCTCGTCGGGGTTGCGGAACACGATCACGACCCCGAGCAGGCCCGAGTCCGGGCCGTACGAGGCGCGCGCGGTCCAGACGACCGGGACCGGTTCGCCGCCCACCACGGTGACCGCCTGGTCGGACACGAGGGGCAGCGGGCCGCTGGAGGATAGAGCCCGGTCCGCGGCATTGTCGCCCGCCCTGCCGCTCTGGCGGTCCACCAGCGAGAACACCTGGTCGAGGGGGCGGCCCGCAAACCCGTCCACCGGTATGCGCAGCAGCCGCGAGGCCGTGGCGTTTCCAAAAAGGACGTGCCCGTTCGCGTCGGTCGCGATCACGCCTTCCGACAGGGTGGCGAGGACCTCATCGAAGAGGCCCTGGGCGGGCGCCTTCGGCGGCGTCTCGGCGGGCGCCGGAGCCGCGGGGGCCGGCGCGGCATCGGCGGAATCCCCCTCGGGGATCGGGCAGACGAATCCGACAACGCGGGCGAGCGTGCGCTTGCGCGTGAGGGTGCGGTTCAGGCTGAGGAGGGCGGGAATCGCCCTGCCGTCCTTGCCGCGGAGGCGGACGGGCTTGGAAAACGACGATTGGCCCGGTTCCTGGTGGAGAAGCCAGGCCTCGATTCCGCCCGGGAACTCCTCGGGTGGAAACGCCCCGGCCAGCGTCGCCGGGCCGTCCTCGGGGGCAGGCGTCCCGCCGAGCATCCGCAGCCATGCGTCGGAAAACCAGGAGGTCCTTGCAGTGAAGTCCAGCTCGAACGCGGCCAGCGACCCCTCGTCCGAGAGGGAGCGCAGGCGGGCGTCGCTCGCCAGGGCGGACTCCTCCAAATCCTTTCGCTCCGACGCGTCAATGTGGATTCCGATGACGCGCTCCAGATCGCCCCAAGGGCTCACCATCTGGAGGCCGACGCACTGGATCCACGCCCAGTGCCCGAGCTTGTGCTTCATCCGGAACTCGACCCCGAACGGGCGCGCGCCCACCTTGAATTTCCGGCCGGCCTTGTCGGGCGCGGCCGCCGAGTCCTCGGGGTGGAGCAGGTTTAGCCAGGCCTCGTAGGTGTCCGCGAGCTCCGAGTCGGCGTATCCGAGCATGCGCTTCCAGGCGGGGGAGTAGACGACGCGGCGTGCCTTCAGGTTAAGGTCGAAGAAACCGACGTCGCCCTTCTCGGCAAAGAGCTGCAGCGCCTCGGCCTGGTCGTCCGGGAATGCGGAGGGCGCCGCGCCGGGTTCCAGCGGCGGCTCGATCACAACGATGTAGCCGCCCGCGGCGCCGATCGACCTTTCCGCGCGCACGATCATGGGGCGCGGCGCGCCTTCCCTGGGCTGGACGGAAAGGACTGCGCTCTTCTCGAGGGTCGCCGCCAGCAGGACCTCCCATTGCGCCTCGAGCATCCTGGGCTCGTCGGAGACGATATCTAGCTCAAACAGTCCCGGGAAGAACTCGCCGACCAGTTCGCCGGCGCCTGTCTGCCAGAGTGTCTTCGCCTCCTGATTGGCGGCGGTGACCCTTCCGGAACCATCCAGGACCAGCACGGCAATCTGGGCTTCATTCATCCCGGTTTTTGCGTTGGTCACTGGCGTGCGTATCGAGGGCTGGCTCACAGCGTGCCGCCATTCAGCCACTTTCGCACACGGTTTGCGAGAAATTCAATATAGGCGGAGTGGTCGTTTGGGCACGGTATCTTCTCAAATTGCTCTCCTCCAGCTTCCAGAAACGTCCCGCGGCCAGCAATGGAAATTTCTTCAAGCGTCTCGAGGCAGTCGGCGACAAAACTCGGGCAAATCACAAGCAGCCGCCTCACCCCCGCCTTGGCGAGCCGCACAAACTCGACGTCGGTAAAGGGCTCCAGCCAGGGTTCTCCCGCCAGCCGCGACTGGAACGACATGGAGTAGCGCGCGGGATCCAGGCCGGCGCGGCGCGCTAGGTCCGCGGTCATCCTCACGCACTGCGCCCGGTAGCACGTGGCGTGGGCCGGCGCGGCGATCGTGCAGCAGTCGGCCACCACCGTGCAATGCCCGCGCGATGAATCCGCCTTGCGCAGGTGGCGCACCGGTATGCCGTGGTAGCTGAACAGGAGGTGGTCGTGGGGTTTCGCGAGGTAGGCCGAGGCGACCGTGTGGAGGACCTCGATGTAATCCGGGTCGCCGTAGAACGGCTGGACGCAGCTGATCCTCATTCCCGGAGCCTGGCGTGCGGCCTCCTCATGCACGCGCACGACCACCGTCTCCCACGACGACATCGCGTAGTGGGGGTATTGTGGGATGAGCAGGACGTCGTCGCGGCCCTGCGCCGCAAGGGCGGCCACCGTGGATGCGATGGAGGGATTGCCATACCGCATCGCTGCGAACACCGGCACGCCGGGGTCAAGCGCCGCCGCGAGCTCGCGGCGGACGCTCTCCGACGTCACGACAAGCGGGGAACCCTCGCGGGTCCAGACCTTCGAGTATGCATGGGCCGTCCGCCTGGGCCGCGTCGGCAGGATGACGCCCTCGAGCAGCAGCCATCGCAGCGGCGCCGCCATGTCGAGCACGCGCTCGTCGCCAAGGAACTCGCGCAGGAACCGCCGCACGTCCGCGACCGACGTCGAATCCGGGGATCCCAGGTTGGCGATGAGGATGGCGCGCTTCGGCATCCTTCAATTCCACTCGCCCGCTTGCGTGCGCGTCAAGCCGCGCCTCGGCAGAATCGAATCAGCCGGATCAGGCTGTGCACGTTCTCGGGGGCGATGCGGTCCGTCACGACGGTCCGCGGGTAGTTGCGCTCGACGTCGAGGTGGACCCCGTCCTCGGCGCCGGGCCGGACGAAATCTTCGACGAAGTCCATTCCGCCGCGGGGCCGCATCCAACGGAGATACGGGTCGGGATCGTCCGATTCGATCAGGACGTCGTCCTTGAGGAACACGTGGCAGTACAGCGTGAGGTCGCGGAACGAAGCGAACCATGTGGGCGGGTTCACCAGCTGGTCGCGGATGATGAGGGTCATATCGAGGCCTTTTTTTGCGTCGCGGCGGTCGACACGCGCCTCCCCGGCAGTATCGTCAATACTCCATGAACGCTCCGCGCAAGCCCGTGCTCCTCGTCATCCGCGACGGCTGGGGAAAGAATCCCCACGCCGAGCAGGACCGCTACAACGCGGTCGCCCTGGCGAGGAAGCCCTGCGACGACATGCTTCACGCCCGCTATCCGTTTGCGCTCGTCAAGGCGAGCGGCCTGGACGTCGGCCTTCCCGACGGCGTTATGGGCAACAGTGAGGTGGGTCACGAAAACATTGGTGCGGGCCGGATCGTCAACCAGGAACTGGTCCGAATCAATGCGCTCTTTTCCGAGCGCCTGCTCGCCTCGAACGGCGTCTGGCGCGCCGCGGTGGAGCGGGTGAAGAGCCGGGGCTCGAGGCTCCACTTCATGGGGATCGTCTCGGACGCCGGCGTTCACGGCATGCTGGAGCATCTTTACGGATTCCTCGCCCAGGCCAAGGCCGACGGAATCGCGCCCGACAGGGTCCTCATCCACGCGTTCACCGATGGACGCGACACGCCCCCGACCAGCGGACTCGGGTACGTCGGCGGGGTCGATGCAAAGTGCCGCGAGCTCGGGATCGGGCGCATCGCGACGGTGAGCGGCCGGTTTTGGGCCATGGACCGCGACAACCG
>DATNHT010000064.1:0-22697 GCA_035604815.1 Opitutaceae bacterium
CGGCCGCCAGGAGCGGCCCGGGCGGTTGTCAAATGTGGCGGCTTCCCAGGCGAGCAGGTCAAGGGCCTGCTGTTTGGACAGAAACCCCGTGCGCGCGGTCATCATCTTGCCCCAATAGTCGGTCTGGCCCTCGTAGACCCAAAGCAGGCTGTCGCGCATCGGGACATTGAAATCGGGCGTCCAAAGATCGGCGGGCCGGCGGAACTTTCCGTTCCACGAATGCAGGTACTCGTGCGGGACAAGGTCGCGCCCTATGACGACTTTTCCCCAGGCCGTGAAGAACGTGGGCACCGTGACGTTTTCGCTGGAGCGATGGTGCTCGAGGCTGGCGGCGCCGAGGTTGTCCGAGAGGGCCAGCAGGATGTCGTAGTGGTCGTAGTGCCGCGCGCCGAAGAGCTTGTACGCCTGCTGCGGGAGCGCACGGAGCGCGGCAAGCGCCTCGGGTCCAATCTCGAGGAGCCCCGGCTCATCGGCAACCACGTTGAGGCGCACGGGAACGGCGGCGCCGGGATCGAGGTCCACTTGCCTGTAGTAGCGGCCCGCGAAGATAGGCGAATCAACCAGCGTATCCAAGGACACCACCTTGAAGTGGGTCGTGCCCCCGGAGGAGGACGCGGTCTCGAGCGCCGTGCCGAAGCCCCACCCGTCGGGCAGCCTGACGCTCGGTTCGACCTGGATCCGGCTGGCGTAGTAGCCGGCGGGATAGAGCACCACCGTGTTCCACTCCAGGTTCACTATTTCCGGAGTGATGGCGACGCTCCCCGCCCTGGCCTCCACCGGAGAGAGGCATTGAAACTCCAGGTCCAGGGCCGTCGCCCCTTGAGGAACCATGACGCGGAAGGCCGTCATTTCGACGGTGTCTCGGGTCCATTCAACCGGCCGGCCGGACGCGGTGATCACGAGTCCGGCGAATTCGCCGATCGGGCCGGTGGGCCCGTGGTCTCCGGGCAGCCATTTCGGATACAGCAGGGTGGCTGCCCCGGGTCCCGCGACCGGAATGCTTTCGCGGACTCGGAATATCTTGCGGTCGAGATCGGTCGCGTCGACCCAAAGCCGGACGGTGCCGGCGTAGGCCACGTCCCGCGGCGCCTCGATTGCCGGCGGCATCGGCGCCGGCTGATGAACATCGCCGGCATGCGCCGCAGGGGGCGCTGGGCAGGCGAGCGACAGGAGGAGGGAGGGGAGGATGACCTTCTTCATGGTGTTCGGCGGGGTGGAGCGATGCGTCTCGGGGGAAGTTCCATTTGGGCGCCGGGTTGTCCGGCCGGGCGATGGCGGTGGCTCACGACGCGGACAGGCGAGTCGAGTTCTCGCCCTGGCCCGCAACGACCGCCTTCCCTCCGTTTCGGGGACGGGCCATCAGGGCGGACACGCGGGGTTGCCGGCATTTGAGCATTCGGGGCACGTCAGACGCGCCAAAAGAGCTTGCTGCGGTAGAGCCAGTAGAGGAAGACGAACTCGACGGCCATCGTGGCCACAGCCTGACAGAGCGGGGCCACCGATGACGGCGCATGGGCGTAGCTGAAACCGAGGAAGAACTTGGCGATATAGGAAAAATCGACCCAGTTCGTGTGGATCAACATATAGATGACCAGGGGGTTCATGCCGATCAACAGGAACGGAAAGGCCCAGGCCCGCAGGCGCAGCCCCTCAATGACGCTGTAGAAGAGGCCGAGCAGCAGGCAGCTCAAGCCGGCGGTGTAGACCACGTAAGAGCTGGTGAACAGGTTCTTGATGATCGGGAACTGGAGCCCCCATAGCCATCCCAGCGCCGCCAGGGCCGCTCCGCCCGCGAGAAGTCCCGTTGCCTTGCGCGGGATTGAGCCTGCCGAAAGCAGCCAAGCGCCCGCCAGGGCACCGAATAGGACGCTGGCCACAGCCGGCGGCGTGGAAAACCAGCCCTCCGCGTCGTGAACGACGGCATCAAGCCTGCCGGGCATGATAAGGCGATCGAGGTAATCGACCATGTTCCTGCCCGACTCGTAGCTCGGCGCGGGCTGGCCCGGGACGGGAACAAACGTCAGCAGGGCCCAGTAGCCCCCGAGGATGCCGATCACCCAAAGGACCTGGGCGCGCGGGCGCGCGTACATCATGATGGCGCCGGCAGCCAACCCGGCCACGCCGATGCGCTGAAGAATGCCCGCGAAACGGATGTGCGCGATGTCGAAGGAGACGGGCCCGTTCTTGTCGAGCTGCCCCAGAATCACCAGCACCACGGCCCGCAGGACCAGTCTGCGCAGGATCTGCGATCGGGTCTGGCCGCGCCTCATGCGCCGCCCGATCGACAGCGGCATGGTCAGCCCGCAGATGAAGAGGAACAGCGGCTGGATGAGGTCGTAGAAGGTGCAACCAGCCCAACGGGAGTGCTCGAATTGCCCCGAGACCGCGATCGCCCAGGTCCAGGATGTCGCCAGGGCCAGCGCGTGGAAGAACTCGCCTCCGCCGGATATCCAGAGCATGTCAAAGCCGCGCAGGGCGTCGATGGACTGCAGGCGCTCGTCGGAAGGGGTATGGCCGACCCTGGCGGGGGCGGTTCCTTCCTCAGGCTGCGTCGTCGCGGTACTCATGTGCTTGGTTCACCGGCCTCCGGTTGGATTTCGTGGTTTGTGATATGAGATTCCTGACACATGGCAACCGCAGGGCCAACAGCCAATCTGGGAGCCGCCGGGTCCGGCGAATCCTGGGGCAACCCGATCGCAATCGCAGAGTCCGGGCCGAACCAGTCGCCGCGCCCGCAAGGGCTGCGCCCATCGCCGTGGAAGGCGCCGGCGCCATGAGACGCGAGCGCTTCGGGGGCCGGTCAAAAGCGAGGCTCGGTCTCGCCCGGGATCGCACGGCCCCTTATGTCCGATGGGAATTCCCGGGGTTGGTCCGACGCAGGCCAATGTCGCCGGAGCGCCATCCCCGCGTGGCCTTTCCCCGGGGCGAACTCCTGGACCCTAGACGCGCGCAGATTCCTCCCCATGGTCGAACCGCATCTTTACAACACGTTGAGACTCACTTTGTCATCTCGGCCCCGGCCACCCCCTGCATTCCCCGCTCGAATGCGGGCCCCTGTTCGAATGGGCGCGTCCGAACCGCCCGTCTTGCGCGGCCGAGCACTGCCTGCTGCGGCAATCCGCGCAAACGGCGGGCGATCCCTCCCCGGATCCAGCCGGGTGCAGCCCAACGCGAAGTTGCGTTGCCACCGCTCACCGGATTGGGTTTAACCCTGTATGAGCAACCGCAGGCCCAGCTTGTCGCCGGATCCGACGCCTGCGGCTGTCGCGCCCGCCGCGGGACGCGGGTCACCCGGGCAACGGGCGAGGATCATCGAACCGCCGCAATGAACGTCCCCCCCTTCTGCGTCCTGACGATCGCCGGCTCCGACAGCGGAGGCGGCGCCGGCATCCAAGCGGACCTGCGGACGATCCGCTCCATCGGAGGCCACGCGCTCACCGCGATCACCGCGGTCACCGCACAGGACACGACGCAGATAAGCGCCTGGCGGCCCGTCCCCGATGCGCTGATCGCCGCGCAGATCGCCTCGGCGCTCGGCGGCTTTCCGGTGGCGGCCGCGAAGACGGGGCTACTGCCCGGGCCCAGCGCGATCCGGATCGTGGCGGCCGCGCTCGCCAAGGCCCCCAGGATTCCGCTTGTCGTTGATCCCATCATCGCCTCGGCGAGCGGAACGGTCTTCCTCAGGGGGCAGGGCATCCGCGCGCTTCGCGAGCACCTCTTCCCCCTTGCCTCGTTGGTCACCCCGAACTGGCCGGAGGCGGCCGCCCTCTCCGGCCTTCCCGTCCAGACCCACACCCAGGCCAAGAGGGCGGCGCTGCGCATCGCGTCCGAATGCGGCCGCCCCGTCCTGGTGAAGGGGGGCCACGCCCAAGGCAAGACGTGGCGCGACTGCCTTGTCATGCCCGACGGCGACGCCCTATGGTACGAGGGCCCGCGCATCATGACGCTCAACACCCACGGCACCGGCTGCGTCCTTTCCGCGGCGATAGCGTCGTGGCTCGGGCGCGGGGCCGACCTCGCCTGGGCCGTCAAGCTCGGGCAGTCGTTCCTGCAACGGGCGCTCCTGCGCGGCCGGGGACTGAACTGGGGGTCCGGCCGGGGCCCCGCCTTCTACGGGAAGAGATAAGAGCTTGCGCCGCCCGGATAGCGGGGCCCCGCAGCCGCGCGATCAGGGCGCCCGCAGTCCCTCCGTGCCACGGCCCCCAACCAGACAAGGCGCCCCGAACCCTCCAGGGGTGAAGCGGGCCTTCGCGGCCCTCGCGCTCCTCCTCAGCGCGGGCGTCCTCCGAGCCGTCGACAAGGTCCCCGAGTACGAGATCACCGACACGTACGTGACGAGCCCGACGATGCTTGTCCGCGCGGGAGTCGACGGCCAGATCAAGGAGATCTGGTCCGGGATGGATCCAGGGCGGATGCGCCACGTGCCGCTCTTCCTGGAAACGTCCATCTTCGGCCAGATCCGGTCGGGGGGCGGGTGGCTGGACCTTCGGTCGCTCAGATACCACCACGCCGGAACCCGGCCCGGGTACATCCACCTGCAGTCCGACGACGGCCTGGTGTCGATCGAGGTCACCTCCAGGAAGAACGCCGCCCTAAGCCCGATATTCGTCACGTACGCCTTCTCGAGGCCCGTGGATCTGAAGCTGGCCGCCCAGTTCAAGTACCCCGAGTTCACCCGGGGATTCCATTGCGACGACGCGGCCGGGACCGCGGAATTCGAGACCGCGTGGCGCGGCGAGAACGCCGTGCTGACGACGACGGCCGGGCCAAGGCTCGTCCTGGCCGCCCAGCCCCCTGGAAAGACCGTTGCGATCGGCAGGAGCGGCGTCACCACGCAATTCGAGTCCACGAGGGGCGTCCTGCTCTGCATCGACGCGACGGAGCGGAACATGGACCGAAGGGCGCCGGAGTCCTACGCCGCGTCCTGGACGAACCTCCTGGGGGGCACCCGGGACAGCGAGGCGGAGCTCGTCCCGGACCGCGTCACCCTGGCGAGCGACGACGGGAAGCTCGACCGGATGTTCGAGTACTCGATCGACGCCGTCGTCACGAGCCAGTTCGCCTCCGGGGATGTCATGGGCGACGTGTTCTTCTACCGGGACTCGTGGCTGAGGGATGGCACCTACTCCATGATCGGCCTCTCGCTCGCGGGGGACTACAGGGCCGTCGACAGCTACTTTGCATTCTGGAACGCGCAGCGCGGCTTCTCCGTCGGCGGCGAGAGGGAGGCCCAGCAGCCGGCCATCGCGATCACGGGAATGTGGCTGCATTCCCTCCTCAGCCCGGACGGCACGGCCTTCCTGGGGAGGGTCTGGCCGTACGCGAGGGACTACGCCGACTACTACACGGGGCGAATCGAGAGGGAGGGGATGCTCAACGTGGCGGAGGAGTGGATCTGCTTCATACCGGCCCCTTCGAGCTGGCCCAACGCGGAGATCTACAGCGGGCTGCGCGCGGCGGCCAAGATCGCGGCGAGGCTCGGCTATCCGCAGGAGGCCAGCAGGTGGAACCGCGCCGCCGGGCGCCTCCAGGAGCGGTTCTCGCTCCAGGCGTACGACGGGGACAAGGGGCGGATAATCCCGATGGCCGGACCCGCCGGCCAGTCGTTCACGGACCCGCAATTCCCCAAGGCGGAGAACCGCAACGGCCCTCTGCGCGACGATCGCGTCGACGCGGGCATGCTGATCATCGGGCGGATGGAGGCGTTCGGAAGGGGCCAGGGCATCATGCAGGTCGACGATCCCCGCTTCGCCTCCACCCGGGCGGAGATCACCCGGGACCTGGAGAACCCCGACCACTCCATCTGCCGCTTCGGCGCGAATCCCGCGAGCCCCCATGCACCCCGGGGGGAGCTGGACACCTGGCCCATCATCATGGCTTGGGCGGCGCAGGACGAATGGCTGCTGGGGCAGACCGACCTGGCGTGGAGGTACCTCCTCTCCGGGATCGTCAACAAGGAGGGCTATGGCGCGCAGGCCTGGTGCTTCTACCTGCCCGAGAACTGGGACAGGAGGGGGATTCCGGACAAGCCCATGATCACCTGGTCCCACGGGGACTTTGTCACGTCGGTGCTGCTCCTGCTCCTGGGCGTCGACCTGGAGCCCGCCGGCGCGGACCTGGGGCTGGCCCCCAGCCTGCCCCCCGGGGTGAACCACGCGCAGGTCGGCAACTTTCATTTTAGGGACTGGCGGCTCGACATAGGCCTCAGCCGCGAGGAGGGCCTCATCGCCGTAAGGGTCCGGGCCTCATCCCACGCAGCCGGCGCCAAGGCGCTCTCGATCCGCCTCCCGTTTGGAAGGGTCACGGAGCTCGCCGCAGGACGGGAGGCGCGTTTCACCGTTGATCCCGCGCAGTACTACCTGGCTTTCGGCAGGTCCCGGAACGCCGCGGAGCGCGCCTCGGTCGCATCGACAATCCTAGCCGGAAGCCCCCCCCCGCAGGATCCCCGCAAGATGACGCCCGCCGAGCTTGAGGCGTTCATCTGCAACCTGGAGGCCAATTACACCGAGACAGCCAAATGACGAGAAGCAGCCCGCACCCCGCCTTGGATCGGTCCCCGAGCCGCCGCCCCGCCGGCCCCGTTTTCTCCCGGCTGGTCCTCCTGATCGGATTGACCGCGGTCCCCCATCGCTCGGCCGCGGCGCCGGATTCAGTCCTTGCGGCGGCGGAGGAGGCGGACGGTCTCCGCGTCAGGTCGGGTTACCTGAACGTCAAGTTCTCGCTCAGCCACCCGGCGCTCCTCTTCCTGGGAGTGGACAGCCTGGGGAACGGCAGGGTTGGCCAGGATGTCCTGTCCCCCGACACGGGGACCCCAACGCCCTACCTCGTCACGCGAGAAATCACCCATTCGGGCGCCCGTCTGAGTTATTCCCAGGGCCCGGCTCCGCGCGCCGCTGAGCCCGACTGGACCCTCGAGGCAAGCGAGCGGGCCGTCCGCCTCGCCTCGCACTGGTCTGCCTCGGGCAAACCCGAGCCGCTGGCCCTCTCGTTCGATACGCACCGCTGCTACAGCACGCTTCTCGGGCTTTTCGATGCGAACGGCGCCATCACGCTGCCCGCGGTCCTGCACCTCCCCGGCTTCGGCACGCTCCGCGTGGGCTCCGGTGGTTCCCCGGGCGCCGCCGTGGGCTACTCATCGGGACCGGGCTGGATCAGGATCTCCTTCCCGGCCGCGAGCCAGGCCCATCCAAGCATCGAATACACCTGGGAGGTCACCACGATCTGCCCGGAGGTAGCGGGGGCGCGGGACGACCCGAGGCTCGATGGCTTTCGCCGGAACTGGCTCAATATCTTCCAGCTCAACCCGAACCGGCGCATGCTGTCCAACAACACGAACAGCGACACCTGCGGATTCTGCTATTACGAATACGCCGACGTCGCCAAGGAGACGCCGCCGCTCGCCGGGGACCTCCACGCGCTGGACATGGTCCGACAGTCGCTCGAGCTCGTGCTGGGAGGGACCCGGACCTACGGGATGCCGGGGTACGGCGACTTTCCCGAGGAGTCCTCGGACATGTTCCCCTCGCTGCTGATCGCGGCCTTCGACTATGTCGAGGGCCGCCGCGACCCGGCCTGGCTGCAGCGCAATTATCCCGGGCTCAAGGCCTGGGCGGAAAAGATGCTGGCCACCGATCGCGACGGAACGGGCCTGATCGAGTACGCGGCGACCGGCAACTCGGGCTCATGGCCGGAGGGACCGCCGAAGGTCCGCCCCTCGAACTGGTGGGACACGATCGGCTTCGGGCACGAGGACGCCTACGCCAACGCGCTGGCTTACCGGGCCCTGGGCTGCATGCGCCAGATGGCGGCCGAGCTCGGCCGGCCCGAGGACGCCGCGCGCTACGGCGCGGCGGCGAAAAGACTCCATGACGCCTATTTCCCGGCGTTCTTTGACCCGTCGACCGGCGTGCTGGCCGGCTGGCGAAGCGCCGACGGCCGGCTGCACAACTACTACTTCCTTTTCGTCAACGGCATTGCCATCCTCTACGGGCTCGTTCCGCAGGACAAGGCGTCGGGAATCATGGACCGGCTGTGGGACAAGATGGGCCAGGTGGGGTACTCGAATTTCCGGCTCGGCCTGCCCGGCAACCTGGTGTCCGTCGCGCGCAGGGACTACGCGCACAAGGATCCCCGCTACGGCGGCGGCCTGAGGGAGGACAACGCCGACGGATTCCAAGTCTACTGCAACGGGGGCGCGTCGGCCAGTTTCGCCTATTTCACCATCGCCGCCTTCGACCGCGTGGGCCAGCACGAGAGGGCCGGCCGGATCCTCTTTCCCATCCTGGACGCCTTCGACAAGAGGGAGTTCGAGGGCTTCGGCCCGAACAAATTGACCAACGACTGGAGGAAGTGGGACGGGACGTCCGAAGGCTACGAGGGCTTCCTGACCGACAACTACTACGCCCTCCTCGCAGTGCCCCGGCGGGGGGGCACGCGCGCGCCCGCGGGAGATTGAGGCGCGGGCCCGTCTACGGTATCAGGTACACCTCGACCAGCCCGACTCCCTGCGTCCCGTTCACCCCGCTCAGCTCGAGCGTGTAGCTGCCCGCGGGCAGGGTCGCGATCATCGCGGCGTCCGCCGAGCCCGACGGAAGCGCGAAAGCGCCGACCTGGGCGAACGCGGCCGAGAGCGTCGTGCTCCCGCCCCAGCCCGCGTTGCTCTGGATCACCGTCCCCGCGGAGTTGTAGAGCTCGATCTGCGGCTGCGCCATGGCGCTCGGCACGTTGAACGGGGCCTTGCCCAGCGTCGGTCCGATGCCCCGCAGGAGCACCTGGGCCGGCTGCGTGCCCTCGATCACGAGGCCCGCGATGAGGATGTTGGCCCCCGTGCCCACGTACGCCCTCGCCGAGAGGTTGACGAGGCTCGAGGCCGCCGATCCCGGATCGGCGTCGTAGATCTCCGCAAGGGCGACGCCCTGCCCGGAATTGACCCCGGCAATCTCCGAGGTGTACGCGCCCGCGGTCAGGGTCTCCATGACCGCCGCGTCGGCCGAGCCGGACGGCAGGGCGAAGGCCCCGACCAGGGCGAACTCACTGGCGAGCGCCGCGCTCCCGCCCCAGGCCGCCCCCGTGGTGATCGTCGCGCTCGTGGTCGTGTCGATCAGGGTGAGCTGCGGCTGCGCCAGCGCGCCCGACACGTTGAACGGCGCGGCGCCGAGCGTCGGGCCGACGCCCCTGAGCACCACGTCCTTGCTGCCGGCGCCGCTGATCACGAAGCCCGCGATCAGGATGTTTGCGCCGGTGCCGACATCCGCCCGCGCCGAGAGGTTGACGATCTTCCCGGGGACGGCGGCGCTCACGGTCACGGTGGCCGCCGCGCTCGTCACGCTGGCCGAGCCGCTTGTCACCGTCGCCGTGTAGCTGCCGCTGTCCGCGGGCGAGGCGGAGGGGACCGTGTAGGTCGAGTTCACGGCACCCGCGATCGGGGAGCCGTTCAGGTACCACTGGAAGGTCAGCGTGCCGGGCCCCGTGGCGCCCACGGAGAGCGAGAACGGCGAGCCGATCGCGACCGACTCGGAGGCCGGCTGCGCGGTGATCGCCAGGGCGCCGGAAACGGCCCGGCCGAGCCTCTGGCCGTTGAACTGGTACATCGGCCAGTCAGTCCCCGCCGGGCTGGCGCCGATGTCGAAGGCGTAGACCTTGTGGTCGTTGCTCCCGAAATAGAGCTCCGTGCCGGCTATGACGGGCGAGGAGCGGACGATGTCGTCGGTCGCGTAGGTTCTGACGAGCGCCCCGCCAGAATTGACCGCGTAGACGTTGTGGTCGTAGCAGCCGATGTAGACGACGCCGTTGCCGTCGACGGCCGGGGCGCTCGCCCGGACCTGGGCACCGAGCGGATACTTCCATTGGAGGGCGCCCGCGGTCGAGAGCGCGTACAGGCTGCCGTCGTAGCCGCCGAAGTACACGGATCCGTTCGCCAGCGCCGGGGCGGACGTGACGCCGTCGCCCACCGCAAACGCCCAGCGCTGGGCGCCGGTCGGGTCGACTGAGTAGAAGTTCCCGCTGAGCGTCCCGAAATAGAGGTTGCCCTGGGCGTCGATCGCCGCGGCCGTATAGATCGACTCCCCCGAGACCGGGGCCGTGAACTTCCACTTCTGCGCGCCCGCGGGCGTGACGGCGAAGAGCAGCCCGCCGTCGGTCCCGACGTAGACAGTCCCGTCGGGCGCGATCGTCGGGGCTGCGTACGAGACCCCGGGCACCGCAAACGCCCACTTGAGGGTTCCGTCCGAGCTGAGCGCGTACAGGTTCCCGTCGTCCGCATGGATGTAGAGGGTCCCGTCGGCAGCCAGCGCGGGCGACGAGGAAAGCCCGTTGTCGAGGCCGGAGCCGCTCGCGGGCGCGGGAACGTTGTACGTCCACTTCAGGGAGCCGTCGTTCGGATTGAAGGCGCGCACGGCGCCGTCGGTGGATCCCGCATAGATCGTCCCGTCCGAGCCGATGGCGGCGGAACTCGTGTCAAAATACCCCGCCGCCGTGTAGCTCCACTTCACGGTCCCGTTCGGGTTGATTGCGTAGAACTTGTTGTCGTTGCTTCCGACGTAGATCGTCCCGTCGGTCCCGACGGCGGGCGAGCAGGTCACCGAATCCCCGGTGGCCGCCTGCCATTGCGAGTCGTCGATCGAAAGCGTGAACTCTCCGGTGTCGTTCGCGGTCACCCCGTCGACGGCGATGAGGTAGGTCGTGCCCGCGGTCGCGTTGAACGTGCAGAGGCACTGGCTGGCGACGGCGGTCGTGCCCGTGTCGCCGGAGGCCGCGGCCGCGGCGACCGTCGCAAGATTGGCGATCGAGGAGCCGGTGTAGACCGCGACCTCGGGATTGAAGTCGTAGCTGTAGCCGCAGACCTGCGCGGTCCCGGTATGGGGCGCCGTCCAGGAATACCAGAGCGAATGCCCGCCGGCGTTGCCGAGGATCCTGGGCTCGCCGCCCTGGAGGGTCGCGTTCGGGTTGGCGTCCAGGAGGGAGACGCTCGGGCCCGCGAGGACCCGCGGCGTCCCGAAGGAATCGTAGTCCGGGTCCGTGTAGATCGCCAGGACCGCCTGGCCTGTCGCGCCGCTCTGGCCCTGGATGTTGATCTGGTACGTCGTGCCGGCGATCGCCTCGAATTTCACCTCGCTGTAAGGGACCGTCCCGGAGCCCCCCTCCAGGGGCTCCGTCCCGTAGTTGGCGCTTGTCGCGACGGTTGTCAGCGAGCCAAGGCTCGACCCCGTGTAAACGCCCAGCAGCGTCGCATAGGTGCTTCCGCCGGTGAAGTAATTGCCCCCGTTCGTGCCGCTCGTGTCGATCTCGACGCTCGCGTTCTCAGGGGCCGTCCACTGCCACCACAGCGAATGCCCCCCGGACCCCGACCCGCCCGGGATCGCCGGCGTGCCCGCCTCGAGCGCCGACGGCGTGTCGGCGTTGTTCGAGCGCGTGTAGGGATCGAGGCCCACGAGGACCGTCCGGTTCGCGAAGAGCGCGTTGGGGGTCGTGTTCTGGGCCGTCGCCAGAGCGTTCGCGAGGTCCAGCCTGCCCCCCGTCTGCGCCTTGCCGGCCATGGCCGCGATCCTGTCCGCGCCGTTGAGGACCCGGTTGATGGTCTCGCGGTATGTGTCGCCCGGATACTGCGCCCTCAGGAGCGCCACCGCGCCCGCCACGAAGGGCGTCGACATCGAGGTCCCGCTCTCGTATACGTAGGACGACGTGCCCGAGTTGTAGGTCGACAGGATGTTCTCGCCGGGGGCGAAGATCTCGACCGAGCCCGATCCGAAGTTCGTGAAATACACGGGCAGGTCGCGGTTGTCCGACGCGCCCACGCAGATGATGTTGTCGAGCGGGTAGTCCGCCGGGAAGAACGGGGAGATGTCGATGTTCTCCGCGTTGTTTCCAGCGGCGCACACGAAGACGACGCCCGCCTTGCCCGCAGCCTGGATCGCGTCCATCTCCGCCTGCGAGAGGCTCGGGCTCCCGAAGCTTGCGCTGAGCACGCTCACGTTGTGGGCGATCGCGTACTCGATGCACGGGAGCTCCGCGGAAAGGGATCCCGAACCCGAGCTGTCGATGAACTTGAGCTCCATCAGCTGCACGGTCCACGCGACGCCGCAGACCCCGAGGCCGTTGTTGCCCACCGCGCCGACGATCCCCGAGACGTGCGTCCCGTGGCCCACGTCGTCCGCGGGCGGCCCGGTCATCGCCACGGCGTTGAGGCCGTTGGCGCTGTCCGTCTCGCTGATCATCTCCGACTGCCCGGAGCCGGTCTCCGACGCGTACGACTTCGTCGTGTTCGGGGAGGGATTCACCCAGAGGTTGGCCGCAAGGTCCTCGTGGCCCAGGAGGGCCCCCGAATCAAGGATGCCCACGATCACGCCCGCGGCGCCGTTGCGCGTGCTCCAGCCCGCCTCGGCGTGGATGTCGGCGCCCGCGATCCCCCCGCCGCCGGCGTTGCTGCCCGTGTTGTTGAGCGCCCACTGGCTGCCGAACTGGGGGTCGTCGGGAACCGTCGCGGTGGTCCGGATGTAGTCCGGCTCGACGTATTCGTAGCGCCCCGTCGCCCTGAGCCTCTTGACGGCCGCCATCACCGTGTCGCCGGCCGAAAGCTCGACAACCCGGACGTGCCCGAAACGCGCAAACTCCGCCCTCGGCCTCAGCCCTTCGGCCCGCTCCACCCGGTCGATCGCCGGAAGGAACTCGGCCCTGGGCTTCGCCAGGACCACGCCGTCCCGGTAGCCCTGCGCCCGCTCCTTGGCGGTGAAGCCGCCCGCCCCCTGGAAGGGCGCCGCCGCCGCCGCGCACGCGAGCGCCGCCGCGCACGCGAGCGCCGCCGCGGCCAACGCCAGGAGACGGCGCGCCAGCGCCAGGTGGCGGGCAAGTCCAGTCCGGCGTTGGGCGGGTGCTGCAGGCAAAGGGATCGGTTTCATGACAAGAGACGAGGATCGAGGTGCCATCGTTTCACGAAATCAGGACTACCGTTGGATTCGTCCCGAGGGCTTCGCCGGATGCCGGGCCCGCGCGAGCTCACGGCCTCCCGCAGCCGGCGCGCTGCGGTTCATGTTTCCTGCCTAAGGATTTCCAGCGGAGGATGATCCATCACACCTCGGCCCGCGACAAGTCCCGTCGCGACCGCGAGCGACGCCACCGCGACGACCGCCGCCCCGATCTGCCACGCCGAAGCCGTCGCAGCAATGTGGAACACGTAGCGCGCGAGCAGCGCGTTCCCGGCGATCGCGAGCAGCCCGCCGACAACGCCCGCCTGGATCCCCAGGACGGCGTACTCCACCAGCTGGATCAGCGCCACCTGGCGGCGCGTCGCGCCCAGCGTCCGCAGGAGCACCGTCTCCCGGATCCGTTGGTGGCGCCCGGTGAGGATCGCGCCCGCGAGCACGACGAGCCCGGTCGCCACGGTGAAGAGCGCCATGAACTGCACCGCAAACGCCACCTTTGTGAAGATCCCGTCGAGCGTCTCGACGACCAGCGCCAGGTCGATCGCGCTCACGTTGGGAAACTGGTCCACAACCGCCCGCTGCACCCGCGCGGAGTCGGCCGGCGAAGCGGCGAGCATCGCGGCGACGTAGGTCTTCGGCGCGCCCTCGAGGACGCCCACGGGGAAGACAACGAAGAAGTTCGGCTCCATCCGGCGCCATTCCACCTCGCGGATGCTCCCCACGCGCGTGCGCACCGGCAGACCCTGGACGTCCCAGTCGATCTCGTCGCCCAGGTGGAGCTGCATCTCGCGGGCGAGCCCCTCCTCCACGGAGACCGGCACCGGGCCGGCGCCCGGATCGGCGCGGCCGGCAAACACGCCCTGAACCACCTTCTCCGTCGAGGAGAGCCTTCCGCGGAACGTCGACCGGTACTCGCGCCGCAGCGCCCAGTCGGGGATCTTGAGCGCCTTGTCCGCCTGGATCCTCTCCACGGTCATTCCCCTGACCGACTTGATCTTCATGGTGACGATGGGCGCGCGCTCGACGACCGGCGACCCGGCCGCCGCCGCGACGCGCTCCAGCGGGTCGATCTGGTCGTCCTGGATGTCGAAGAAGATGAGGTTTGGGCGGCCCGCGGAGCCCGAGCCCTGGATCTCGCGCAGCAGGGTCGTGCGGACGAGGAAGAGCGTGAGGACGAGGAAGGTGCCGAGCCCGAGAGAGAGCAGGAGGAGGACAGTCCGGTTGTTCGGCCGGTGCAGGTTGGCGAGCCCCTGCCGCACGACGTACGGCAGGCGCTTCGGGACGAAGCGGCGTGCCGCCCAGGCGACCGCGTAGGCGAGCCCGAGGAGGACCCCGAAGCCGAGCCCGAGCATTCCGGCAAACCCAAGCCCCACCGAGACCTTGCCCGTCTGCCATATGGCGAAGCCGGCCACCGAGGCCGCGATCGCCGCGGCGATGGCCAGCCTCAGGGGATCGGGCGCCACCGCCGAGCGCTCCGCGACGGCCGAGCGCAGCGCGGCAAGCGGCGGAATCCGCCTCACCGAAAGCAGCGGAAGGAGCGAGAAAAGCAGGCAGATCACGACTCCCGCCCCCATCCCGCGCAGCAGGGCGGACCAGGACACGAAGAAATCCACGTCGACGGGGAGCATTCCCCTGACGAGGGCGGGAAGGCCCGCCTGGACCGCCACGCCGAGCACCCCGCCGGCGCACGCCCCCGCCAGGCCCAGCGCGAGCCCCTGGGCCACGTACACGGCGAAGCTCTGCCTCGCGCTCGCGCCCAGGCACCGAAGCACGGCGACCGTCGACACCTTGCCGCGGATGTAGGCGTGGAGCGCGCTCGAGACGCCGATCCCGCCGAGGACCAGCGCCACGAATCCCACGAGGCTGAGGAACGCGTCCAGGTGCTCCAGCGCCTGGCCGAGGTTGCGCTTGCGTTCCTCGACGGTCTCGAATGAGAGGCGAACGGACGGGAACCTCGCCTTCATGTCGCGGACGACCGCATCGGGATCGCGGGTGGCGGGCAGCCTGACCATCGCCCGGTAGCGTGCGAGCGCCTCGCTCCCGGAAAGGCCCGTCCCGGCGAGCGACTCCATCGGGATGTAGGCGCGGGGAGCCATCATGGCCACCCCCGGCGACTCTCCCGGCACCTTCCTCAGCGCGCCGACGACGGTGAACAGCGTCCTGCCGAGCTTCACCCGGTCCCCGACCCGGACGCCGAACTGGGCGAGCAGCGTCGGCTCAAGGATCGCGACGGCGCCGCCCGAGCGGAGGCGGCCGGCGGCCCCCGGCGGATCCGTCTCGAACTTGCCGTAGAACGGGAAGGCGCCCTCGACCGCGTGAACCTGGACAAGCCTGAGGCGGTTCGTCTCCGGAAAGCGCATCATTGACGAGAACATCTGTTCGCGCGCAACCTCGCCGCCGAGCGAGCCCAGGAGGTCCAGGACGGGGGCGCCCAAGGGGGCGGGCGCCGTCACGAACAGGTCCGCGCCGAGGAGGCCCTTGGCCTCCGCCTGTATCGCCTGCCGGACATTCGCGTTGAACGAGCCGATCGAGACCAGGGCGGCGATCCCGAGAACAACCGAGAGCGAGTACAGCAGGAGGCGCCGCCTCGAGGCGCGCGAATCGCGCCAGGCCATGTTGAGGATGAAGCCCATGGCGGCGGATTAGGGCGATGCGGGGTTGAGCTCGTCGGACGCCACCGCCCCGTTCCTCAGGCGCAGGATCCGCCGGCAGCGGCCCGCGAGCTCGAAATTGTGGGTCACCAGGACGAGCGTCGTGGCGCGCTCGCGGTTCAGCCCGAAGATGAGCTCGGCCATGGAGGCCGCCGTGTCGCCGTCCAGGTCGCCGGTGGGCTCGTCGCAGAAAAGGATCTTCGGCCGGTTGATGAACGCCCGGGCGAGCGCCACACGCTGCTGCTCGCCCCCCGAGAGCTGGACGGGGTAATGGTCCGCGCGGGCGGAGAGGCCCACCCGGTCGAGGAGCGCCCTGCCCTCCGTCTCGCATCCGCTCTCGCCTCGCAGCTCCAGGGGGACGAGCACGTTTTCCAGGGCCGTCAGGGTCGGGATCAGCTGGAAGTTCTGGAAGACGAACCCGACATTCTCGTTGCGGACCCGGGCGCGGGCGTCCTCGTCGAGCGCGTCGAGACGCTCGCCTGCGAGGTCGACCGACCCGCCCGTGGCGCGGTCGAGCCCCGCGCAGAGGCCGAGGAGCGTCGTCTTGCCGCTTCCGCTCGGCCCGACAACCGCGATGCTGGCGCCGGCCTCCAGTTCGAAGCTCGCCTCGTGCAGGACGGTCAGCGGTCCCGCCGCGGTCCAGTACGTCTTGGTCAGGCGCTCGACGCGCAGCATGGCTTGGGAGGGCATGGCGGATACGAAATACTCGGGGCGAAGCGAAGCCAGAGCAAACAGGCGGCTCGAAAATCCCGGAAAGGGGGGCTAGGGTCGTCCATCCGGCCTGGAAAGCACATGCAATCAAGAGCCATCACTTGGGCGAACAAGCCCTGGGCAAGGCGGGCGGCCCTCGCGCTCGTCCTCGGGTCCGTCCCGGCCCGGCCCGCCCCGGCAGACGCCCCCGACCAGCGCACCATCGTCTTCTTCGGAGACAGCCTGACCGCCGGCCTCGGGCTCGCGGATCCCGACACCCAGTCCTACCCCGCGCAGGTCCAGAGGAAGATCGATGCCGAGCACCTGCCGTGGCATGTGGTCAACGCCGGCCTGAGCGGCGAGACGAGCGCCGGCGGCCTGCGCCGGATCGACTGGGTCCTGCGCCAGAGGCCGGACGTTTTTGTCCTGGAACTGGGCGCGAACGACGGGCTGCGGGGGACCGCCACTGAGGTGACCCGGGCGAACCTCCAGGCGATCATCGACCGCGTCCGCTCGAAATTCCCGGCGGCGAGGATCGTCCTTGCCGGGATGAGGATGCCCCAGAACATGGGCTCGGAGTATGCCGAGGCGTTCCGCGCCATCTACCCCGCCCTAGCCCAGAAGAACGGGATCGCGCTCATTCCCTTCCTGCTGGACGGGGTTGCCGGGCGTCCCGACCTCAACCAGTACGACGGCGTTCATCCGACGCCGTCGGGAGCCGCTATCATTGCCGAAGGCATCTGGAAATCAATTGCACCGATGCTCAGGAGTTATCGTTAGCTATTGTTAAATATCAGGTTATGCAGAAACTGACTCACTTTCCCGGATAAGTAATTCTACGCTGGGTTCCCCATTGCTGATGCAAACCACTGGTAATAGCATTTGGGAATGTCCCGACTTTTCAGGTTCGCGCTGGCGGCGGCCTCCGCATCGATCTGCGCAGATGCGTTTGGGCACGACGATCAATGGAGCGGCAACAGTTCCAGCAATTTCAATGACCCGTTGAACTGGTCAATGGGCGTACCTAACGGCGGACTCTGGATGGAGTTTTCGCCGGCCTGGTCGATAGGACCCTCTGGAAACCTGTTGGATATGAACGGCGGGGGAAGCACCTTGGGTATCAAGGTCGATGCATCGGCCGGGACGGGCGGCAACATATCGATCAACGGCATGCATGTGCTCACGCTGGGCTCGGACGGCATAGCGATGAACCAGTCCGACAGCTCCGCAATCAGCGTGGCGTCGATCGGCGCCCCGCTTGTACTCGGGGCGGTGCAGACGTGGGCCCTCACCAGTTCCAGCCTCACCGTGACCGGCGTGGTTTCCGGAGGCTCCGCACTCACCATCAACGGGTCCGGCGTGCTCAGCAGCGTCACATTCGGGGCAGACAACACCTATTCGGGCGGAACCACGATCAACAGCGCCTCCGTCACGATAACCAAGGACCAAGGGCTCGGGAGCGGGCCGGTGACAGCGAATAACAGCACGCTCACCTTCAGCAGCAACGACCCTAGCCTCACGAACCCCAATTTCAACGCTTCCACGGTTACTTTCACACGGGCCGGCGGCGTGCCGACGCTGACCAATCTCACCATGGCGGGCTCCTTGATCGACTTTACCGCGAGCGGGGGGCCTTCCCTCATCGACATGGTGAGCGATGCGCTGGGTTCGACGAATACGATCAACCTTGGCGCCGCAACCACGCTGCAAGTCCAGGTCGACTCGCCCAGTGCCACCCAGTATTTCGGGACGATCAACGGCCTGGGGGCCGCCTTGAACGTCACGACGGCCGGCACCGGGGAGCTGGATCTCAACGGCGCCAACACGTATTCCAACGGAACGACGGTGAACTCAAACGCATTGCTGGTCGCAGGAAACAACGCCGCGCTCGGCACCGGTTCCGTCACGCTGAACTTGGGCGCTGCGCTCGGAGTCGCGCCCGGAGTCACGATCAACAATCAGCTCACGGTCAATGACGGCTCCACGGTCGCGGGCTACGGCACCATCGCGCCTGCCTCGCCCGAAACCCTCACCTTCCAGAACGGGTCGACCGTCGTCGGTGGCCGGGGAACGCTCGGGAGCGCCGCGGGGCTTTCGGTGCCCGGCACGCTCACCTTCTCGAACAATGCGTCGCTCGTGTTCGGCGGGGGAGGCGTGATGCAGTTCTCGATCATGAATGCCGCAGGTGTGGCGGGGACCGATTTCAGCGCGATCAACGCCACCAACAGCAACCTGAACATCACCGCGACCGCCGGTACCCCGTTCACGATACAGCTCGTCTCGGTCAACCCCGTGACCGGCCTGGTGGGAGCCGCCAACTTCAACAATGCCCAAGCCTATTCGTGGACGCTGCTCTCGGCCAACTCGATCGCGGGTTTCAACCCAAGCTCGTTCACGGTGGACTTCACGAGCCACTTCCTGAATGCGGTAGGCGGCGGCACATTCTCGGTCTCTGAGTTCGGCAACGACCTTATGCTCAACTTCGCCCCGGTGCCCGAACCGTCGACCTGGGCCCTGATGGCGAGCGGACTATGCGCGCTCGGCGCCGCCGTGCGCCGGCGCCGGGGCAGGTAGCCCGCGCTGGCTGCATAGCGCGGCTGCGGCCGCAAAAAGGCGCGAACCCCGCTCCAACAGTGCCTGT
Organism: Opitutaceae bacterium; assembly: GCA_035604815.1. GTDB lineage: Bacteria > Verrucomicrobiota > Verrucomicrobiia > Opitutales > Opitutaceae > Palsa-1447. The sequence goes on from DATNHT010000064.1 coordinate 18,900, forward strand.
TCCCCTCAAGGGACTCACAGGCCATCGGGCGCGAATACCGGCGGGCCGCATCCCCTCTCCTGGTTATAACGGCTTCGAAATGAGCCAATAAGGAATTCACCTTGCCGTCGAAAATCGACCGGATCAACGTGCCGGCATGATCCGGCTGATTTGGGTCGCCTCGTGCCTGACGGCTTCCGCCCTTGTCTGCGGGAATGCCTCTGCGCAGGCCGTGCCCGACGACTGGATCGGAAACACCAACAACTTCAACACCTCGACGAACTGGACCTCCGATAGCGTGCCCGGCGCATCGTCGATCATGTTCTTCTCCGAGCAATTCGCGACGGGAGCGTCCGCGAACAGCCTGACGATGAACGCTGCGGGGAACGTATCGGGCATCGATGTCGAGTCCTTCGACTCGAAGCGCGGCAATATCTCAATTGTTGGTGCCAATACGCTGACGCTGGGCGCCTCCGGCCTCGCGATGGACCAAAGCGACACGACCAACTCCAGCGCGGCGTTTATCAGCGCCCCTCTGGTCCTTTCGGCAAATCAGACCTGGAACCTAACCAGTTCACAGCTCACCCTCGCCGGCCCGATCAGTGGCTCGGGCTTCTCGCTCGCGTGGAACGTGAACGATTCCGGTATCATCGATAACCCCGCTGGCGTGATCTCCGGCGCGGGGACCTCGCTCACAATCTCGAATCCCGGCGGCCTCATCAATGTCGCCATCAACACCGGCGCGAGCACGTTCACCGGCGGCGTGACCCTCCCCAGCGCGTCGGGCACGGTCCTCGTGCTTGGAGCCAGCAGCACGGGGCCGGGAGGGGCCCCGACGAAGGGGCCGCTCGGCACGGGAACGCTCACGCTGGGGAACTTCGTCGACGTCACCACGGCGAATGATTCCACCGTGCATACGATAGCGAACAACATCGCCATCGGCACCGGAGGCGCCCCCGCCACCGTTTCGATCCAGTCCAACGTGACCGGGGGGCTCATCCTCACCGGGACCATCAGCGACGGCGGCGGCTTCCCGGGAACGATCGATGTCACCGGTCCGGGCATAGGCCCGATCGACTTCGAGGGGAGCAACACCTACTCGGGAGGAACCGCCATCGCCTTTGCGACGGTCACCGTCGGTAAGGACACCGGGCTCGGGTCCGGGCCCGTGACGGCGCACAACAGCACGCTCAACTTCACCAGCAATTCGCCCTCCCTCACAAATCCGATTTTCGCCAACTCGACGACGGTGAATTTCAGCGCCAATATGGCGACCCTCACGAACCCCTCCGTCTCGGTCAACTCGACGGTGAATTTCAACCAGGCTGGCGCCGAGCTCATGATCAACAATCTCGTCATGGAGAACAGCACCCTCAATTTTTCCGCGGACTCGCTCGTCGCCATGTTCGACATCCCGGGCGATGCGATGGGCTCGACCAATGCCATCAACCTCGACAGCGCCTCCGTGCTGTCACTGGATCAAGTCGGGAGCGCCAAGTACTATGGGAAGATCACAGGGCCTGCCAGCAGCGTGAGCTTCTCGTCAGGCTCCTCCGGAATAGTGGATCTGTACGGCGCCAACACGTATTCGGGCGGATCGACGCTCTTCAGCGGCGCCTTGGTCGTGGCGGACAACAACATGGCGCTCGGAAGCGGGAATGTTGACGTCAACGGCGGTTCTCTGGGAGTCGGATCCGGGGTGACGATCACCAACAGGATCAACCTTTCGGATGGCTCGGTTGGAGGCTACGGCACCATTGCGCCCGGACCGGCCGATGCCCTCATCTTCGGGCTCGGAACGTCCCTCGTCGGGGGGAGGGGGACATTGGGAAGCGCCTCCGGCGAACCGGTTCCCGGCACGCTCACGTTCGGGGCGAAAGCCGACATCACCCTGGGACGGGGAGGCACCATGCAGTTTTCGATCATGAACGCCAAGGGGGTCCCGGGGACGGATTTCAGCGCCATCAACTCCAGCGGCGACGTGAACATAACCGCGACCCCGGGAAACCCGTTCAAGATCCAGCTCGTGGCTGTGAATTCCGACGGACTGTTCCAGCTAAACGCCGCGAACTTCAACAACGGCACGCCGTACTCCTGGACCCTGCTTTCGGCCGGGTCCGCAATCACGGGTTTTACCGGCTCGAACCAGTTCGTGGTGGACGACACGACCGACTTTCAGAACCCCTTCCTGGGCGGCACGTTCTCCGTGGGCGTAATCAGCAACGACCTCATGCTCACATTCTCGCCTGTCCCCGAGCCGTCGACCCTCGCCCTGATGGCGAGCGGATTGTGCGCGCTGGGGGCCGCGGTGCGTCGCCGCCGCCGTTGACCTGCCGCGCATTCCTTCTCATCGGCATGGGACTCCTGGCTGTTTCGGGATGCTCCCGCCGCGAGACGTCCGCAGCCGCCGCGGTCCGCTCGCGGACGCTTCTGCTGGGCAACGGCGCCGAGCCCGAGGACCTCGATCCCCAGGTCGTCACGGCCTACACGGACCAGAACATTCTCCTCGCGCTGTTCGAGGGCCTGACGGCGATCGACGAGAAATCGTCCCAGCCCGTCCCGGCCGCGGCGCTTTCCTGGGAGGCCTCCTCCGACGGCCTCGCCTGGACGTTTCATCTGCGCGACGGACTTCGCTGGTCCAACGGCGAGCGGCTGACCGCGGACGATTTCGTCCAGTCATGGCGGCGGATGCTCGCTCCGGAATTCGCCGCCGAGTACGCCTACCTGCTCTATCCCATAAGGAACGCCGAGGCCTTCAACCAGGGCCATGTCTCCGACCCCGCCTCGCTCGGCATCGGCGCGCCCGACCCGAGGACCGTGCGGATCGAGCTCGAGCGGCCTACCCCTTACATGCCGGTGCTCGTCGCCCTCCCGCCCTGGTATCCGGTCAATCCCAGGGTCCTTGAGCGCTTCGGGGCGATGGCCAAGCGGGGGACGGCATGGACCCGGCCCGGGAACCTTGTCGGCAACGGACCCTTCACGCTCGAGGAGTGGCTGCCCAACTCCCGGATCGCCGTCGTCGGGAACCTGAACTACTGGAACGCCGTCGCCGTCGAGCTGCGCCAGATTGTCTTCTTCCCCACGGAGAGCCCGGATGTCGAGGAGAGGGACTTCCGCGCGGGACAGCTCCACGTGACCTACGGCCTTCCCGTCGCAAAGATCGCGGCCTACCGGCGCGACGCGCCGGAGCGCCTGAGGGTCGACCCGTTCCTCCAGACGTATTTCCTGCGCTTCAACGTCAAGCGCCCGCCCTTTGACGACCCGAGGGTCCGGCGGGCCCTGTCGCTTGCAATCCACCGGGACTCGATCGCAAGGAACGTCCTCGCGTCAGGCTATCCCGCGGCCCACTCGTTCACACCGCCCGAATGCGGAGGCTATTCGGCGCGGGCCCGCGTCGACCTGGACGCCGCCCTGGCAAGGAGGCTCCTTGCGGAGGCCGGCCACCCCGGGGGCAGGGCAATTGGCCCGATCGAGGTCCAGGTGAGGAACGACGAGGTCCAACCGCCCGTGATGGAGGCGATTCAGGCTATGTGGGATCGCGAGCTCGGGATCCACGTCACGCTGGCGACGCTGGAGCAGAAGACATGGCTCCAGAACCAGCAGACCCTCAACTACTCGGTCTCGACCGCCGGCTGGGCGGGGGATTTCCTGGACCCGGTGACCTTCCTTGACCTCTTCATCGCCGGCGGCGGGAACAACTGGACGGGATGGGGCGACGGCGCCTACGACCGCCTGATCGCGGATGCGGCCCGCGAACCCGACCCGCGCGCTCGCTTCGAGATCTTCCAGAAGGCCGAGTCAATCCTCCTCGAGCAGGCG
>DATNHT010000065.1:0-8706 GCA_035604815.1 Opitutaceae bacterium
CGATTTCCCACCCCAGCGTAAGGGGGTAGGTCGGGACTACAGCCCCTTTTCAATTACCCGATCGCTCCGGCCCACCGACTTGCGTCACGCCAGACCCCTAAAATTTCCCCTTTTCTTCCCCAGTAGCGGAAGTCGGGCTAGGCCCGGGCCGGCCACCACCGGTAGAGGAAGAAGTAAACGAGGACGCCCGTCACCGAGACGTAGTACCAGATCGGGAAGGTGACCCGGGCCCAGGCGCGGTGCCTCTCGAAATTCCCCCTGAGGGCAAAGAGGAACGTCCGGGGCACGAGGAATGCGATGAGCGCCGCCAGCGGGATGTGGGTCCAGAGGATTGCGAGGTAGACCCGGCGGATGGCGCCGGTCCCGCCGAAGGGCGTGTGGACGCCCCGCATCAGCGCGTGATAGGTCAGGTAGAACGCCAGGAACAGCGCGGACGCGGCGGCCGCGGCGAGCATGCAGGCGCGGTGCGCGCCGCGGTCCCCCCTCCTGATGAAGACGAACCCCGCCGTGATCAGGACGGTTGCGATCCCGTTAAGCGCGGCCTCGGCGGAGGGAAGGTCGTGGACGGTCATGGGCGACCTACGAGCAGCCGGTCACAGACCAGGCAGCCGAGAAGCAGGGGAAGGTAGGCCAGGGAGAAGAGGAAGAGCCTGCGGGCCCCGGCGTCCCGGAAGCCCGGCCGCAGAAACGCGGCCGCCCGCCACAGGAAGCACGCGCCGGCCGCAAGCGCCGCCGCCCCGTACCACGCGCTCGCGAGCCCGAGGGCCGTGGGGAGCAGGCTTACGGCCACGAGCGCGGCCGTCGCGGCGAGCGACCACCCGGCGACCCTGCCCCCCGACCCGTCCCGGACGGGGAGCATCGGGAAATTGACGGCGGCGTAGTCGCGGCGGTACGTCCAGGCGATCGCCATGAAGTGGGGGATCTGCCAGAAGAAGAGGACGCCGAAGAGGATCCAGCCCAGGGCGGAGACCGTGCCCTCCGCGGCGGACCAGCCGATCAGCGGCGGGAGCGCGCCCGCGATCGCGCCTATCTCGGTGCTCACGCGGCTCCAGCGCTTCGCCGGCGTGTACCAGCCGAGGTAGAAGGCGATCGTCAGGAGCGTGAAGAGGGCGGGCAGCTTGCCGACCTCCATGAAGGTGAGCATCAGCGCCGCGATGCACATGAGCCATCCGAGGACGAACGCGGAGCCCCCCGCGATCTTGCCGGTCGGGATGGGCCGCTGCGCCGTGCGGCTCATCCGCGCGTCCGTGTCGCTCTCCATCCACTGGTTGAGGGAGGCGACGCCGCCTGCCGCCAGGCTGGTCCCCAGCACGAGGAACCCGATCCGGGCCGCGTCCAGCGGGGGCCGCGCCGCGACATAGCCGACGAGCGCCGTCGTGACCGACAGCAGGCTCAGCCGGGGCTTCGTGAGCTCAAGGTAGTCCTCGAACCGGGCGCGCGTGCGGTCGGTGTCGGTCATGGCGCGGGCGGCCGCTCGATCGTGTCGCGGTGGGCGAGCCACGTGAGCCAGAAGGCGGCAGCGAGGGTCAGCGCCCCGGCCAGTACGTGGCCCGTCGTCACGGCGACGGCGCGCTGGGTCCGGATGATGGCGGCTCCCAGGACGATCTGGAGGGCGACCAGGCCGACGAGGGCCGAGGCCCCGGAGCGCATCGCGGGCGACGCCCCGCGGTCGCGCCAGACCGCGACGGCGAACGCCGCGGCGGCGACCGCGATCGCGCAGGCCATGACGCGGTGGGCAAACTGGATTGCGACCTGGAAACCCCATTCGGGGGGAAGAAGGCCCCCCTGGGGCGTGGACCAGGGGAACGTTGGGATCGCCAGGCCGGCGAAGCTGTGGCGCACCACGGCCCCGACGCCAAGCTGCGCGAAGAGCAGGGCGCAGCACGCGACCCCGAGCCGCCGGGTCCGCCCGCCGAGGGGCATCGGCGCCGAGATCCAGGCCTTTGAGCACGAGAGGGCGAGAGCGATCAGCACGCATGCGAAGGCCTGCGCGAGGCAGGCATGGAGCATCGCGATCAGCCGGCCGAGGCTCGTGTCGAGGCCCCGGACGGGGATGGGGTCAAGGAGGACGCGGAGCCCGCCCACGACCGCCTGCGCGACCACGAGCCCCACCGCGAGATACCCCAGCCTGCGCAGCCAGCCCCGCGCCTCGCTCCGCCAGAGCCAGAAGGCGAGGATGATGGTGAGGGAGGTCATCATGGCCGCGCTCAGCCGGTGGGAGTGCTCGGCGAACATCGAGATGTCCGAGAGCCAGCCGCTCGGGTTGAGCGAGCCGTTTGAAAGGGGCCAGTCGGGGAACGCCATCCCGGCGCCGATGGTGGTCGTGAAGGCGCCCAGGGCCACCAGCACGAAGACCCATAGCGCGGCAATCGCCGAGAAAGCCGCGAGCGCCGGCTTGTGGCCGGCGGTTCGCGCGGGGTCGGATGTCGTGGCCATGGGAGGCGGCAATGGAAGGCAGAAGGGGCCATCGTGCCAGCCTCAAACGCTTTGACAATTTTTTCCTCCGCCGGATTGGTGTTGCCATGAGATCCACCGCCCGCCTCCTCCTCCTCGCATTCGCCGCGCTCGGCGCGCTCGCCGCGGGAGGCTGCGGCAAGGGGGGCGCTGGCCCGGGCGGGGCGGGGGCCCAGGCGGCCTCAGGCGAGAGGCGTTTTCCGCTCACGGGGGAGGTCCTCTCGGCCGACGCGAAGAGGAAGGTCCTGGTCGTTCGGCACAATGCGGTCGCCGGCTACATGCCCGCGATGACTATGGAATTCGCGGTGGCGGCGGGCGACGCGGCCGCCGCCAGGCCCGGCGAGCGGATCCGCGCGGAACTCGTCGCGGAGCGCGGGGGGTCGGTGCGCCTCGAGGGGATCTGGCCCGACGACAAGGTGTCGCTCGACACGGTCGATGCGGGCGCGCGCATGCTGCGCCAGGACACGCTCGGGAAGGGGGGCGGGGCCTACCGGGAGATCGGGGAGAAGGTCCCCGATTTCGTGCTCTACGACCAGAACGGCGGCGTGGTGGACAGCGCGCGGTTCCGCGGCAAGCAGGTGATGCTCAATTTCATCTACTCGCGCTGCCCGGTCGCCAACATGTGCCCGCTGTCCACGTCGAAGATGATGGCGACCCAGAAGCTCGCGAGGGAGTCCGGCGTGTCCAACATCGAGTTCGTCTCGATCACGCTGGACCCGGCCCACGACACGCCGGGCGTGCTCAGGGAATACGCCGATGACCGGCGCATAGACACGGGAAACTTCTCCTTCCTGACCGGCCCCGAGGGGGCCATCCGCGACCTGCTGACGCAGTTCGGGGTGATCGCTCAGTTCCGGGGCGACATCTTGGACCACACGCTGGCGACGCTCCTGATCGACGAAAGGGGCCGGGTCGCCTGGAGGGCCGACGGGAGCGTGTGGGAGCCGAGGGAGTTCGTGGAGCGGATGCACCGATGACCGGCCGCGCCCAGGCCCCGGGGCTCGGAGCCGGCGGGTGGCTGCGGATCGCCGCCATCACGGCCGCCGCCGCGCTGCTTTTCGCCGTCGTCCGGGAGCTGCCGACCGGCACCAACCTGAGCCACATGGACTTCCGGGTGCAGGGGGCGAACGTGATCGAGTTCTGCGACCCGGCAAATCCCCAGTTCCTGCCCGTCGTCGCGGTGCGGTCCCCGGTGGCGCTCTCGGTCAGGGCCTCCGCGCCTGCGCGGGCCGGCGGGGATGTCGAGGCCACCCTGGTCCTCACCACCTTCAGCGGCAAGCCGATCGCGCCCGAGGACCTGCAGGTTGTCCAGACCAGGCGGATGCACCTCCTGATCGTGGACCCCTCCCTCGACGACTACCAGCACGTGCACCCGCGGCCGGGCCGCCGGCCCGGCGAGTGGGAGTTCCGCTTCCGGCCGAGGTTCGGGGGGGCCTACAGGATCTTTGCGGACTTCACGCCGGTGGCGACGAACCGCGGCCTATACTCCGAGGCGGAGATGAGCGTCGGCGGGCCGCCGAGCCCCGAGGCCGCGGGATCCCAGGCGCCCTCGTGGACCGCGGCGCTGGGCGCGTACCGGTTCGCGCTCTCGCCCGCGCCGGACCCCATCCGGGCGGGCGCGCCCGCGGACCTGGGGCTCGTCGTCACGCGCGCCGACGGCGGGCCGGTCCCCCTGGGCGTGGTCATGGGCGCCTACGCCCACCTGGTCGCCTTCGACACGCAGAGGAGCGGGTTTGCCCACATCCACCCGAGGGAGGCCGACGTGGCCCGCCGGCCCGATCCCCTGCGGCCGGCCTTCACCTTCCGGCTGACGGTCCCCCGCCCGGGCCGGTACGTCATCTGGAGCGAGGTGGACCTGGACGGCAGCGAGACTTTCGTCCCGTTCTGGTTCGACGTCGCGCCGTGACCTAGAACTTGAGGTGCTTGACCGTGAGCCCCTTGTTGATCAGCTGGTTCAGGGAGTCGATGCCGATGGTCAGGTGGTTGCCGACGAACGACTCCTCGACCCTCAGGTCGCTCTCGATCGTCTTGACGCCCTCGGGGACCATCGGCTGGTCCGACACGAGCAGGAGGGCGCCCGTCGGGATCTCGTTGGCGAAGCCGACCATGAAGATCGTCGCCGTCTCCATGTCGACGGCGATGACGCGGATCCTCTTCAGGTACTTCTTGAAGTCCTCGTGGTGCTCCCAGACCCGGCGGTTGGTCGTGTACACCGTGCCGGTCCAGTAGTCGAGGGCGTGGTCGCGGATCGTCGTCGAGATGGCCTTCTGGAGCGCGAACGCGGGTAGGGCCGGGACCTCGGGCGGAAAATAGTCGTTGCTCGTGCCCTCGCCGCGGATGGCCGCGATGGGAAGGATCAGGTCGCCGACCTCGGCGCGGTGCTTGACCCCGCCGCACTTGCCGAGGAACAGGGCCGCCTTGGGCTTGATCGCGCTCAGCAGGTCCATGACCGTCGCCGCGTTTGCGCTGCCCATCCCGAAGTTTATGATCGTGATCCTGCCCGCCGTGGCGGTCGGCATCGGCTTTTCGCGCCCGTGGACCGGCACCTTGTGCGCCTTGGCGAACAGGTCCACATAGCGCTGGAAATTGGTGAGCAGGATGTACTCGCCAAACTTCTCCAGGGCCACGCCCGTGTAGCGCGGGAGCCAGTTCTCGACGATTTCGCGGCGCGTGTTCAGGGCGCTCAAGTCTGGTTGCGGGCGCCTCGCCGCCCAGGCGCTCCGGCCCCGCCGCGGCCCCCCGAGATCGAAGTCAAAGCTGCTATGGAGTGGTTCGGCACTTTGCGCGGTCAATTAGACAGGGACACTCCCTTGGAGGGCAAGCAGTTTGGCCCCCGGCGGCGCCGGGGCCATGGGGCCCGTCAGCATGGGAGGCCCTTCCCGGTCGCCCCCGCTGCGCCCGATTGCACGCTATGAGGCCCTGGCGGGGTACATGGCGCCCGTGTACTTTAGCGACTGCTCGTCGGCGTGGTAGCTTGAACGCACGAGGGGCCCGCTCTCGACGACCCCGAACCCGACGGAGAGCCCGAACTCCTTCCAGTGCCGGAATTCCTCGGGGGTCACCCAGCGGTCCACGGGCAGGTGCTCCCTCGTCGGCTGCAGGTACTGGCCGATCGTGAGGATGTCCAGCCCGTCCGAGGCGAGGTCGCGCAGCGTCCGCTCGATCTCCTCCCGGCGCTCGCCGAGGCCGAGCATGATGCCGGTCTTGACGGTGAAGCCGCGGCCCTTCGCGTGGCGCAGGACGCCGCGCGAGCGCCCATAGCGGGCCTGGACGCGCACCGGCCGCTGCAGCCGCTCGACGGTCTCGACGTTGTGGTTGAAGATGTCGGGCCTGGCGTCGAGCACGGTGTCGATGTCGGGGGTGCGGCCCTTGAAGTCGGGGACGAGCACCTCGATCGCCGTGGCGGGATTCCGGTTGCGCACGGCGCGGATCGTCGCCGCCCACACCGCGGCGCCGCCGTCGGCGAGCTCGTCGCGGGCGACGCTCGTGATGACGCAGTGGCGCAGCCCCATCACGGCCACGGCATCCGCGACCCGGGCGGGCTCGCCCAGGTCCAGCTCGGTGGGCCGCCCGGTCTTAACCGCGCAGAAGTTGCAGGAGCGGGTGCAGATGTTTCCCAGGATCATCACCGTCGCCGTCCCCCGGGACCAGCATTCCCCGAGGTTGGGGCACTGCGCGCTCTGGCAGACCGTGTGGAGCCTGTAATCGTCCACGAGGCCCCGCACGGCGGAGTAGCCGGGGCCGGAGGGGAGCCTGGCCCTGAGCCAGGCGGGTTTGCGCGTCGTTTCCATGGGCGGGCCCGTCTCCGGGCCGATACCGCAGAAATGGATACGATCGCCGGCGAATCACAAGCAAGGAACCCGCGGAAATTTCCGTTTGCCCACGGCGCCGCCCTGCGGCACGCTGACCCGCTCACATGAGCGAGATCCCCGCCGACATCACCCACGACCAGCACGCCGTGCGCCGGCGCAAGCTCGCCGAGCTGCGGGCCGCGGGTGTGGACCCGTTCCGCACCGAGTTCGAGCCGACCCACTTCTCCGGGGACGCGCTCAAGGCGTTTGTGGAGGGAAGGGACGACGAGGTCCAGGTGGCCGTCGCGGGCCGGCTCGTGACGATCCGGGACATGGGCAAGAGCCTGTTCGCCAAGCTCCTGGACCAGCAGGGCGAGATCCAACTCTACGTGAGGAGGGATGCCGTCGGCGACGATGCGTACGCGGCCTTCAGGAAGCTCGACCTGGGCGACATCATCGGAGCGAAGGGGACGCTCTTCAGGACGAAGACCGGCGAAGTCACCGTCCGGGTCGCGTCGTGCGCGCTCCTCGCGAAGGCGCTCCGGCCGCTCCCCGAGAAGTGGCACGGCCTCGCCGACCCCGAGCAGGTGTACCGCCAGCGCTACCTCGACCTCGTCGTCAACAGGGAGTCGCGGCAGCGGTTCCTGGTGCGCTCGAGGGTCGTCTCCTCGATCCGCCGCTTCCTCGAGGCGAGGCAGTTCATCGAGGTCGAGACGCCCGTCTTCCAGCTTGTGGCGGGCGGGGCGGCGGCCAAGCCCTTCACCACCCACCACAAGGCCCTCGGCGTGGACTTCTACCTGCGGATCTCACTCGAGCTCTACCTGAAGCGGATGCTGGTCGGCGGCATCGACCGCGTCTTCGAGATCGGCCGCATTTTCCGCAACGAGGGGATTTCGCGCAAGCACAACCCCGAGTTCACGATGCTCGAGCTCTACCAGGCGTACAGCAGCCACCGCGGCATGATGGCGCTTGTCAGGGACATGCTTCTCTGCGTCTGCCGGGAGGTGATCGGCGCCGAGAAGGTCCCTCACCCGGCCAGCGGCCAGACGATCGACTTCGGGGCCCCCTGGCGCGAGGTGGCGTACAAGGACCTGGTCCGCGCCGAGACGGGCGACCCGGATTGGTTCGGCCGGGGCAAGGCCGAGCACGCCGCGGCCGCCGAGAGGATGGGCCTCAAGGTCGAGGCGGGGTGGGAGGATTTCGAGGTCACGAGCGAGATCTTCTCGAAGCGGATCGAGCCGAACCTGATCCAGCCGACCTTCGTCCTCAACCTGCCGAAGGAGCTCAATCCGCTCGCGAAGATAAGCCGCGAGGATCCGGCGACCCTCGACGTGTTCGAGCTGTGCATCGGCGGCATGGAGATCGCCCCGGCCTACTCCGAGCAGAACGATCCCGACGTCCAGCGCGAGATGTTCGAGCGGCAGGCCGGGGGCGAACCCCAGAGCATCGACCACGATTTCCTCTTCGCCCTCGAGCACGGCATGCCGCCCGCCGGGGGGATGGGCGTGGGGATCGACCGGCTCTGCATGCTCCTGACGGGGGCCGAGAGCATCCGGGACGTCATCCTCTTCCCGCAGCTTCGCCCCGCGGACGCGAAGCCGGCCGACAGCGCCTGAACCTGTGCCCTGGTACGTCCACCTCGCCCTGAGGCAGCTCTTCCCGACGGGGCGGCGGTTCCCCTTCTTCACCCTGATCTCGACGCTCGGCGTGGCGCTCGGGGTCGCGCTGCTCGTCATCGTCATGAGCGTCATGGGCGGGTTTGCGTACGAGATCCGGCACATGATCGTGGACACCGAGGGCGAGGTGCAGGTCGTCGCCCGCGGAGGGATCGCGGACTTCCCGTCGCTCGTCGGGAGGATCGAGTCGGTCGCCGGCGTGGCGGCGGCCACGCCCTACGCGCGCGACGAGGTGATGGTCAAGTTCAACGACAAGCCCGCCTTCCCCATGCTGCGCGGCCTCGACTTGGCGAGCGTCGAGCGCGTCACGAAGCTGGACCGCTATGTCCGCGTCGGGTCCCTGGACGACCTGGACGACGACTCCATCATCCTGAGCGCCCAGCTCGCCGCCAGCATCGGGGCCGGCGTAGGGGACACAGTCGAGGTCTATTCGCCGCTCATTATCAACAAGCTGGCCGCGGACGAGGTGTTCATGCCGAGGCAGCTCCGGGTCGTCGGGATCCTTGAGATCGGCCACCAGCAGCTCGACAGCAGCACGGTCTACGGGACGCTTCGGCTCGCCCAGGACCTGTACGGGCTGGGATCGACCGTCCACGGGATCGACGTCCGCCTGAAGCCCGGCGTGAACGAGGACGACGCCGCTGCGAGGATAAACGCCGTGCTGCCCGGGGACATCCGCGCGCTTTCCTGGGAGGACAGCTTTTCCGATTTCCTCTGGGTCCTCAACCTTGAGCGCGGAATGATCTTCTTCCTGCTGCTCTTCATCGTGATCGTGGCTGCGTTCT
>DATNHT010000066.1:0-50149 GCA_035604815.1 Opitutaceae bacterium
TAATAGTATCAAAAACATAATTACACATGCCTGACATCTCCCTCATCGTCGCCATCCCCCTCATCATCGTCGGCCTGGTCGTCATCGGAATCTTCCTTTCCTACATCGGCACATGGCTCAAGGCCCGGCTCAACGGAGCGCCGGTCAGCATCGTCAACTTGGTCGGCATGCGCCTGGGCGGCGTGCCGTACAACCTCGTCGTCGGGGCGCGCATCACCGCGGTCAAGGCCGGCATTCCGCTCTCCACCGACAAGATCTCCGCGCATTTCCTGGCCGGCGGCAACGTGATCCCGACCGTCCAGGCGATCATCGCCGCCCAGAAGGCCGGGATTGAGCTCAACTGGGACCGCGCCTGCGCCATCGACCTGGCGACAAAGGGCTCGGGCAAGTCGGTCGTCGAGGCGGTGCGCACGTCGGTCGACCCGAAGGTGATCGACTGTCCCAACCCAGAGAGCGGGCGCACGACGATCGACGGCGTGGCGAAGGACGGGATCCAGGTGAAGGTGAAGGCGCGGGTCACCGTGCGCACCCACCTCGACCGGTTCGTCGGCGGCGCCAAGGAGGAGACGATCATCGCGCGCGTCGGCGAGGGCATCGTCACGACCATCGGCGTGGCGGACAGCTACAAGCACGTCCTGGAATCCCCCGACAGCATTTCCAAGACGGTCCTCGCGCGCGGGCTCGATGTCGGCTCGGCGTTCGAGATCCTCTCGATCGACATCGCCGACGTCGACGTCGGCGAGAACATCGGTGCGCGCCTGCAGGTCGCGCAGGCCGAGGCCAACAAGAACATGGCGCAGGCGCAGGCGGAGATCCGCCGCGCCGCCGCGGTGGCGCTCGAACAGGAGATGAAGGCGAGGGTCCAGGAGATGCAGGCGAAGGTCGTCGAGTCTCAGGCGCAGGTCCCGCTCGCGATGGCCGAGGCCTTCCGCAGCGGCCGGCTCGGCGTCATGGACTACTACAGGATGGAGAACATCCAGTCCGACACGTCGATGCGCCAGAGCATCGCCCAGCCGGGCGACAAGAAATGACCATTCCCCCGGTGGCGGCATCGGACCCGCGGAACTGGCTGCTGTCGCAGCCGCAGCTCATCTTCCTCCTGTTCGTGGGCGCCGTCTGGCTGTTCAAGCTGATTGCCCGCGCGAGGACGTCGGTCTCGGACGCGGCTCGCGGGCCGCAGCCGGCCCAGCCGGAGCCCGGCGGGCAGGCGGGTTCCGCCGCAGCGGACACCGACGACGAGTACCGCTCGCGGCGCGTGCGCGAGGAGATCCTGCGCAAGATCGCCGAGCGGCGGGCGGGCGCCGCGGGGCCCCAGCCAGCGCGCATCCGCGTGGAGCGCCTGGCGACCGAGCCGCCGGCCATCGTCAGGGCGGCGCCAACCGCGAGCCGCGGGCCGGCGGAGGCAGCCGCGCCTGGATTCCCAGGGGCGCAGGCGCCCCCGTCGCCGGGCGGCCGCCCCGATGTCTCGGCGGCGGGAGGGGCGGCGGGTCCGTCGGCGGGCGCATTGTGGCTCGACGATCTGCGCACCCGCGACACCGTGCGCCGGGCGATCCTCGTTCGCGAGATCCTCGGGCCGCCGGTTTCGCTGCGGTAGGACCCGGTTGGCCGGAGGTTCAGTCCGAGGCGGTGCGGATCGCGTAGACCTTGTAGCCGATGTCGCGGGCTGCGGCGATCGTCTCCGGGTAGGGGGTGTCGCAGATATCCAGGAAGCCGATCTGGTAGTTTTCGCCGTCGTTTCGGCCGGTCGTGGATTCGTCGTAGAACTGGAACCAGTGCGCGCCCACGATGGCGGGATTGCGGAGCGCGCTCCTCACGTAGTAGCGATAGGCCTCCGCGCGCTGGTCCTGATTCGCGACGCTGCGCAGCCCGGTGTGGAATTTGCCGCGATCGAGGGCGCCCATGTGGAATTCGCCGACGATCGCGGGCCGGTCGATGCCCTCGGGAAGCGCCACGTCATCCAGCGTGAACTTGTAGAAGTTGAAGCTCACGATGTCGCAGTACTTGGCGGCGATGCGCACGATCTCCCTGCGGGATTCAGGCACGTCGGGCCAGTCGTGGTAGTCCAGGCGGCTGCCGAGGTAGAGCGTGCCGGGCATCACGGCCCTGCCGGCGGCGCTCACCTGGCTGTAGTAGCGCTCGAACCATCCGGGATCGAGGCTCGTGTGGATCTCGTTGTCGACAAAGTACCCGATGCACCAGGGATCGTCCTTTGCCGCGGCGGCCGCCGCCGCAAGCCTGCTGCGCATGCCCTCGGCCCACGCGGCGCTGTCCGGGTCGATAGGGGCGTGGCGCTCCCCGCTCGGGACAAAGAGGGTGTAGGGAGCCCTTGCCTTCCGGATGATCGCGGGGTCCGACCAGCTGCCCAGCGTGTTGATCCCCCAGCTTCTCAGGCGCGTGAAGACCCGGTCGCCCGCGGCCTCGCGCCAGTCGGCGCCGTATTTCGTCCGCAGGATGCGCCCGAGGAAGTCCCCCATCGGCGCAGGGTCCTCGTAGAAGCGCTCGCGGCCCTCGATCCGGGTGAAACTCTGGTTGAACCCGACGCAGTCTATCCCGTTTGACCAGAAGAGCCTGCCTTCGGGGTCGACGAGCCACCACTTGCCCTGGAATTTCTCCACGCGAAACCTGCCCGTCGCCCTCAGCAGCGGGCCAGCGGCCCAGCCTCCGTACTGGTCGAGGCCCTCGGGCCCCGCATGGGCCGCCATGTCCCTGTCCTCCCGCTGGAGGTTCGCGATGAGATCCGCGTCGGAATGGACCTTTCCGGGCCATTCCTTGTGGTTGTACTGGCCGTAGCGGTCGATGAACGGGAAGAATCCCGCGATGTCGGGCACCTTGGACGAGCCGAACGGGCGGATGTTGCCCACCCTGATCCTGAATTCGATGCGCGGCATCACCACGAACACCCTGACGCTCCTCGCGACGATCGGCTCCTCGATGCCGGCCCAGAGCGCCATCTTGCCGCCGGGAATGCCGTGCATGCCGGGGAAGTCCGCCGCGTCCTTGGCGGAGAGCTTCATCCGCCGCGCATAGACGTAGAGCGTGCGGGTCTTCCTGGGCGGCACGGTGACGTAGCCGCGCACCCAGGTGTCCTGGTTTAAGTCGGCGAAGACGCGCACGGCCTGGCGCCCGCTGTTCGTGACGTCCAGAGCCAGCCCCAGCCTGTCGTTGATGTCCGTCCCCTCGAACGAGAATATCGCCGCCGGCCTGCCGTCCCGCGCCGGGAAGGTCACGTCGAAGCGGCCGGCGTCGCCCGTCGGGACCGGGGTCGCGCCGTCGCCCGATGCCTGGAGGACCCCGAACGCCGGGCCCTCAGGCTTGGTGTCCATCCAAGGGCCGGCGCCCTGGTCCGCGGCCTCACGTCCGCCGCTTAGGCAGCCCGCCAGCGGAAGAACGGCAAGGAGGGGAAGCAGGGCGCGGGGAATCGAGATCATTTTATTCTTGGGATCGCCTTCTCGCCGGAGTGCGACTAAGCCGCCAGGTTCCGTTTCGGAATGGTCTGCGCCGGCGAGGCCGGATTCAAGCCCCTAGCGCCGGTAGCGCGGGCGCGGCCGGGGCCGGCGCCCAACCACCCCTGAGGAGGCGGCAGGGAGGGGATTGCCTTGTCGACCCGGCGCCAATCTCCGTCAAAGTGGCCGTCAATGGCATCAACGGCACTCATCCAATCAAGGCTTCAGGCGCTGGGGGCGACCGCATCCGACGTGGAGGAAAAGTTCATCCGCGGCGGCGGACCGGGCGGACAGAAGATCAACAAGACGGCGTCGACCGTGTGGCTTCGCCACAGGCCAACGGGGATCGAGGTGCGGTGCCAGGCGGAGCGCTCGCAGGCCGCGAACAGGGAGACGGCCTGGCGGGAGCTGTGCGACAAGCTTGAGGCCCGGGCGAGGGCCGCCGTGGACGCGGCGCGACAGGAGCGGGAGAGGGGGCGCCGGCGGACGCGCCAGAAGAGCCGCGGCCAAAAGGCGCGGATGATCGAGGAGAAGAGGCGCCGCGCGAGCCACAAGGCGCAGCGGGGCAGGGTGAGCGGCGAATGGTGAGCGCGGGCCCGCCACGGCCGCAGCCGGGCGCGCGGCAGGCGATTGACAGGGCGGACGGCCGGAAATTAGCGTCGCGGTTGCGATGAACCCCGCGTCCCGTCGGCCCCACGGGCGGTGAAACCGCCGGTCGGGCCGAGCCCCAAACACGCTCCGGCCGCTCGCGCCGCCCCAGTCCATGACAAGATTGCGCCTCCTGGTCACCCTGATCGCCGCCGCGATGGCGCCCCGGGCCCCCGCCGCGGACATGTTCGTGTATTTCGGCTCGCACAGGTCCGGGCCGAACATCGGGTTCTCGCTCGCCCATTTCGACAGCGCCACCGGGCTGCTCACCCAGCCGAGGTTCCTGCTCGAGGCGCGCGAGCCGGCATTCTTCGTCATCCATCCCGACGGACGGCATCTTTATGCCTGCATCTCGGGCGAGCCGGGCGGGGTTGCCGCCTACGCCATCGACCCGCTGACCGGCGGCCTCACGTTCCTCAACCGCGAGCTGGCGGGTGGCGGCGACACCAGCTTCATCAGCCTCGACCGGTCGGGGCGCTTCGCCCTCGCGGCCAACTACCAGGGCGGCAATGCGGCCGTCTTCGCGCTCCGGCCGGACGGCGGGCTGGGCGACTGGACCGCGTTCGTGCAGCATGCGGGCCACAGCGTCGACCCGGTGCGCCAGCCGCGCGCCTTCGCCCATTCCGTCATCACGGATCCGACCAACCGCTTCGCCCTCGTCGCCGACCTCGGCCTCGACCGGGTATACGTCTACCGTTTTGACGCGCGGGACGGCTCGCTCGCGCCAAACGACCCCGCCTTCGCCACGGTCGCGCCCGGCTCCGGCCCCCGCCACGTGCGGTTTCACCCGAACGGCCGCTGGGTCTACGTGGTGAACGAAATGGCGAGCACCGTCACCGGCTTCGACTGGGCATCCGCCACCGGGGCGCTGACCGAGTTCCAGACCGTCTCAACCCTGCCGGGCGGCCTCACGGGCCCCAGCGCCTGCGCGGAGATGGAGGTGCATCCCAACGGGAGGTTCCTGTTCGCCTCCAACCGCGGCGACGACAGCCTCGCTGTCTTCGGGATCGACCAGGGGACCGGCCGGCTGAGCCCCGTCGAGCATGTCCCGAGCGGGGGCAGGGTGCCGCGCAACTTCGCGCTCGACCCAACGGGGCACTGGATCGTCTGCTCGAACCAAGACAGCGACAACGCGGTGGTCTTCCGGATCGACTTGGCCACGGGCCGCCTGACGCCCACCGGAACGCCCGTGACGGTGCCGAACCCTTTCTGCGAGCGGTTCCTGCCCGCGCCCGGGCACTGAGCGTAGGCGCGGCCCGTGTACGCCCGGGCTCCGCTCCCCCGGCAGTTCAAAGGAGGGCCGGGGCGTCGATTTGCGCTAGTCGCGACCCACGGGATGTTTACAGGTTCCTATTCCCCAATTGGGGGCCGATTTTTGGCGCCTCGGATACGTTTGGGCGCCATTTCGAGGGTTTTCGTCCCGCGGCGCCGGGCGCGGTGAATTCACGCCCCACAGGCGCGCAAGAAATGCGCGTATTTGGCCAAGCGTTAGGGAGTGTTTCTGCAGGGAAGGCCTATGCTCCAGCTTGAGCCGCGGAGGGCGCGGCCATCCCGAGTAGGCACCTGGTCCAGAAATAACGGCTCACACATGCCAGAAATGCCAGTGGCGAACAGCAACAGGGTCCTGGTCCTCGGTCTCGGCAACGACCTGCTGACGGACGATGCCGTCGGGCTGCATGTCGCGCGCGCCGCGGGCGCGCGGCTATCGGGCGATCCCGGAGTGGTCGTGCATGAGACGATGGAGATGGGCCTGGCGCTGCTGGACGAGATCGTCGGCTTCGACGGACTCGTGATTGCGGACTCGATCCAGAGCGGGCTGGCCCCGCCGGGGCACATCCATGTCTTCGACCAGAGCGCGCTCGCCAGCCGCCGCATCTCGGCGCCGCATTTCGTCGGCGTCAGCGAAACCCTGGCCCTGGGCAGTCGGCTCGGCCTCGCCATGCCGCGCCACATCTGCCTGATCGCCATCGAGGTGGCGGACCCCTTCACATTGGCAAGGCGGATGACGTCCGCGGTCGAGCAGGCCGTCGATACCGCCGCGGCCCGCGCGGCCGAACAGGCGCACGAGTTCATGCTGCAGCCGGCCCTGGTTCCGGCACTGACGGCCGGGACGCCCGTGCCGCCCAAAAAGGCGGCTTGACCGAAGGCTTCGAAGCAACGAGAACCGGGCACCGCGCGCCGGTTCCCATGGCAGGCTTCACCGTAAATCCCACCAGGCTCGACCCGTACAAGAACTTCAAGTTCCGCCTGAAGTGGGACGGTAAGTATGTGGTGGGCATCTCGAAGGTGAGCCCCCTGCGGCGCTCGACAGAGGTCATCCGCTACCGGGAGGGCGGGGATCCCAGCACGAGCCACAAGTCGCCGGGGCGCACCGAGTACGAGGCCATCACGCTCGAGAGGGGAATCACCTATGACATGGAGTTCGAGCAGTGGGCCAACAAGGTGTGGGACTTCGGCGCGGGGCTGGGCTCGGAGGTCTCCCTGGCGGATTTTCGCAAGGACATCGTTTTAGAGCTCTATAACGAGGCCGGGCAGCTCGTCTACCGCTACAACATCTACCGCTGCTGGGTTTCCGAGTACCAGGCGCTGCCGGACCTCGACTCCAACCGCCCCGCCGTCGCCATCCAGCTGATCGTCCTGCAGAACGAGGGCTGGGAGCGCGACCCGAGCGTCACGGAGCCCAAGGAGCCCACCCTGGGGATCGGGGGCGCGCAGGTGGCATCGAAGTCGTAGCTCCTCAATCCATGTCGGGATTTCCAGGATCGCCGAGAATCCTCAAGGGGGCGTTCGTCCGCTACGATACGGCCGCGGCGAGCCCGAAGATCATCGTGTTTCCGTTCAATCCGGAGACATTGAACCGCATAATCGTGCCCAGCGCGCAGCCGCCGCCGCCCGGCCCGCCGAACGCCGCGACGGGAAGCCCCCTGGAGACGATTGTGTTCACGCTCACCCTCGACGCCACCGACGCGCTCGAGCAGGGAAACGCGCAGGCGGCCTCGCTCGGCGTCTACCCGGTGCTCTCGGCAATCGAGCTCCTCATGTATCCGCCCCTCCCGGGCCTGACCCCGGTCACCCTTTTTGTGTGGGGCCCCAGCAGGATCATCCCGGTGAGGGTGGTCGGCCTCAATATCCTCGAGAGTCTGTTCGATCCAAACCTGTCGCCGATCCAGGCGACCGTCCAGGTCACGCTCACCGTGGCGCCCCCCGGCGACACCCCGAGCCTTGGATACCTGCTCCAGCACGTATCGCTGCTCAACGGGCTTGCGGGGCTGGGCTATTCGACGTCACCCACCGGAACAGGAATCATGCTGCCGGCGCCAGGCTCCAAGCCGCCGTCCGCCGGAATCGGGACCGGACTTGGCTCATCGGTCCCGATCATCTAGGTCCGCGATCGCGCGGGCCGGCCGGTCGGCCCGGTTCCGGCGGCCCTTATTCCCTCTCGTTAAATTCGCAGAGCGAGAAGACCCTCACGCCTATGCTCTCAAGGCGCCTTGATCCGCTGAGCTCGGGGAGATTGACGATGGCGCCGACATCGGTGACCGGACAGCCGATGTTGCCGAACAGCTGGACGGCCGCGCAGAGGGTGCCGCCCGTGGCTATGAGGTCGTCCATGAGGAGCACATTTGCGCCCTTTGGGGCGGCGTCGGTCTGGATCTCCAGGATGCTCTGCCCGTATTCCAGCTGATAGGCCGTGTGAATGGTCTCTCCGGGCAGTTTTCCCTTCTTTCGAACCATGACCAGCGGCTTCCTGAGCAGGTACGCCAGGACGCCGGCGGGAATGAAGCCGCGGGCGTCCAGACCGGCGATGAAGTCGATGGGCTTGTCCCTGTAGAAGGCGACAAACATGTCGATGGCCGCGCCGAATCCCTCCGGATCGCGCAGCAGCGAACTGACGTCGCGGAAGCGCACCGGGGGATGGGGCCAGTCCGGTATGGTGCGTATGAGCGCCTTGATGTTCATGGGGCTGCGGGAGGGATCGCAGCTGCGATCACGGGCGGGTGCGACACCTGATGGGTCCGGGGTCGGCGGCGCGCGTCAGCCAAGCCTACGCCACCGGGGCGGCCTCGGGCGGCGGCGCATCCGCCTGGAATTCGTCCTGCAGGTGGGTCTTTTCGCGGTACCTCAACGCGAAGAAGATAAAGACGACAGCGGATCCCGCCGCCAGTCCCACATAGAACAGATAGTACGAGGTGGCGCTCAGCTTGAGGGTACCGTCGGGATTCTGGAGATACCAGTGGAACAGTGCGGCGAATCCGTTTCCGGCGGAGATCGACCAAAGGTACAGCGCCATGACGATCGACTTCATCGTTTTCGGCGCCTGGGTGTACGAGAATTCCAGCGCCGTGATGGATACCATAATTTCCCCGGCCGTCAGCAGCGCATAGGCCGGCAGCTGCCAGCCGATGCTCGGTTTCAGGCCGGCCTTGAGCTGCGTCTCGATCCAGGCGCTTATGAGGAAAGAGGACCCTGTCACCAGGAGGCCGAGGCCAATCTTGCGCAGGGGCGTCAGCGGGAAGACCCTGCTGATCGCCGGGTAGATCACGTACTGGAAGAGCGGGATGAACGCGAGGATCATGATCGCGTTCACCGCCTGGATCTGCGACGGCAGCCACGTGATCCAGGCGAAATGCAGGTCCATCTTGTCGGCCTGCAGGACCCACTCTCCGCCGCTCTGGTCCCACAGCGACCAGAAGCCAATCGCGACAAAGGCGTAGATGATGGCCAGCCGGCCGAGCGCCGCAAAGCCCTCGCGATTAAAGGTGTCGCGTAGAAATGTCCTTCCGCCCGGCGGGATGTGGATGAATTTCCTGCGGCCCATCCAGAATATCAGGGTCGCGATCGCCATCAGGATTCCCGGGACCGCGAACGCCACCCTGGAGCTGTAGTTCTGGAGCAGCCAGGGAATGAGCAGGATCGATATGAACGAGCCCGCGTTGATGGAGAAGTAGAACCAGCCGAAGGCGCGCGATATCAGGTGCTGGTTCGATGCGCCGAACTGGTCGCCCACGTTTGCCGAGACGCAGGGCTTGATTCCTCCCGACCCTATGGCGATCAGGCTCAGTCCCGCGGTGAGGCCGAGGCGCGTGTCGTCCATGGAGAGCGCGAAGTGGCCGAAGCAGTAGACGATCGAAAGCCAGAATATCGTCCGGTACTTGCCCCAGATCGCATCCGCGAGAATAGCTCCGAATATCGGGAAGAAATAATTCGAGGACACAAAGACGTGGTACCACTTGTCGGCGTCGTTCTCGCTCATGGGCGCCAGCGCCCCGTTCCGGCTGCGCAGGTACTGCGTCATGAACACGACCAGGATGGCCCGCATGCCGTAGAAGCTGAAACGCTCCGCGGCCTCGTTGCCCACGATGTAGGGAATGCCGGCGGGCATCCTATCCGTCTTGACCGGAGCCGTGCGATTAGCTGTCAGAGCCACGGAGAACGAGCGAAGGGCGGCTGGCCGGCTGGGACTGCATGCAAAAACCAGATGAGGGGGTTCGGAGTGAAAATCCAGAACTATCTGCTCGGGAAGCCCGGCCCCATGCGCCGCCGGCGATGTTGCCGCTTGTCGGGCGGCGGCCGGAGTGGGATGCTGCCGCGATGACGGCAATCCGCGCCCTGCTGGTGCCCGCCCTGGCTGTCGCCCTCCAGCCTGCGGCCGGCGCCCCACCCGTTCCCGGGGCCGCCCCCCCCGTCTATCTCCTCACGTACGACCACGGCGGACTCATCCTCTGGGGGACGGATCATTTTCGCAGGGAGCTGCGCAGCGCCATGGCCTGGCTCGAGAGGTACCCAGGTTTCAAGATCGGCCTCGATAACGAGGCCTACGTCTACGACTACATGGCCGAGCACGATCCGGCCCTGCTCGCTGAACTTCGCGCCGACCTCAAGCGGTACGCCGGCCGCTTTGGCATCGGCACCTGCACCTACGGACAGCCGCTCTCGACGTTCATCGACGACGAGTCGAACATCCGCCAGATAGGCTATGCGATCAAGGCGGACCAGCGGCAGCTCGGCTACACTCCGGTTGTGTACCTGATGAGCGAGCACGCCATGCACAGCCAGATGCCCCAGATCCTGGACGGCTTCGGCTTCAGGGGCGCCGTCCTGCGCACGCACTTCATGATGTACGGGTTCAACCCGGTCTTCGACCTGCCGATCGGCTGGTGGGTCGGCCGGGACGGTTCGCGCATTGCGGCCGTGCCGACCTATCCGGGCGAGGGAGGGGAGTTCTTCAAGACGACGGGGGACGACTGGATCCTGACGCGCTACCCCGGGGAGAACGCGAAGCTCTCCCCGGCGGATTTCCGCAGGCAGTTCGCCCACATCAGCCCGCTCCTGGCCTCGAGGGCCGACGATTCGTCCCTGCGCAGGGAGGAGCTCGTGAAGCAGTTCCCCGGGGGCGGCGGATACCGCTGGGTGCTTCTCGATGAGCTGCTCTCCGTCTTCCCTAAGCCGGCGTCTGACATGAGGACAGAGCCGGAGGACTTCACCGTTCGCATGCCGTGGGGATACTGCGGCAACGAGATCTGGGACCTTAGCCGGCGCGCCGAGGTGCAGGTCGAGACGGCGGAGCGGCTCGCCGCGCTGGAGTTGCTTCAGGGAGGCGCGGATCGGGCGCCCGACCTTGAGCGCGCCTGGAAGGACCTGCTGGTGGGCCAGCACCACGACGTCCAGATCTGCGGGCTGCTGGCCGACGCCAGGAGGTTCCTCTCAAGCTCCATCGACGCCTCGAACGGCGCCATCAACTCGTCGATCGGGTTCCTGGCCTCCCGGATGAGGGGTGAAGGCGAGGCCCAGGTTACCGTGTTTAATCCGGTGTCCTGGCCGCGCAGCGAGTGGGTGGAGGCCGAGGCGACGCTGTCAAGGGCGTCCGCCGCGGGCGTGGTGGTGCGCCACAACGGCAGGTGCGTGCCGTCGGTCGTCCTCAAATCCGAGCGCTCCTCCGGGGGGCTCGAGACGCGCGTGGCGTTTCTGGCCGAGCTCCCGCCCCTGGGCCTGGCGTCCTACTCGATCCTGCTCGGCTCCAGCCCGGCGCCCATGCCGGAGGCAAAGGTGGCCGTCGATTTCGGAAAACTGCGCATCACGACCCCGTTCATCGAGGCGCGGCTGGATCCCAAGGGAGGAATCGCCTCGCTTGTCGACAGGCGCACGGGAGCGGCCCTGCTCTCGGCGGGCAGGCGCAGCGGATTCTTCGCGGGCCGGATAAACGGGCGGGACCTGGAATCGAGGGGGACGTGGACGATCCATGCCGCGAGCGGCGGAAGGCCCTGGGCCGTCGCGCGCGAGTACGGCTTCATAGGCGGCATTCCCTACACCTCCGAGCTTCGGTTCCGGGCGGACACGTCCCGGATCGACTGCCGGGTGAGCTTCCACTTCGAGGGCGAGGGGATCGGACAGGTGAGCAACGATCCCCGCGACGCGAAGTCGGCCTTCGTCCATGAGGCCAAGCTGCGCTTCAAGGTGTTTCCGGCGACCGGGGCCGACTCCGTCGGCGCGCACGATCTGCCCTTTTCCATATCAGAGACGACCCGTCCGTACGTCGATGGAATCCATTGGAGCGCCGTCGCCGACCGGCGGCGGGGCGTTGCGTTCCTGAACCGTGGCGAGATGGGCGCGGTGCGAGAGGGCGACGGCGGGTTCTCCCTTCAGCTGGCCTACGCGATGAATTATATCTGGGGCCTTCGGATGCTGACGGGGGACTTCGCCTACGAGTTTGCCCTGGAGCCCTTCAGAGGCGCGTGGCGCGAGGCCGACCTGCACCGCAAGGCCCTGGCGTACAATTTCCCGGTGGTGTGCATCTGCGGGAGGCCGGGCTCCGGGAAACTGGGCGAGGTCCTGCAGCCGCTCGAGGTGGGACCCGATGGCGTCATGGTTTCGGCCCTTTACCCGCAGGACGGGCAGGCCTATGTGAGGCTGTTCGACTACTGCGGCCGGAGCGTGGATGCTTCGATTTCGTATCGCGGCGGCGGCGCCAGATTCGAGACGACCAACCTGCTGGGCGAGGGAGCCCAGGTGGCTTCAAGCCCAATTTCGTTCCGTCCCTGGCAGTTCCAGACACTCAGGATCGAGCCCCTGCGCTGATCTGGGCGGGGCCGATCGAACCGGGGCGGTGGGCCCCGCGAGGCCGACTCCTCGGCAAAGGTCCCTCGAGTATCTGATTCTCTTTCGCCTGGATTGCGGCGAGAGTGGGCCGCCCCATGACCCGCCGCCGGCGCATCCTCCCCCTCGCCGTCCTCGGGCTTGCCGCAATCGGCGCGGCGTCCGCGGCTGACGCCCCGGCCGGCGCCCGGTCCGCCGTCCCGTGCTCGCCCCCTGTCCTTCCAGGCAACGGGCTGGCGCAGCATCCCTTCCTCTATGCCGGCGAATGGGACACCCGCAAGCCGGACCAATCCATGTTCCTCGTGCGCGGCGGCCGAATCGTCTGGTCGGCATCCATTCCCCTTCACCCAAAGCCGGGCTCCAACCAGGAGTTCGACGACGCCACGCTTCTTCCGGACGGCAACATCGTCTTCTCGCGGATGTCCGGTGCGGGGGAGATCGGCCCCGACAAGAGGCTGGTCTGGGATTACCCGGCCCCGCCCGGAACCGAGATCCATTCCATCCAGGCGGTCGGCAGGGACCGCGTGCTGATCATGCGCAATGGGAATCCGGCCCAGGCCATGATCATCAACACCTCCACGGGCGTGACGGAGAAGGTGATCCCGATCCCAACCGCTGTGACCGGCACGCACGGGCAGTTCCGGCACATCCGGATGACGAGGGCCGGCACGCTGCTCGTCCCCCATTTGGGCGAGGGCAAGGTCGTCGAGTATGACATGGAAGGAAGGGTGCTCTGGTCGGTGCACGCGAAATCCCCCTGGTCGGCCACCCGGCTCAACAACGGCAACACACTGATCGCCGGCGACTGGAGCGCCTACGTGCGCGAGGTGAACCCGAAGGGCGAGACTGTGTGGGAGTTCACCCAGGCCGACGTGCCGGACATCCGGCTGTTCAACACCCAGACCGCCAATCGACTGGCGAACGGCAACACGGTGATAACCAACTGGTGCGCCGGCGACAGGAATGTGGAGGAATGGCCCGGCACGGTCCAGGTGCTCGAGGTGACCCCCGAGAAGCGGGTGGTCTGGGCCCTGCGGTCCTGGACGGATCCGGGGGACCTCGGCCCGGCCTCCTCGATCCAGCTGCTGGACGAGCCGGCCGGCGACGAACAGCGCTAGGAGCGGCGTGACTTTCCATTTGATCCACCTCACCCAACATTGCCACTCTGGCAGCCCGAACACCAACCCCATGAGAAACCGAATTCAGTCGCTGCTCGCAGGAGCGCTGGGCGCCCTCGCCCTGTCCCTCAGCCTCCGCGCGGACGAACCCGCCGCCCAAGCCGCCCCGCCGGAGAGCCGCTTCCAGATCCCGGCCACGGACGACGGCCTGCCGGGCGCGGGCCCCATCCGCCGCTCCGAATGGTTCAATCACCTCTGGGCCGAGCGGCGCACGCAGTGGGCGTCGCAGGTGCAGCAGGACCAGGGTGCGATCGTGTTCCTGGGCGACTCGATCACCCAGGGCTGGGGGGACGTCGGCAGCAGCTTTCCGGGGATCAAGACCGCCAACCGGGGGATCAGCGGCGACACCACCCGGGGCGTGCTGATCCGCCTCCAGGAGGACGTTATTGCCCTCAATCCGCGCGGCGTCGTGCTGCTGATCGGCACGAACGACCTCGAGGAGAAGGCGGAGCCCGAGACCATCGCCGGCAACCTGAAGCTCATCGTCGCCGCGCTCCGCCAGCACAGTCCCGAGATGCCGGTCGTCCTGTGCGAGGTCTTCCCGAGCTCGCCCGCGAAGTCCAGGCCGGTGGACAAGGTGAGAAAGCTCAACGCGCTCTACATGGACGCCGTCGCCGACCAGCCGCAGGTCACGGTCCTGGACACATGGTCGCTCTACGCCAACGTGCACGGCGACGCGAAGGAGGACGAGATGCCCGACCTGCTGCACCCCAATATCATCGGCTACGCCAAGTGGGCGGCCGCGCTCCGGCCCATATTCGAGACCGTGGGCCTCGCGCCCGCGTGGCCCGACGACTTCTTCGTGGAGACGGGATTCGTGAACCTTTTCGACGGCCATGACCTCACGGGCTGGGAATACGCCGGAGGTCCGGTCTTCAAGGCGAAGACCTCCACGGACGACGGCCGCTACGTCGTGCGAAACGGGCGCCTGGTCGTGACGGTCTCGCACAAGGGCCAGGAAAACAAGATACTGTGGACGACGACCAAGTTTCCGCGGAACTTCGTGCTCAAGCTCGAGTTCCGGGCGAGCCCCAACGCCGACAGCGGCGTCTTCGTGCGCGAGCCGCAGCTGCAGTGCCGCGACTTCATCATTGCCGGGCCCTTTGCGACGCTGGCGCACTACCGCCCGCTCGACTGGAACGAGATCGTCGTGACCGTCAGGGGCGGCCTGGCCCATTGCACGTGCAACGGCGACGTGCTCGTGGACGCGATGCCGGTCCCGCCCACGGGCCCGATCGGCCTGGAGAGCGACCATGGCCAGATGGAATACCGGCGCATACGGGTGCTGGAGGCCCGCTGAGCGGCCCTCGCGGGCCCGGCGCCTCATCGCTCTTGCGCTCCCGGGATCCCCGCGGTATCTCCCGGAAATGCCGCGGCGCCCCATGTCCCGAGCGTTTCTCTGGCGGGCGCTCGCGTCCGCTGGCGGGTTCGCCGGCGCCGCGCTTTGCGCGCAGGAGAGCATACCGGAGGTCTCCGTCCGGGCCCCGCTCGTCGCCCTGGTTCACGCCCGGCTCTTCGACGCGACTGGGCCCGAGGCCCGCGAGGACCAAACCCTCCTCGTCAGGGACGGGAAGATCGCCGCCCTCGGCCCCTTCGGCAAGGTCCCTGTCCCGGGGGAGGCGCGGACCATCGACCTGACGGGCAAGACCGTCATCCCCGGCCTGGTCATGGTGCACGAGCACCTGTTCTACGCGCTGTCGGCGGCAAAGGGCTCGTTTCACGTGAACGAGATGGAGTACTCGTTCCCGCGCCTCTACCTCGCCTGCGGCCTCACCTCCATCCGCACCGCGGGGTCGATCGAACCGTACGCCGACATGGAGATAAGGCGGCGGATCGACGCGGGCGAGATGCCCGGGCCCAAGATTCACCTGACCGCCCCCTACATCGAGGGGCCGCCGTCCCCGTTTGCGCAGGTGCACGCCGTGGGCGGCCCGGAGGACGCGGCCCGGCTCGTCAACTTCTGGGCGGACCAGGGCTTCACGTCCTTCAAGCTCTACGTCCACGTGCGCCGCGACGTTGCGGCGGCGGCAATCGCCGCCGCCCACAAGAGGGGGCTCCAGGTCACCGGGCACATCGGCGTTATGACCTACCGGGAGGCGGCGGAGCTTGGGATCGACAACCTGGAGCACGGGTTCTTCGCGTCGACCGACTTCGTCAGGGGGAAGAAGGAGGGCGAGCTGCCGGTCCCTGCGATTGCCCAGGCGAGCCTGGACGCAGTCAAGGTCGACTCCCCGGAGGTCGACGCGCTGATCCGGCTGCTTGTTTCCAGGCATGTCGCGCTCACCTCCACCCTGGCGGTCATCGAGGGGTTCGTCGGCGGGCGCCCCATCCTGGCGGCCCGCGTGCTGGAATCCATGTCGGAGCCGGCGCGCGAGAAGTATCTCACCTCTTGGGCGCGGGCCAACGAGCACAACGCGAGCATGATCCCGAGATTCCAGAAGATGATGGCGCTGGAGAAGAGGTTCCTCGATGCCGGGGGCCTCCTGGTCGCCGGGACCGACCCCACCGGTTGGGGAAACGCCGTCGCCGGCCACGGCAGCCTGCGCGAGGTGGAGCTCCTGGTCGAGGCGGGCCTGACGCCGGCGCAGGCCATCCAGGTGTCGACGATCAACGGGGCGAAGCTTCTGGGGGTCGACCGGGAGGTCGGCACCCTCGAGCCTGGCAAGGCCGCGGATCTTGTCGTCGTGGCGGGAAACCCGCTCCAGTCGATCGGCGACATCCGCAGGATCGAGACGGTCTTCAAGGACGGCGTGGGCTACGATTCCGGCCGGCTCCTCGAGTCGGTCAAGGGCTGCGTCGGCATCGAGTAGGGACGCGCGCCCCCGGGGCCTAATGCCACAGGCGCGAGACCATCGCGTACACGATCAGCGCGAGAAGGACGAGCCCCAGGCCGAAGAAGAGGAACCCGAAGGCCCGGGCGATTACCTTGCGGCCCTCCCAGTCGTCCCTCACGCGATGGGCGTCCAGGCGGCCCGCGGCGACGAGGCGGTCGTACCAGCGCTTCCTTTCGTGCAGGAGTTCGGTCTTCGAGATCCGGCCGGAGAAGATGACCGTGTCCATCGGGAACTTCTCGATGCGGAAGTGCGTGTTGAAGAAGTGGAAGGTGAATATGAAGCCGGCCGCCAGCAGGGCCTCGTCGGAGTGCAGGATGAGCGCGATGTTGATCACCCAGCCGGGAAGGAAGCCGGTGAAGAACTTCGGGAACCACATGACCAAGCCCGAGGCACCGATGATGAAGATGCCCCAGAACACGGCGAAGTAGTCGAACCGCTCCCAGTAGGTCCACCGGTCGAACTGGGGCCGGGGACCCTTGCCGAAGAACCACTTCTGGTGCGCCACGAAGTCGCGCAGGTCCTGCATCGAGGGCACCATCGAGTCGGGGCCGAAAAGCGCCGTCCATAGGCGGCGCGGCTCCAGGCGCCCGGATTCGGGATTGCGCAGCAGGGCGCGCTTCGTCCACAGCCCGGTCACTAGGGCGGACAGGTGCAGGGCGAAGTAGGCGAACGTGATGATCGCGCCGAAGTGGTGCAGGGCGCGCGCGACCTCGGCCCCGCCGAGGAGGCTGAAGATCGCCTTCGCCCAGTTCGTGTAGTAGAACTTCAGGGGCATTCCCGTCAGCACGAGCAGCAGGAAGCTGGTGACCACCATCAGGTGCAGGAACCGGTCGAACGAGGTGAAGCGCGTGTACTGCTCGTCGTCGGCGCCCGCCTGGACCTTTGCCTCGCGGAAGGTCTTCGAATCGTTCAGGTAGAGGTACACGGAGCGGACGAGCCAAAGGAGCGTGTGCAGCCCGAAGAAGGCGAAGACGCCGATCAGGAGCGCCGTCATCCCGACGTACACCTTGTGCAGCAGGGGATAGTTGGCGGCGTCCAGCGGATCGGCGTGCGGGCGGTATTCCGTGAACTTGGCGTCGACGCCGGGGTGGCACTGCCGGCAGGTGTCGACGATGCGCTCCTTGGACAGGCGGGACCGGGGGTCCTTCACCGGGAAGACGTCGTGG
This sequence comes from Opitutaceae bacterium, assembly GCA_035604815.1. Lineage (GTDB taxonomy): Bacteria > Verrucomicrobiota > Verrucomicrobiia > Opitutales > Opitutaceae > Palsa-1447. The sequence goes on from DATNHT010000066.1 coordinate 17,364, forward strand.
TGGCCGTGGCAGTCGTAGCAGGCGGCCACGTCGGACGCGACGTTCGGCCGCCCGAGGGCCATCGCCTTCCCGTGGTACGTATCGCGGTATCGGGCCAGGCGGTCCTGGTGGCAGCGCCCGCAGACGATGTCGCTCTGCGCCTTGAAATGCACGTTCGAGGGTGCCGCGATCTGGTGAGCACTGTGGCAGTCCGAGCACGCCGGGCCGCGGCGATCCCCCTTGGCGAGCAGCGCGCCGTGCACGCTCTGGCTGTAGACAGCCTCGATGCCGACGTGGCATTGTCCGCACGTGTCCGCGATGTTGGCCTTGTTCGTGCGCGAACTCTGGTCGACGCTGCGCTTGATGTCGTGGACACCGTGGCAATCGTTGCACGAGGGGGCGACGATGAGCCCCATCTTGAGGAGCGCCTGACCGTGGATGCTGTCGGCGTAGTTGACCGGGGCCTGGGGGCTCCCGATCCGGTATTCGTCCGTCAGCTTCGTGTTGCTGTGGCACTTGGCGCAGGTCTGCACGAGGTTCAGCTTGAACACGGGCGAGTCGATGTGCTTCACCGGCACGATCTCGTGGTCGCCATGGCAGTTGGTGCAGGTAGCCGCGCCGGAGGCGCCCATGGCATGGCTCATCCCGTGGATGCTGTTCGCGTACGCCTTGGTCTCCTTCCCGTGGCACGACGCGCACTGCGCCGGGGGAAGCTTGTCGTCGTGCGGGATGTCGGTGATTCCCACATGGCAGTCGACGCACAGGAGCTTGCCGTGCACGGACTTGGCGAACGCTTCGGCCCTCAGGATCTCGATCGCCGGATTGGACTCCGTGTCCTTGTCCTTCTTGTCCGGCGGGGTCTTCTCGTGGCAATCGAGGCATGACTGGTTCGTCAGCGGAACGGCCTGGGCGAGGGACCCCGCGACAAGGATGAAGAGCAGCATGGCGCCCCGGCGAAGGGGCCGAGGGGCGTCGGGCAGGCCTGCAGACATTCGAGTCGGCATTCCCGATTCTAGGGGGCGCGCCGCCGACCGCCTCACCGTATCTTGCGAGACAATGCGCAGTTCTTGAACGGCGGCGGCGCGCGGCCCTGCCGGATAGGCGCGCCCATTTGTCCTTGCCGCGGGCGCCAAGGCCGCCGCCTATTCTGCCCATGAGACCGAACAAAGTCGTCAGCTCGCTCATCGCGGCCGGCCTGCTGGGGCTGGCCGCCCGCGCCGCCGAATATCCCCAGCCTGCGGAGGCCGACTATGTGATCAAAGATTTCAGGTTCGCCTCCGGCGAGAGCCTGCCCGCGCTGCGGATTCACTACCATTTTCTCGGCCGGCCGGAGCGCGGTGCGGACGGGATGGTGCGCAACGCCGTGCTCATCCTCCATGGCACGGGCGGCTCCGGGGCGAACTTCATCCGCCCGGAGTTTGCCGGCGAGCTTTTCGGGGCGGGTCAGCCGCTGGACGCCGCCCGCACCTTCATCGTCATCCCGGACGGGATCGGGCACGGGAAATCGAGCAAGCCGAGCGACGGCCTCCACGCGCGGTTTCCGTCCTACGGGTATGCCGACATGGTCGACGCGCAATACCGCCTGCTTACCGAGGGCCTCGGAGTGAACCATCTGATGCTCGTCATCGGCACGTCGATGGGCGGGATGCACACCTGGGTCTGGGGCGAGCGCTATCCGGACTTCATGGACCACCTGATGCCGCTCGCCAGCCTCCCGGTGCAGATTTCGGGCCGCAACCGGGCCTGGCGGCGGACGGTGATCGACGCGATCCGCGGCGACCCGGACTGGAAGGGCGGGGAATACAAGAGCCAGCCGCCGAGCCTGCGGACCGCTGCGGAGATGCTCTTCTTCATGAGCAGCAACCCGGTCCTTCGCCAGCGGGAGATGCCGACCCTCGCGAAGGCAGACGCGGTCCTTGACGACTTTGTGCGGAGATTTGCGGCGACGGCCGATGCGAACGACGTCCTCTATGCCGTCTCGGCCTCGCGCGACTACGACCCCGGCCCGGGCCTTGGGAAAATTCGCGCCCCGCTCCTTGCGGTCAATTCCGCCGACGACCTGATCAATCCGCCCGAGCTCGGAATCCTTGAGCGCGAGATCGGCCGCGTGCCCCACGGTCGCGCGGTCGTGATCCCGGCCAGCGAGGCCACCCACGGCCACGGGACCCACACCCTTGCGGCCGTCTGGAAATCCTACCTGGTCGAGCTCTTGCACGGGGAGGCGCGCTAGGGCCGGCGCGGCGGCCGCATTCGGCCTTCCGTCAGGCGGCCACCTTGACCCCTTCTGCCCGGAATTCAGCCGCCGCCGAAGAGCTGGCGGAAGACGACCGGGCCGTTCTCCCAGAAGATCAGCGCCACGCCCATCAGCGAGCCTCCGGCGATCACGCCGGCCGCCACGGGGTAGTTGTAAAGCTCGGCCTTTTCCGGGCGCCTGCGCTCCATCAGCCACCCGGCAAACGCGCCGACGAAGAAGAGGAAGCCGTAGTACCAGTGAAACGTCCACGAGAGGCCGACGCCGGCCGCGGAGGGCATCCATTTTGCGTGCCGCGGAAACCACCGGGGCAGCAGCGTGAGGAGGGCGCCGGCGACGCCCCCAATGGCGATTGACCAGATCTTGACGGCCTCCAGGGCCTCGAAACCCTTGCTGAGCGCGAGGGCGACGGCGCGCCACGCCTGCGCCGCCGGCGCGGGGAACTGGTCGGAGCCGAGCACGCTGACCGTGGGCACCATGACGCGGTAGGCTACCACCGTGGCCAGGGTTCCTATGAAGATGCCGCAGAACTGGGCGATGAACTGCTTGCGCGAGTTCGCGCCGAGCAGGTAGCCGCTCTTCAGGTCGGTGAGCAGATCGGCCGACGAGATGGCGGCGCTCGAGGTGATGTTCGCGCTCATGAGGTTGATGTTCATGTTGCCGGGATTTAGCGCGCCGAACACCAGCTGCGTCACCTTGCCCATGGCGCCGGTGGGCGTCGTGTCGGTCTCGCCGGTCACCCGGCACGCGACGAGCGCGAGGAAGAACGACATCGCGACGGCGACGATGCTCTGCCAGACAGGCATGTTGAAGCTCACCTTGGCCAGCCAGCACACGGCCACGAGCGAGACGAGCTGGCCCGTGATGAACCACGAGATGGGCGTCTCAATCGCGTCAAGTTCGCTTCCCGGCTTCTTCGCGCCCCCGAAGAGGCTGCGCACCCCGCGAAACGCCTTCAAGATCGAGCGCCACTGCATGAAGAACGCCAGCAGCCCCGACACCACCATGCACGAGACGCCGCCCCACAGGGTCCACTGGACGACTTCGCGGTAGCCCGTCCCGGCGATCACGCCGCGCGCCTGCATGACGGGCACGAACACCGCCCAGCACAGGGTGCCGCCCAGGAAGATGCTCCCCGCGGCGCGGATCCCCATGAGGGTGCCGGCGGCGATGAAGATGGGGTCCCAAACGAAGGTGACCGTGCGGCCGATCCAGGCCGGGCCGAAGACCACCCTGTCGACCCGGTCCACGAGCGGGCCGAGGCCGAACGGCTCAAGCCGCGAGCTGACGAGGCGCAGCCCGTCGGACCAAAACTGGCTGATCGCCGCGAGCACGCCGGCGTAGGTGAGCGCGCGGGCCGACTGCATGGCGCGCTCACCCTTGGAATACAGGGCCCGCAGCGTCTCGGCCGTGGCGATCCCCGTCGGGAAGCGCAGCTGCTCGACGTTGATCATCTGGCGCTTCATCGGGATCGCCATCGTCACGCCCAGGATCGCGAGGAAGAACACCCACGCCAGCGTGAGCCCGAAAGGCAGCGACTGGTTGTTGATCATGAAATACGCGGGGAAGGCCGAGACGAGCGTCGTGCCGGTGGAATAGCCGGCGGAGCTCGACGTCGACTGCATGCAGTTGTTCTCAAGGATGGTCATCGGCGTCTTCGCAAGGCCGAGGCGCAGGAAGACCGACCAGACCCCGTAGGACACGATGCAGGCGGTGATGGTGACGCCGAAGCCCCAGCCGGCCTTCAAGCCGATGTACAAGTTGGTGAGCGAGAGGATGCCGCCCAGCACGGTGCCCATGAGGACCGCCCGGAGGGTGAGCTGCGCCATGCTGTCGCCGCGGCCGCGGAAGACCTGATCGAACCACTTGCGCTCGATCTCCTCCGGCGTGCCCGTGAATCCTTCGACCCGGAGGGGCTCATCGTACTTCGACTCGCCGTTGGGTCTGCCGCTCGCCGGGACGTCTGGGTTGGACATATGTTGGGCGTTCTTGACCGATCCTCGGGAAACACTATGTATTGAAATTGAGGCACATAGACATCGAGGAACTGCCGGGGTATTGTTGCGACCTACGCCGTTGGCGCGCCCAAACCGTGCGGGAACCGATGCGAGCCCGGCGTCCACAGAGCAAAGGCGCCCGGCGCCGGCTGTTCAAGGGGGAACTGGCGCCGCCTGAAAAGTGTTTGGCTTCTCCCGGCCGGGTTACAATTCCACGACCCCGCCAACGAGAGTTTGCCGCCCGCCGCGGTCCGCCCAAGATGGCGAGGCCATGGCGGGTACAGTTTCCGGAATCGACCTCGAATCGGTGGACCTGCGGGCGCTAATCGGACACAGCGTCGCGGTGCCGGGCGCGATGACCGTCGACGGCGTGAGGGCCGAGTTCGAGCGGACGGGCACGGGCTTCATCGCGGTCGTGGACGGCTCGACGCTGCTCGGCGTCTGCTCGCGCCAAATGGTGGTGCGCGAGATGGGTTCGCGCTTCGGCTACGCCCTCAACGCGCACCGGCCCGTCCGCGAGCACCTGATGCCGGCCATGCTCCGGATCACGGAGGGGACTCCGGTGACGGAGGTGTTCCAGGCGGTCGCGACGCGCCCGGACCTGGAATTCTACGACGACGTCCTGCTGGTGGACGCCCGCGGCGGCTACGTCGGGATGATCCAGGTGGGCACGCTTGTCCGGCTGCAGACGCAGTTCCTGATGGGCACGATCGCCCATCTGGAGGCGTCGCGCCAGGAGATCGCGGCGAAGGCGCGGCAGATGGAGGACGACCTGCAGATGGCGAGCAACGTCCAGCAGGCCATGATGCCGCGCGAGGGGGAGCCGCCGCCCGGACCCGGCCCGAAGTTGCAGATCGCGCACCATTTCCACCCCGCGGGCTTGGTGAGCGGGGACTTCTTCGACATCCTGCGGATGCCCGACGGCTCCGTCGGCATTCTTGTCTGCGACGTGATGGGCCACGGGGTGCGCTCGGCCCTAATTGCAGCAATGATCCGGGCGATGCTCGAGCAGCTGCGCCCGCTCGCCTCCGATTCGGGCGCGTTCCTGTCGCGCCTCAACGGCGACTTGACCCGAATCCTGCGCCAGACCGGCGACATGATCTTCGTGACGGCGGCGTATTGCGTCCTCGATCCCGGTCGCGGGTTGCTCCGCTACTCCCAGGCGGGACACCCGACGCCGCTGGTCTGGCACCGGTCCGAGGGGAGCGCGCGCGCCCTGGCGTGCCCGGCCGATTCCGCCGGTCCGGCGCTAGGCCTGCTCGACGACTTCGAATTCGCGACCAGCGAGGAGCCCATCCTCCCCGGCGACCGCTTGGTCATGTTCACCGACGGCGTCATAGAGGCGGCCTCGCCGGAGGGTCAGGAGTTCGGTCTATCGCGGCTGGCCGGCTCTTGGTCCCGGCGCGGGCCCGTGCCGCTACCCGACGCCGTATCGGGCCTGCTGGACGATGTGACGGCCCATTGCGGCGATTCGGCGTTTCAAGATGACATCTGCATCGTCGCCGCCCAATGGGACGGGTCGAACGATTCCCCGCCGCCGTAGGGACCGGGGGGCGCGCCCCCGTCGCCGCGCGCGGTTCGGCGGCAGGCGCCGAAGCGAGAGCGGAGGATCCCGGCGCATGGCCGGCGGCTACCTTTGATTCGAGGGCGTCAGCCGCATGGCGAGGTCCCTGATCGACTTCATGAGCCTGGCCTTGCGGTGGGCGCGGCCCTTCGGGGGATCGCATTCCCTGCACGCCAACCGGTAGCTGCTTGGCCTTTCGGCGGCGCCCCCTGCGGCGTAGGGAATGACGTAGTCGATCTGCCAGCCCCTGGGACCGCGCTGGTTCGAGCGCCATCGCCGGCCGCACAGATGGCAGCGGCCCCTGCTGGCCTTCCAGACACCGTGGGCTTCGGCGCCGCTGAAATTGCGCTTTCGCGGATACACGGCCACCAGGCCGCTGAATCCGTCCTCCTCCCGGGGCTGCCTCCTGGACGCGCGGGTGCCCCGCGGCGCCGGGGGGCCGCCTTCGTCGTAGGCCTCGAGCGGGTATCCCACCGTGTAGCGGTCATAGGCCACGTCGAGGCCACCCGTATCCGGCGCTATCCGCAGGTAATGCACGGCTTCGCAATCCTTCGAAAGGCACCAGACGTTTTCGCGCCGGCTGGCTCCCGACATCAGCGACACGCCGACCGAATCCCGGCCGCAGCGCAGGCACGGCAGGAAGTGCATGTAGGAGATTCCGCTCACGTGCCCGATTGTCGCGCCAATCGCCAATTGTTCAAACCATTCGTTCTCGCCGCGCCTGGGCTGCGGCCGGGGTCCCGCGGGCCCCGGGATCCCGCGGGGGAGGGCCGGCCGGCCCGGGCGGATGCGGAGAGCGTCCCTGGGGCCCCTCCCGGCGCTCAGGCCAGGCCCTCCGCCCGGGCGCGGCGGATGAAATAGGCGGCCAGGGCGATCGTGGCAACGGGCAGAAGGACGCCGAACTCGTCGATGTAAAGGTGGGTGCCCGGCCCCGTTGTCGTCAGCGGCGTGTAGACGCGCTGGATGAAACAGTTGTGGCTGGCGTGCAGGACTGCTGCGGGCCACAGGCTGTTCGACCGGAAGGCGAAATAGGCGAACACGACCCCCATCGAGGTGACGCTCGCGGTGAACAGCGCAAGCTGCAGCAGGTGGCTCCCGCTGCCGGCATTGTAGTTGGTGAAGAGGATGCCGGGGTAGTGCCAGACCGACCAGACGAGGCCGGAGGCCACGCCCACCTGCCAGAACGGCAGAACCTTCCTCATCTCCCACACCAGGAAACCGCGCCAGCCGATCTCCTCGCCGAGCGCGTTGGCCGCCGAGCCTATCACCCCGAGAGTCGCCAGCAGGGACAGGCAGAAAAGCGCTCCCGGCAGGCTCGTCGGCCCCTTGCCGAGCACCTCCTGCGACCATTGGGCAAGCGTCACGGGGTTGCCGAAGCCCGAGCCGCCGAGCGCCAGCAGCCAGACCGGCAGGTAAACCGCCAGTCCGTAGCCGGCCGGCAGCAGCCAGGCGGCGACGATCCATCTTGTCTGGCCCCAGCGCCATGGCATCGCCCTAACATCCCGCCCGAGGATGAGGGCGGTCAGCATCGCCGCGATGCCCGGGCACCACATTACGCCCGTGACCAGCAGGCGGGTCATGGACCCCATGCGGCCCATCAGCGTCTCGAAGACCGCGCTCAACCCGGCGGTGAGGACCAGGAATATGGCAATCGCGCGCCACGCGGCGCGGCGTTCTTGGGGATCGGACGAAACGTGGGGCAGGGTGCCGAGAGCGAATTGGCGGGGCTCCCGCGCAGTCAAGACCAGACCGCTCGCGGTCTGCCCTTGCGGTGCCTCCGGGACCCGCGCCGCCCGGTCGCCTCGTCCATCCAGCTGAGGTAGCCGGCGGACCCCTTGTCGATGCGCACGGAGGCTATTTCGGGCACCTCGTAGTCATGATTCTCGAGAATCGTTTTCCGGACCTCTCCGAAGTCCTTGGATCTCGCCTTTATGAGCATCAGTCTCTCGCGCGCCTTCGACAGGTTTCCCTTCCACGTGAAGAAGCTCCTTATCGGGACGACCTGAATGCAGGCGGCCAGCCTGGCCGCCAGGAGGGCGCCGATGATCCTGGAGCCCGTCCTGTCCCTGGAATAGGTCGTGACGACGATCGAGTACTTCGTGGCCATGGTCTGGATGGGTGGCGCGGCGAGATACTGTGGCCGCCGGCCGGGGGCTTGGCCAGCCGGGAGCCGCCTGAGCGGCCGGGGCCGCTTACTTCGTCATCGGGTCGTCCGCGGGCGGCCCGGCGCTCCCTTCGGCCCGCGCCCGCTCGCCTTCGATCCGCTCCAACTCAAGCGGATGGTCCTCGCGCATCTCCTTCTCCGACAGCCATCCCGTCAGCCACGAGAGGTTCATCGGATAGATGTCCGGGTTGAAGATGACGAAATAGAAGTGCCAGACCACGACCGCGAGGGTCGCCAGCACGGCCTCGTAGAGGTGGACGGTCCGGGACACGTCGTAGCCGAGTTTCGTGAAGAGCTGGATCGAGGTGTTTTCGAACCAGAGCAGCGCCCCGGTGACGCCCATCACCACCGAGCCCCACATCATGGCCCAGTACTCCGTCTTCTCGATGTAGCTGAAGCGGCCGAACTTCGGCTTGGCCTGCGCCAGGCCAAGGTTGTACCGGAGAACGCCGGCGGCATCGGCCAGGTCGCGCGCGCCCGGCAGGAGGTCGCGGAAGAGCTGGCGCCCGCGGTCTGTCAGCGCCAGGTACGCGAGGTGCCACCCGCCGGCTGCAATCAATATAACGCCGGCCACGCGGTGGATGGCGCTGCGCCACTCGAACAGGTGGCCGATCCGGCTCCTGATGTGCATGACCCACCACGCGTCGGGGAACTGGAGCATGAAGCCTGTCACGACAAGCGCCACGAAGCTTAAGACCAGCGTCGCGTGCTGCAGCCTCTCATTGACCGTCATCCGCAGGTAGAGGCGGTGCGGCACCGCCTCCTCGACGATGTCCCCCTTCTGGATCCCGACCTTGCGGCGCACCTTCCGGATGAAGTCCAGGCCGTTGTGCACCACCATGCCGCCGACCACGGCGACGATCAGCCAGACGTACAGGGTCGCGATCCAGTAGACTGCCGGTTCCTGGCCGTCCGCGCGCGCCGTGACGTGCACGGGGGCGGAGGTGAAGCGGGCGGTCGCGCCGGGATGGCATTGCCCGCACGTCCGGGCGAGATTGACGCGGTTGACCAGCGACAGGGGATCCGACGACGGGCGGATGGCGTGCGCCCCGTGGCAGCTCGCGCAGTTGACGGCGACCACGGCTCCGCCGCGCGTGGCGAGCCCGTGAAAGCTGTCGGAAAAGGTCTGGAAACGGTCGCTCGCCAGGCCGTAGCGCTCGCTCAGCTTGACCGAGGCATGGCACGAGCCGCACACCATCTGCGAGACGTTGCGCGCCGAGACCGGCGCCTTGGGGTCGGCAGGCCTGAGGATCTGGTGCTCGCCGTGGCAGGTCGTGCAGACCGGGGCGTCGGGAAGGCTGTTGCGCAGCGCGGCGGCGTGGGCGCTCGTCGCGTAATCCCGCGCCTCCACGGGATGGCACCGGGCGCAGGTCGCCGGAATGTTCCGGAGGTTTTCCCGCGATCCGGCGGACAGCGCGCCCGCTGTCTCGTGGCTCCCGTGGCAGTCGACGCAGTTGGCCGCCGCAGCATTGCCGTGGGAGAGGCTCTTCCCGTGCACGCTTTCGGAATAGGAGGCGATGAATCCGCGGCTGACGGACGACGACGCAAGCACGCGGTTCTCGTCGCGGTGGCAGCTGAGGCAGAGGCTGGACTGCTCGCGCTTGAGCTTGAGCCGGTCGCTCCCCGCCGCCACCGGCCGCAGATGGCACGTGAGGCAGGTCGGGGCCTCGGTGCGGCCCGCCGCCAGGGCCGCGCCATGGGCCGACTTGAGGTAGCGCTCGGCGGCGTCGGCGTGGCACGCGCCGCAGGCGGCGGCGAGCTTTGGCCCGGCGAACGACGACTTGGCGCCGGACGCCTCCGGGATGGCGTGGGAGCCGTGGCAGCCGGCGCAGTCGGTCTCGGCCGTGGCGGCGAGGGGCACCGCGGCAAAATCGGCATGAAAGGCGTGGGACTTCGCCAAGCCTTCATGGCATCCGCGGCAATCCACCGGGGCGGCCGGGGCGTGGCTCGGAAGGGCGCGCGCGTCGACCCCGTCGTGGCAGTCGGCGCAGCCGAGCGCCGCGTGCACCGAGCGGCCGACCTCGCGGGCGTCGACGTAAAGGGACACGCTGCGGCCGTCCCGCGGCACGGTTAGGTAGCGGTTGCCGTGGCAGGTGAGGCAGGCCTTGTCGGTGTCGGAGGCGCCGAGCGCCGGGACAAGCGCAGCCGCCGCCAGTCCGGCGCCGGCAAGGCGCAGGAGGAGTTTCGGGTGGGTCAATGCGAGCATGACGGCGCGGCGGCTCTCGCCACCAGGCGCCGTGGGCCATGATGCCCCAGACCGGGTAAATAGGCTGCGTGGATTTTGCCATTTTTGCCGCGTTCTTATCCCGCTCGCGGCGGGCTTTTCGCCCAGATGGGCCTTGCCCCGCATGGCCCCGGGACGGAAGGATTGCCCAGGAGGCACACCATGAAGACATTGACCGCCATTGGACTATGGGCTCCGGTGCTTGCCCTTGCATCCCCGGCGTCCCGAGCCTCGGCTGCGCCGTTTCCAGAGAATCCAATCTGCCCCCTTCCAACCCTGGTGCCGGTTCCCGCGACCGTAGAGGGCGTGAGATCGGGCCCGGTAACCCTGGACGGCGTCTGGAAGGTGAACCGGGACCCGCCCCCCGAATTCTGGCGCAACGAGGTGGATCCCTCATCCTGGCCGGACGCCGGCGTTCCCGTGGGGTTCATCCGCGGCAACGCGCGCAACGTCGTGCGCGCCACCCAGCCGTACGCGTACAAGAGGCGGTTCGGCGTCCCGGCGCAGTTCTCGGGCCTGCGCGTGATACTGCGTTTCGACGGCGTCACAAACGGCGCCCGCGTCTGGGTCAACGGCCGCTTCGTGCGCGAGCACTGGGGCTCCTTCATGGCATGGACCTGCGACATCACCGACGAGGTGAGGCCGGGCGAGGACGCCTGGATCACGGTCGAGGTCGATGACCGGCCCGTGGGGCTCGCGCGTTTTGACTGGTTCAACGGCATCCTGCGCGACGTGAGCATGTTTGCCGTGCCGGCGACCCACCTCACGCGGTTCCAGGTCGAGACGGACTTCGACGGCCAATACCGCGACGCCACGCTGAGGGTGCGCCTCAGGGCGGCTCTCGGCGGAGGCGAGCGAGCGCGCGTGGGGCTGCGGCTCACGAGCCCGGGCGGATCGGTCGTGCCGCTTGCGCCGGACTCGGCCGCGCTATCCGCGGCCGAGCCCGAGGCCCTCGTTGCCATTCCGGTCGCCGACCCGCGCAAGTGGGACGCCGAGCACCCGAACCTCTACACGCTTGAGGCGACCGTCATCGACGAGCGGGGGAGGGCGCTGGAGACTCTCTCGCGCAGGATCGGCTTCCGCGAGGTCAAGGTCGTCGGCAACCGCATGCTGGTGAACGGCCGCGAGGTGAAGCTCCGCGGCGTGTGGGGCAACACCGACGTGGCCGAGCTGAAGAGCCTAAACATCAACCACACCCGCCAGAAGTTCGTGACCGAGGCGTTCCTCGACGACGCGGACCGCCTCGGCCTCTACGTCCTGGACGAGCTGCCCGTGGACGACGCGAAGTACGGAGCCGAGTCGGATCCCCGGTTTGCCGGCCAGTGGCTGGGCCTGATCGCGGACCTGATGGAGCGCGACCGCAGCCACCCGAGCGTCATAACCTGGGGGCTCGGCAACGAGTCGTTCCACGGGGCGAACGTCCTGAAGGCGTTCCACTTCGTCGAGGCCGAGGACAAGCAGCGCCCGGTGATGTACAGCTGGGCGAACCGCGTGCCGGTGGACGAGGAGCTGCCCTACTCAATCTACAGCGTCCACTACCCGAACCTGAACGACCCCAAGCTCGACCTCGGGGACTACAACGGGGCCATCTGGCACTCCCCGTCGCTCGCGCGCCTGAGGGTCCCGAGGCCGGTGATGCCCGTGCTCCAGGACGAATACGCGCACGTTATCCTCAACGAGGCGCTGATCCTGCGCGATCCGAATGTCCGGAATTTCTGGGGGGAGAGCATCTATCGCTACTGGGAGAAGATGTTCGTCACGCCCGGCGCGCTCGGAGGCGACCAGTTCGGCCTGAACCTGTGGCTCGGGCGCGGCATCAGCAACGACGGCCCCGAGCACTTCCTCATCAAGGAGGGCTATTCGCCGGTGCGCGTCGCCAACGGCCCGCTAGCGAACCCCGGGCCCGGCCGTCGGCTCGAGATCCCGATCAAGAATTGGTACGACCACACCAACCTCGACGAGATTAAGGTCGACTGGTCCGCGGGCGCCGAGCGCGGCACGATGGCGGGGCCGTCGCTGGAGCCGCACGCCGCGGGCACGCTCAGCCTTCCGGCGCGGCAATGGCGCGACGGCGACGTCGTGGGCCTCAAGTTCACCGAGCCCTCCGGGACAGTCGCCAATGAATTCCTGCTGGCCGTGAACCCGCCGCGGCCGGCTCTGCCGGTGGCGCAGGGGCCGGCCCCCGTTCTCGAGGAGAATCCCGGCGAGATCATCATCAAGGGACGCGACTTTCGCGTCGTCTTCGACAGGTACCGCGGACTCATGAAGGAGGCGTCGGTCCAGGGCAGCAATGCGATCATCGACGGGCCCTTCCTGACGCTGCTCGGCTCGGGCCTCGCCTACGGGGAATGGTGGTGCGACTCCCTGCGCGCGCACACCGAGGGCAGCGAGGCGGTCGTGGACATCAGGGGGAACTATGCGGTCATCGTGGCCCATTTCCAGGTGCGCATCGACGGCACCGGCCTCATCACGACCAGGTACACCATCGACTACGTGCCCGGAAAGCCGCCTCCGCCAAGCTTCACGCCGTGGTACGCGACGAGCGTGGGAGGCTACAGCGAGGTGGGGGTCTCCTATCTGCTGCCGGCCGAGGCGAACCGCCTCTCGTGGAGGCGCAACGCCCTGTGGTCCTCCTATCCGGACGATCACATCGGCCGGCCCGGGGGCGTCGCCCGGCGCGAGCCGTCGTCCGCCGCGGGCGCGCCGTTCGGGCAGCGCGAGGACCCGGCCGGAGCCGGGTCAAATGACTGGCGCGCTATGAAGGAGAACATCCTGGAGGCCTCGGCGTGGGTCGACGGCGCCGGCGCGGCGCTGACCGCGCTGTCCGACGGCTCCGCCTCCGTGCGCCTCGAAGTCTACCCGGGCTACCGCGCCCTCCAGCCGGGCGTACGGATGCTGATCGACAACGACTGGAACTACGAGGACTTCGGACTCGGCAACTACGCCCGGCCGCCGCTCCTGATGCGGGACGGCTACACGAACACGGTCTTTCTGCGGCTCGCGAGGCCCCGCTGAAGTCACTTAAGGGGTGCGTCGAGCTCGAGTGAGGCCCCGAGATTGTCCGGGCTGGCGGCCATCGCGGACTTGAATTCGGCGCGCGCCCTCTCGGGGTCGGCGAGCCCGGCGTAGCCGAGACCTGCGAGGTAGTGCGCATTGGCCGTGCGGGAACGCAGGGACGGCCCCTTTGGGAACCAAGGGATGGCATCCGCCGCCGCACAAAGGTCGCGGAAGATGGCGCCAGCCTTCGCATCTCCGAGCCTTTGAAGGGCCATCGCCTGGTAGGCGCGCTGCACGTCGCGCCTGAACGCGGCGGTGGAGTCAGGGTCGCGGGGAAACCTTGGGAGCGCGGCGGCGGCGGCGGCGCGCCACGCGTCCCCCGCCTCCGCCTGTTCGCCCACTGCCTCGTGTCCGATGCCGATCCAGTAGCCCACCTCAATGGCGCTGCTTCCGGTGTCCTCCCAGGGCGTGGCGCGCAGGTTTGGGGGGAACTCCAGGGCGGCCTGGAAATCGGCAAGGGCCTCGCGCGCCCTGCCCGAGGCGAGTTCGGCCCGGCCGCGCGCGAGATGGGCGCCGACCCACAGGTCGCCGGTGTCGAATCGGGTGACGCCCTCCCAGATGTTGAACAGGTGTCCCTGCAGGAGCCTGATCGCGTCGCCCGCCTTGCCGGCGGCCGTCTCCAGGCCGATCAGGCGGGCAAGGCCCTCGTCATTGTCCGCAAGGATGCCGCGATGCTGCTCGAGGAGCGCAAGGCGCCTCGCCACGGGCTCGCCGGCCTCCGCGTACAAGCCGTCCAATTCGACAAGGTGGGACGGGTAGGCGTCGCTCAGCGATACGGCCTTCTCGAGGCAGGCGATTGCCCTCGCCTGCGCCGCATCCCCGCCGGTGTGCCGGAGGCCGATCGCAAGGTTTCGCCAGACGACGGGAAACGAGGAATCCAGGGCGCTCGATTTCTCCCAGAGGGCGAGCGCCTCGGCGGGCTGCCAGTCGAAGAGCAGGTTTCCGAGGTAGTAGGGCGCGTGCGCGTCCCCTGGGTCGGCTTCCATCGCCCGGCGCAGGATGGGGATGAGCTCGAACTGGAACGGAAAGACATAATCCGGGGACTGCCTGGCCGCCTCCCGCCGGTAGCCGGCCGCCTGGTCCGCGAGCCCCAGCCTCTCCGCGAAGTCGCCGAGGTAGTACAGGACGATCGGCGAGCGGCCCGCGGGCCCCTGTTCACCCGCGGCCGCCGACAGCACGTCGAGTCCGTCCCGCCATAGGCCCGCATTGCCGTATTCGGAGGCGATTTCCTGCGCCGTGGCGACAAACCCGTTCATCGCCGAGAACAGGGGGCCCGCCGACTGCGCGTCCTTGGAGGCGAGCCACCGCTCAGCCATCAGGCGCACGTCGAGCGGATCGGTCTTGGACAAGGCCAGATCGACCACCGAGCGCGCCTCAACGCCCCGGCCCAGGTGGCGCAGCACCGCGGCCTTCAGGCCGTAGGCTCGTGCGTTGAGCGCATTCGCGTCGAGGGAGCGGTCCACGAGGTCGAGCGCCTCGGGGAAGTTTCCGCGCGCCGCGGAGATCTCCGCTAGGGAAAAATAGCAGGGCGCCCGCCACCCCTGGCTCCACGAGGCCGCGTAGAAGGCGTCGAAGGCCTCGTCGCTCTTGCCCTGCGCTTTGAGGGCCACGCCGAGGTAGTAGAGGGGCTCCGTGTCCTTCGGGGACGTGTACTTCTCTGTCAGCCGCGCGAGGGCCGCGCGAAAATGCCCCTCGGCCTCCGCAAAGCGGGCCTGTTGCATGTCGGTCAGCCCGAGGTTGAGGTGTGCCTCGGTGTCGCCGGGATCGCGGCGCAGGGCCTCCTCCCAGTAGGCCACGGGGTCATGCAGGGGGTCGTGGAACTGGCTGATGCGCTGCCCCGCAAGGTCGAGCTCCTCGCCGGTCGCGATGTCCCTCGGCGGCTCCGGCGGCGTCACGGGCTCCGGCATTGCCTCCGGAGCCGGCCACACCGGCGAATAGGCGACTAGCTCGCGGCCGCCGTCCTGCAGGGAAGCGCGGAGGCCGGTCTCGCCTGCGCCGGCGGGAAGCGCCACCCGCCTCGCGTAGGGTCTGCCCGGGTCGATCGAAATCTCCTCGTCCAGAATTGTCCGGCCGCCGGCGGCCAGCCGGGCCCTCGCGTGCTGATGGGCCGACGTCGTGTGAAAGCCGACCTGAGCCGCGCCGCCCTTCGCCTCGAGGTTCACGGCGGCCTCGAGGTTCGCGTTCTTGACCCCGCCTATGCCCCGGAACGGATACCAGAACATATTGAACGAGCGCGTCTCGAAGGGCTGCATCCACGAATAGTCGGGCTGGTTGTCGGAGTAGGCGCCGGTCATGAGCTCGATGTAGGGGCCGTCGTCGTCGGTGAGGATGTTGTCCCACATGCGGCCGTGCGGGCTGTTGCCCCACGTCCAGAATTTCTTGCCCGGGACCAGGTGGTGGTCGGCGATGCTCATCGTGCCCGCCTGCCGCGCGTGGTCATAGCCCGCGAAGAAGTCGTCCGGGCAGTTCCATGCGAACATGGACGTTGCGGCGGGATGGTTCCTGTACCAGCTGGCGTCCTCGCCGTTCCAGACGACCCCGTTGTAAGGCCCTGTCGCGAGGGGCCAGGTCGTGAACTGACGCTTCAGGTGGTACGT
Source organism: Opitutaceae bacterium (assembly GCA_035604815.1). Taxonomy (GTDB): domain Bacteria; phylum Verrucomicrobiota; class Verrucomicrobiia; order Opitutales; family Opitutaceae; genus Palsa-1447. Next base: position 33,197 of record DATNHT010000066.1, read on the forward strand.
GACGAACTGGGTGCTCGGGGGGAAGATGACCTGGTAGTCCGGGTTCACGCTTACGGCGACGTTTGCCCAGAACAGCATCGAGTGCTGGAGAGGCGTGCGGTTGAGGATGCGCACGGTGCACTCGAGCACGGAGCTTCCCGGCCGCAGCGTGCAGCCGACGGCCCAGGCCATGCGGTGGCGGATCTCGAGCTCGCCGACCCAGACCGTCCTGCTGCCGTCCGCATTCTCCTGCGTGGTGTACTGCACGGGAGTGGACGTGCTCGCGCGGTGGTGATGCGGGATGTTCCATTCGATGCCTCCCGAGATCCACGCGCCGCGCAACCCGATCAGAGCCGGCTTTATGACATGCTGGCGGTAGACGAAGTCGAAGTTGTCGGTCTTGTCCAGGGCCGAGAAGAGGCGGCCGCCGATCTGCGGGGCGATGGCGATCCTTATGAGCTCGTTCTCCAGGTAGACGAGATGGTACGTCTGTTGGGCCTTCCGGTTCGTGAGGTTGTTGTTGAGGGTGTCCGGATAGATTCGACCTTGGGCGCCCTGCTGCACGCGGCCGAAATAGAACATCGGATCCGGTGCCGGCGGCCCCGACTGATAGGTGGGGATGACCTCGTCGACCTCGCTCAGCGTGACGGGTTGGGCCGCGGACGCGGAGCCTCCAACCAGGGAGATGGCCGCCAGTATGGCAAGCGTGTGCCGTTCGATGCGTCGCTTCACGTTGAGGCCGCGCGTGTCTTGGGGCGGGAAGAGGGGGGTGCCGGGCGTGGCAGGGGGTCCGGTCGCAGGATCTCCGAGCATGAAACCATCGGCAAAGTTTGCAATCCGAAGCAGGGCGACGGGGATCTTGCCTGCGCGGGCCCGTCCCTTGCCAGGGATGGACAAGCGGTGCCAACTCCTTCAACGTCGACGAACCTTTGAATCCGCCCAGGGGTCCCCGAAAAACCCAGGCCGATTATCCGACACCACCATGAGATACGGTCATTTCGACGACGCCGCACGCGAGTACGTGATCACAAGGCCCGACACGCCCCGGGCGTGGTCCAACTACCTCGGCTCGCGCCGGTACGGGGCGATCATCACGAACAGCGCCGGCGGCTACAGCTTCGCGCAGTCCCCCGCCGAGGGGCGCTTCCTGCGGCACCGCTACAACGCCATACCCATGGACATGCCTGGGCGCCAGTTCTACCTCCGGGACCGGGAAAGCGGCGATTACTGGTCCGCGGCGTGGCAGCCGGTCGGTAAGCCCCTGGGCGAGTACGCGACGACCACCCGGTTCGGCACCGGCTACGCCGTGATCGAGAGCGAGTGGCGCGGCATCCGCAGCGAGGCCACGTACTTCGTGCCTCTGGGCCAGGAGTTCGAGTACTGGCGCCTCAGGGTCACCAACACCGGCGAGCGGGCGCGCAGGCTGAGCGTCTTCTCGTTCTGCGAATTCACGACCGAGTGGAACGTCGTCCAGGACACGCTGAACATCCAGTACACCCAGTACATCTCCGACGCCCTCTGGCGCGACGGATTCATTCTCGCCTCCTCCTGCCGCCGGCTGCCCTACGATTCGACCAACTTCGCGAACAAGGACCAGTCGCGCTGGTGGTGGATGACGCAGCTCGGCGGAGAGATCGCCGGCTTCGACTGCGAGCGGGAGAGGTTCCTCGGGGTTTACCGCAGCTTCGACCGGCCCGAGGCGGTGGAGCGGGGCGCCTGCGGCAACCATGAGCAGTTTTCCGACAACGGGTGCGGTGCAATCCAGAGCAACCTGGAACTGGCGCCCGGCGCCTCCGCCGACGTCCTCGTCCTGCTCGGGATCGGCGACCATGCCCGCGCAAGGCGTATCCGGGCCCGCTTCGCCTCGGCCGGGGCCGTCGACCGCGAGCTGGCGAAGCTCAAGCGCCACTGGCACGGGCTTATCGATGCCCTCCAGGTGAAGACTCCCGACCCGGAGTTCGACCACATGGCAAACGTGTGGGGGGCGTACAACGCCCTGGTGACATTCGAGTGGTCGCGCTCGTGCTCCCTCGTCTACACGGGCGACCAGCGGGACGGCTTCGGCTTCCGCGACACCGTCCAGGACATGCTTGGCGTCACCGGGATTGTGCCGGCGGAGGTGCGAGGCCGGCTTGTGCTCATGCTCTCGGGGCAGGACGCGACGGGCGGCGCGCAGCCCGAGATCCGCCCGTGGTCGCACGTGCCGGGCAAGATGAAGCCGACCCCGCCCCAGAACTACCGCAGCGACGACTGCCTGTGGTTTTTCAACGCGATACCCGCCTATGTCGCCGAGACGGGCGACGCGGCGTTCTACGACGAGGTCGTCGCGTACGCGGACCGCGGGCGCGCGACGGTGCTCGGCCACCTGCGGCGGGCGCTCGAATTCAACCTCGAGAGGGTGGGCAGGCACGGGCTGCCCTGCGGGCTCTCCGCCGACTGGAACGACTGCCTCAAGCTGGGTTACAAGGGGGAATCGGTTTTCGTCTCGTTCCAGGTGCGCCTGGGGCTCAGGACCTACGCGGAGATCGCGGCGATGCTCGGCCGGCCGGCAGAGAGCAGGTGGGCGCTCGGCGAGCTGGGGAAGCTCGACCGCAGGATCGCCAGAGTCTGCTGGGACGGCGGGTGGTTCATCTGGGCGATCAGCGAGGACGGCGTCGTCTTCGGGTCGCGGAAGGCCCGCGAGGGCCGGATCTACCTCAACACGCAGTGCTGGGCCATAATTTCCGGAGCGGCCACCCCAAGGCAGGCCAAGCTCGCGCTGCGGGCCGTGAGGGACCGACTGGCCTCCGAGTTCGGCGTGGCGCTCTGCAACCCGCCGTTCGCCAGGACGCCGGTCAAGATAATGCGGGCCGTGCTCTTCAATCCCGGCAACAAGGAGAACGGCGGGATCTTCTGCCACACCCAGAGCTGGGTGGTCCTGGCCGAGATCGCAGCCGGAAACGGCGACCAGGCGTACGCCTACTACAGGGCGTTCATGCCGTCCGCCCAGAACGACCGGGCCGACCTGCGCGAGGTCGAGCCCTACGTCCATTGCCAGAGCACCCACGCCCCGACCTCGGGGAAGTCGGGGCGCTCGCGCATCCCGTGGCTTTCGGGCACGGCCTCATGGGCGCACTACACGGCCACCCAGCACATCCTGGGAATCCGGCCCGAGATCGAGGGCCTGCGCATAGATCCGTGCATCCCGAAGTCCTGGCCGGGATTCTCGGCGGTCCGCGTCTTCCGCGGCAAGAAGCTCAGCATCGAGGTTAAGAACCCCGCCGGGGTGTGCCGCGGGGTGAAATCGCTTCATGTCGACGGCAAGGCGCTCAAGGGAAGCGTCGTTCCCGAAGCGCTGCTCAGGAACGGCGCCAGGATCGTGGCCGAGCTCGGCTGAACGGACAAGGCGGGTCATGCGGCGGCGGCCGGGGTTTCCCGGGGGCCGCGCAAGGGAGGCGGCGGCGCAGGCAGGGCCCCGCCCGCCAGAAAGATCTTTTGTTCGGCGCCCCGGGCCGTTACGAATGCGCAATATCCCGCGAGCGGCGGGGAAACCCACCCCGGATGAAAGGCAACATCATATTAGGAGCGATCGGCCTCGCGCTGGGGATGTCCTGCGGCGGCCGCCTGTGGGCAAAATCGGATGCGACCCTGGACGACACGCTGAAATGGATAGAGAAGCACCGTGCGGACTTTCAGGCCGAATGGCACACGGCCGACGCGCCGACGAGGTGGCAGCCGGAGGATTTCAAGAATTTCTCGGAATCGCGCGACCTGTACTGGGTGCGGACGATCACCTGGACGGGCAGGTCGGAATGCCCGCATTTCAACAAGGCGCTGGAGGCGGATGGCGAGAGCTACTCCATAACGAGCGCGATCTCCTTTGTCGGGAACGTGACGGACAAGGGCGAAAAGGAAGCCACCAAGGACAAGAGCTTCACCAGGCAGGTGAGCGCCAGCTACACGTGGCGCATGAAGATATCGCAGATTTCCCCGGAATCGGTCGTCATGGATTACAGGGATTACCTGAAGCTGACAAACCAGACGGACAATCCGAGCGTCGACCTGGGCACGTACTATTATGTCTGCATCCTGCCGAGAAAGGATGCGGAGAAGGACGCGATCGTTGAGATCTTCAACGACCAGAGGACCGACGACGGCCAGGGGATTGTCTCGATGGTCAAAGGCCACGCGGAGGCCGCGACAATGGCAGGCATTGCGGCCGTGCATGACAGGAAGATGGCGGAGCGCCTGGCGAACGCCGTGGGCCACCTGATCGGGCTGCTGCAGGCGCAGAGCCTTAAGCAGCCGAAGGAGGCGTTTTGACGCGGCCGATGCGGGGCTGCGGCGGGGTCCATTGAATCCCCGGGGGCCCGGGGGAGATGAGGCAAGTCCCCCGGCCGCAGGGATGCAATCCCGGGCCCCGCCGAGCGGAGGCTACCGCGAGGCGCGGATCAGCTCCAGCATCCTGAGCGCCGAGGGATCCCCCGGCCTTAGCTGCAGGACCTTCTCGCATTCGGCAATCGCCTCGTCCCTTCGCCCGGTCTGCAGGAGGGCGGCGCCCCGGGCGAAGTGCGCCTGGGCAAAATCCGGCTGGATCCGGATCGCCGCCTCGATGCGACCCATTCCCTCCTGGATCCGTCCCATCCGGCAGAGAACCATCCCGAGATTGTTGCTCGCCTCGGCCAGGTCAGGCTGCGCCCGCAGCGCCTCCTCGTAGTGCTCGATTGCCTCGGGGATGCGTCCGTTGCGAACCAGGGCGTTGCCCAGATAGAAGTGCGCATCGGCATAATCCGGCTCCAGGCGCAGGGCCTCCTCGTACTGGGCGACGGCATCGTCCAGCTTCCCGGGCATCTGGGACCAGGCGTTTCCCAGGTTGGTGTGCGTCTCGGCGATATCCGGCCTCAGGCGAAGCGCCTCCTCGTACTGGGCGATGGCATCGTCCAGCTTCCCGGGCATCTTGGACCAGGCGAGGCCCAGGTTGTTATGAGCCATCCATGAGCCGGGATTGCGCTCGAGGGTCGCCAGGTAGAGCGCCTGATTGTCGTGGAACATCCCGCAGTGGGCCCACGTGAGCGAGCCGAGCAGAATGGCGAGGGCGGCCGCGAGTCCCAAGCCCAGCCAGCCGGGGCGCGCCGGCGCGCTCCGCCAGGCCGCGGCGAGAACCGCCGCGGCGAGCGCGAGCGGGCCGAGATCGGGCAGGTACTGCCAGTGGTCCCAGACCCACGAGTAGCGCACCCCGTAGAGGTTGACGAAGCTAAGCGCCGGAAAGAGCGAACCGACGAACAGCATGAAGGCGGCCAGCGGACCGCGGGAGCGCCGCCGCAGGGCCCAGAGGGCGGCGGCGACCGCGAGCACACCCACGGGGAACAGCCACTGCCACCAGACGGCGGCGTCGACCGTCCAGCGCGGGTAGACGAAGTTGAGGCCGAGCGGCCAGACGAGCTTTCCGGCATAGAACCAGACGGCCCGGCCGGCGACGAGCACCCGCGAGAGGAGCGGCAGGTCGAAGTCCCTGCCCTGCGCTCCGACGTAGGCCCGCTCGACCCAGCTGCTGAAGAGCCCCGACGCCGCGCCCAGGGCGAGCCAGGGGACGAGGGGCAGGACGTCGCGCCTCCAGCCGAGGCGCCCGCGCTTCCACCAGAATGCCACCAGCAGGGCCGCGGGCAGCGTCGCCGTGACGGTCTTGCACAAGAGCGAGCACGCGAAGAGCGCAAGCGCCGCGGCATAGGCTCGGGGCCGGCGCGTCTCGTCGAAACGCAGATAGACCAGGGCCGCCGCCAGATAGAAGGCGAGGGAGAGGGTGTTCTTCTGCTCCGCGATCCAGGCGACGGACTCGACGTGCACCGGGTGCAATGCAAAGAGCAGCGCGGCCAGCCATGGGGCTGCGGCGCAGCGGCGCCCCAGTTGACCGGCGAACAGCCGGAGCAGGACGAGCGCGAACAGGACCGCCGAGCCGGCGTGCAGCAGCAGGGTGACGACGTGGTAGCCGAGCGGGTGGTCCCCCCAGAGCCGGTACTGCACCCAGAATGCGCTGTGGAGAAGCGGGTAGTATTGCTGGGTCGCCCCGGGTTGGGTCCAGATTCGGGCCAGGCCGCCCAGCGAGCGCAGCGCCGGAGCCGTCACATAGTCGACGTCGTTCCATATGAAGCCGCCCGGGAGTGCCGGCAGGTAGGCGAGGACGGCCGCGCAGAAGACCAGCAACCCGGGCCCGATGCGCCCGGGGAGGGGAGGCCCTGGGCCTGCCGTGTCGGAGGGGGATTCTTTCACCTCCGCGAACACGAGCAAAACTTGCTTCGACCCGCAACCGCCTAACTGGACGGGTGGGCCCGAAGCTGCCCCCGCGCCTCCCGGCCCCCGCGGGCAGCCCATGGGGATGATCCGCTACCGGGTTGCCTCCCGCCGCCGCCAGCGTGCGGGAATGCGGGCGTCCTAATCCGAGGCGGGGCCGCGCGCCGTGGTGCCGAGCCCGGGCGGTGGGCGGAAAGCCACCAGCAGGATGGCGGCCGCGACCAGGGCAAGTCCCGCCGGCGCCAGAAAGAGCCTCCGGTAGTCCACGACCCCCGCGTGCGTCAGCGAGGCTTGCAGGGGGATGAAGATCCATTTCGCCGCCAGGTCGCCCAGGCCCAGGATGAGGAAATTGAACAGCCCCTGGGCGCTCGTTCGCATGTCGTGGGCGAACGCCGCGTCGATGAAGATGTAGAGCGTCGCGAAGAAGAACGCGTAGCAGATGCCGTGCAGCAGCTGCACGGCGACCAACGCCGGGATGCTGTCGCTGCAATAGGCGAACACGAGGAATCTTCCGGCGTGCCCCAGGACGCCGACAATCATCGTCCATTTCCACCCGAGCCTCCGCAGGACGTAGCCCAATGCCCCCATTGTCACGATCTCCGCCACCTGCCCGAGGCTCATCACCGGCATGATGTTCTCGGGGGCGACGCCGGCCTGCGCCAGGAACCCGCCGGTCAGCAGGAAGTACCCGTTGTGGATCGTTGAGTCGATGAACGTCACCAGGAAGAGAGCCAGCAGGTAGGGATGCGTCGCGAGGTGACGGACGGCGCCCTTCCACGCCAACGGCTCCCCCTCCTTGGACGGCGGCGCGGTGTGGGGCAGCGTCAGGCAGAAAGCCGCCAGCGCGATGGAGGCTCCGCCTGCCAGTAGGAAGATGTTGCCAAGCGCGGACTGCAGCGCCGGCCCCGTCATTCCCCTAAGGACGAAGTAGAGCGGCCAGGAAGCGATGATCCATCCTATGGTCCCGCCCATGCGCACCCATCCAAACTGGCGCCGCGCATCCTTCAGGTGGGAGAACGCAAGCGAGTTTGCCACAGACACGGTGGGAACGTAGCAGAGCGAGTGCACGAGCATCAGCGCAAAGAACCAGCCGAAACCCCTTGCGAAGTAGAGCCCGATCATCGCCAGCCCCCCCAACAGGTGGCTGCAGGTCATGAAGCGCTCCGCCGCGAACGTTCGGTCGACCCACTGTGCGCCGAAGAAGATCGCGGCAATGGACGCCAGCGCGAACGTGCTGCCGACCAGCGCGATCTCGTTGCCGGAGAAGCCCAGGCCCCCCAGGTAGGTCCACACGAGCGGGAGCCACGCCCCCCAGATGAAGAACTCGAGCACCATCACGAGGAACAGCTGCGGTCCGATGAACCGCGCGCGATTGGAACCCGGGGCCGCAGGGGGAGGAGGTTGCATGGGGAGGGGATTGGCGTGATTCCGGCGACTCGTGCCGCTGTTCAGAGGCTTCTGTCGGCGGCCGCACCCGCCGGCCGGGGGAACGGCCGGCGGAATTTCCGGGTGTCCTTGGCCGTGTCGTATCTTGCCGGGCGATCGGGCTCAAGCCCGGGATTATTAGTAGCCGAGCGTCCGGCGCACGAACTCGCGGCTCATCTTGAAGCTCTCCCCCAGCGGGCGCGTCGGCTTGAAATCGTGCTCGTGGGCCAGTTCGATCACGGCGTCGCCCGCGAAGTTGATTTCATGGAGGGCCCGGCCGATCGCGACGTAGTCGGTGTCGCCCTCGCCCAGCGCCTCGGACCAGCGGCCGTCCTTCTTCTGGTCGCGCAGGTGCATGAAGACGATCTGCCCGTCAAATTGCCGGATGAAGGCGGCCGGATCCACCCCGGCGCGCACGAGCCAGTTCAGGTCGGGCCCGAGGTTGACGCCCGGGATGCGCGCCAGCGTGCCCCTGAGGTCGTGCATGTCGTTTTCGACCTCGTAGGTGTGGTTGTGCAGGTTGAGCACGACCCCGTGGCGCTCGCAGAGGGCGATGAGCTTGCGGAGCAAATCGGCCTGGTCATCGAGCTGCTGCTCGGTCTTCGGGATCTTCAGGCCCCAGCGGATGGGGCCGACTGACGTGCCAAGCGTGCGCCCGCCGAGCCTGGCCAGGCGGGGGATCTTCAGATTGGCGTCCTTGAGAATGACCGGGTGCATCTCGCGGTTCCACATCGCGCCGTCGAACGACATGCCTATGACCGGCAACTGGTGCCGGCGCGAAAGCTCGCCTATGCGCTCGACGGCGTCGTCGGGGCGCAACGCCTCGTGCATCAACTCGACGCCGTCCAAGCCGGCGTAACTCATATCGGCGAAGATCTGCGGCAGCGCCGGCGTGATGTCATAGCCGGGCAGGGTGGCCGCGTAGACCCAGGGGTGGCCGCCGACCACGACCTTGCGCCTGGCCGGGGCGGGCTGCGCGGCCGACCACGGCGGCCGGCTCAGCAGGGCCAGGGCTGTCGAGGCCGCGGCGGTCCTAAGGAAGCTGCGGCGGGACAGGGCGCCGCGCGAACGGGCTGGCGGGGGCTGGTTTGATTTCATCGCGGGTTCTGGGTTCGCCGCCGGGACGAGGGCGCCGGCAGGCAGATGTCCTGGCTTTGTCTGCCGGCGCATGGTTCCGCCGAAGTGGGCCGGCTGGGTTGGTTCGCGGGCACCGGGGGCGAGCGGATGGCTATACGCCGAAGCCGGGGCGGTAGCGGCTCGCGACGAGCTCGTTGGCGGACGCCAGGTTCGTCACCTTCATCCCGGCCGACTCCCACTCGATCCTGCGCCCGGCGCGGATCGCGATGTTGCCGAGGAGAACGCTCTCGGTCAGGCGGGACGAGTAGTCGAAGTTCGACCCGGCGGGCGTGCCCCCCTTGCAGGCCCGCACCCACTCGGCGAAATGGCCGCCCTCCACCCGGGGCAGCGTCTTCGGCGGCAGGCCCGCAACCTGTTCCTTCATTTTCGCCTCGGGGATGATCCTGAGGCTATCGCAGAACACGTCCGCGACGACTGTGGCCCTTGAGCCGATGATCAGCGTGCCGTCTTCCGGCAGGACTCGCCCCTCCTCGAGCTCGGGCGGCAGCAGCGGCATCATCCCCCCGTCGTACCAGGTCCACACGAGAGGCGGCATCTTGCCGCGGGCGGGAAAATCGTAGCGCACGACTGACGCGGTCGGGGCGCTGATATCGGTCTGGCCGGCGCTCGTGGCCTCGACCGCGGTCGGGGCGGTCAGGCCGAGCGCCCAATACGGGCCGTCCATGACGTGGCAACCCATGTCGCCGAGGGCGCCGCAGCCAAAGTCCCAGAAACCGCGCCAGACAAAGGGCAGGTAGGCGGGGTCGTACTCGCGCGCCCTGGCGACGCCGAGCCAGAGGTCCCAGTCGAGCGTCGGCTGCACGACGGGCATCATCCTGGTGTGGTCGGGCATCCTTACCCCCTGGGGCCATATCGGCCGGTTGGTCCAGCTCTGCAGCTCGCGCACCTCGCCGAGGACGCCGGCGTCTATCCATTCCTTGAGCCTTCGCGTGCCGTCGTTCGCGTGGCCCTGGTTGCCCATCTGCGTCGCCACCCCCTTGGCCCGGGCGGCCTGGGCCATCTGGCGGGTCTCGGCCACCGTGTGCGTGAGCGGCTTCTCGACGAACACGTGCTTGCCGAGCGCGATCGCCGCCATGGCGATCGGGAAGTGCATGTGGTCGGGCACCGCGACGGTGACCGCGTCAATCCGCTTGTCCATCTTGTCGAGCATCACTCGGAAGTCGCGGAAACGCGGCACCCCCGGGAACTCCCCGTAGGCCTTGGCCGCCCGTTCGTCGTCGACGTCGCAGAACGCCACGAGATTCTCGCCCTTAAGGGCCTGGACCGCGCCCCCGTAGCCGCGGCCGCCGACGCCGCAGCAGGCGATGTTGAGCTTGTTGCTCGCGGGCTGCCCCCCGGCGCCCTGGGAGCGCAGGATGTTGGGCAGCGCGGCCGCCGCGGTGGCGAGCGACGCGGTCCTAAGGAAGGTGCGGCGGTTCATGTCGGGGGTCTTCATGTCTTTGGCAGGGTGAAAATGGACCTCGCAATTGTCCCTCGCAGGGGCAGGGCGCGCCGCATGGCAATGACGCCAATCAAATCCGACCCTAGCACGCGGCCGCCCGCTCGCAAAGGAAATAGCCGCGTCTGCGAAAGCATCCTCATGCCTGGGTCCGAACGCTCCCGACCCCGCCGGCAGGGGCCTGGCCGGCGGGTCCACAAAAAGCCGCCCCGCCATTTCCGTGGGCGGGCCCGTCCCGCCAGAGGAGGGCAGGCGGCGTCATCGCCTGGCGCGGCGGAGCTCGGCCGCCTTGGCGGCGCTCAGGTACTCGTACTGGCCCATGAGCCGGCAGAAGACGTAGCCGCGGTAGCCGTCGAGAAACCCGGCCCGCCACACGTAATGGTAGAGGAAGCGGAGCGTGGGACGGAACGGGAGCGACCAGGCCAGGCGGCGCAGCCGGCGTTTGCGTGCCAAGCCGGACTCGAGGCCGGCCGCGGCCCCCGCCCCCTGCGCCGACGCCAGCTGCATCCGGGCCTCCCAGTTGCTGTAGCGGTTGTGCTTCTCCGCCCAGGTGGCGATGTCGGGAAAGGCGTAGTGCTCCATCTCGCCGCGCAGGTAGCCGGCGGGGCCCTCAAGATGGACGTGCTCGTGGACCTCGTTGTCGCCGCTGTCCGTGTCGCCCTCGCAGGCGGCCCGCTCGTACCGGCCGAGGCGGTGGCGGAAGAAGCGCAGGTTCCAGCTCGGATAGTAGCCGCAGTGGTTGAGCCAGCCGTCCAGAAACCAGAAGCGGCGGTTGACGTAGTAGCCCGCGTTCGCGCCGGCGCCGCCGGCGGCGAGGGCCGTGAGCTCGGCGGCCAGCTCCGGGGTGATGCGCTCGTCGGCGTCGAGGATGAAGACCCACTCGTGCCGCCACGCCAGGTTGGCCAGCGCCCAGTTCTTCTTCTTGGGGAAGCGGCCGTCCCACCGGAAATCCGCGACCCGGGCGCCGGCCTGGGCGGCGATGGCCGCGGTCGCGTCCGTGCTGCCCGAGTCGACGACCACCACCTCGTCGCAGAAGGCGCAGGAGGCGAGGCATGCCGGCAGGTTGGCCGCCTCGTTCCTTGCGGGGATCAGGACGGAGATGGGGGCGCGCTCGGGCATGGGTCCGGACGAAATACTCAGCATTTTGGCCCCCGAGGTCGAGGACGGCGTGGCGTCCCGGGGGCGCAGGGGAGCCTGGCGGGACATCTTCCGGCGCTTTCGCGGGAGCGCTGTTCTGCGCAGGGCATGTCCGTCCGCCTCCGGGACGGCTGTGTTTGACCCCGGAACGGGGAACAAATACGGTCTGGGTCGAACCGAGCAGGAATGCCCTTCGACCCCAACTGGCGGCCGGTGCCGCGCCGCCAGGGCCCAAGGCCGATCGGCCGCCGGGCTGGCCGGCGGCGGCCGGCGGAGCCGCTCTCGCTGCGGCGGCCATCGCCGCCTACAGCGGGACCTTCTCGGTCCCCTTTCTCTTCGACGACGACGCCTCCATCGCGGGCAACCCGACCATCCGGCACCTGGGCACCGCGTTCTGGCCCCCGGCCAACAGGACGGTCACGGGCCGGCCGATCCTGAATCTCTCCCTGGCGGTCAACTACGCCCTCAGCGGGACGGCCGTGTGGAGCTATCATGCCCTCAACCTGGCGATCCATATTCTCGCCGGCCTCGTATTGTTCGGAATTGTCCGGCGCACGCTTGGGCCCCGGGGGTATTCCGCGCCAACGGCGCTCGCGTTCTCAACCGCGCTTCTCTGGACCCTCCACCCGCTGCAGACGCAGGCGGTGACCTACATTGCCCAGCGCGCGGAGTCGCTCATGGGGCTGTTCTACCTGCTCACCCTGTACTGCTTCATCCGGGGCGCGGGTACGGATGACCCGCGTGGGTCCCCCTGGCTTGCCCTGTCTGTCGCCTCCTGCCTCCTTGGCATGGCGACCAAGGAGGTGATGGCTTCCGCGCCCCTTATCGTGCTGCTTTACGACCGCACCTTTGTCGCCGGCAGCTTCCGGGAGGCCTTCCGGCGCCGCTGGAGGGTGCACGGCGCCATGGCCGCAACATGGCTGGTCCTGGCCTTCCTTGTCCTCTCGGCGCACCGCCGGGAGGGTGGCGCCGGTTCGGTCGCCGCTGCCGCCTGGTGGCGCTACGCGCTGACCCAGCTGCCGGCAATCGCCCATTACCTGCGCCTCTGCTTCTGGCCCTATCCGCTGGTATTCGACTATGGCACCGCCCTCTCGGCGCCGTCGCTCCAGATCCTGCCCAGCGCCCTTCTTGTCGCCGGCCTTGCGGCGGCGACCCTCTTGGCGCTGATCAGGCGGCCGGCCGCTGGATTCCTTGGCGCCAGCTTTTTTGCAATCCTGGCGCCCAGCTCCAGCCTGGTCCCGGTCGCCGGCGAGACCATGGCCGATTACCGGATGTATCTGCCGCTGATTCCCGTCGCCGTGCTCGTCGTGCTGGAAGTTGATCGGCGGCTCGGGCGCGCAGCCCCCGCGCTCTGGCTGATTCTGGCGGCCGCCCTGGGGCTCGCAACCGCCCGGCGCAACCGCGACTACTCGAGCGAGCAGGCAATCTGGAGCGACACGGTCGCCAAACGCCCCGGCAATTACAGGGCGCGCAACAACCTGGGCCTCCTCCTGTCGAAGGTCCCTGGGGGGCTGGACGGCGCGGTCGAGCAGTACCGGGAGGCGCTGCGCCTGAATCCGGGCTCCGCCGAGGAGCACATCAACCTGGGCGACGCCCTCCTGAACGTGCCGGGCCGGCTGGACGAGGCGATCGCGCAGTTCGAGGAGGCGCGGCGCCTGGAGCCGGCCCTTTACGGCGCATATATCGGGATGGGCAACGCCCTGTCGCGGGTGCCGGGCCGGCTGGATGAGGCGATAGCGCAGTTTGGGGAGGCGCTGCGCCTCAAGCCGGATTCCGCCGAGGGGCATTTCAATCTTGGCAACGCCCTGTCGAGGGCGCCGGGCCGGCTGGATGAGGCGATCGCGCAGTACGAGGAGGCGCTGCGCCTCAGGCCGGCGTACGCCAGGGCGCATTTCGGGCTGGCGGTCGCGTTGCTCGGCCTCGGCGGCCGCACGGCCGAGGCGAGGGCGCACCTGGAGGCGGGATTGCGGCTGCAACCCGGCGACGCCCAGGCCCGGCAAATCCTTGACGGCATCCGGGGGCCGGGGCCATGAGCCTTGCTCCCATGGGAAGCCTGGCGCCCCCGCTCCGCAGGCTCGGCGCCGTCGCCGCAGCGGTCGCCGCGCTGCTCGGCGCCGGATGCGCGTCTTCGGACCTGTCCAGGAACGCCGAGATCACCGGCGAGGTCGCCGAATGCCTGCCCGTCGGCACGCCGGCTCCCTCGGCGGTCGCAAGGGCGATCTGGTTTCCCAACGCGAGCGGCTTCGGATCGGCCAGTGACTCGCCGATGGGCCACGTGACGGGCGTCCTCGCCCTGGCGGGCGACAGGCTCTGGTTCATGACGTGGAACGCTGCGGAGCACCATTTCGACATGCGCCACGTCATAGCCTTCCTCACGGCTGCTAGGATCGGCGTCGATCGCCTCGGGCCCTCCGCCATGCTTGTCGTCCAGTCGGGCAACCTGTCCTTTGACGGGTTCGAGCTTATGAACGCAGGCGCGCTTGGCTCGGATCCAAAGCTGACCCTGGACCTCTGCGAACGGCTCCGGGTCCTGCGGGCGAAGGCCCCCCAGCCAGACCCCTAGGCGACATCCCGGTGCCGTTCCATGCCCGCTGGTTCGGGGCGCCCACGCCCCTCGCGGGGACGCCGGGCCCTGTCGTCCACGCAGGGGCCCCGGTCGGCCGCGCAGTCGGGCTGCGCCATAGGTTTTTTCGGGGCCTTCGAAGTTTTGTTGAAGCCTGGATTGTGGCAACGGGGCCGCCCGCCCCGGAAGATGTGCGCCGAGACGCCTTGAAGCCGGCATTTGTCGATTCACATTGGGCCATGAGTCCCCGACCACCTTCCCGATTCCAAGGGCTCCGCCTGACGGCCGCCATGGCGATGGCGGCGGCGGGCCCCTTCCCGCTGTGCGCCGCGGTGGTGGGCGCAAACCACCCCGCCACGGGCGCCTATTCCCCGGTGAACCCGTCCGCGTGGGGCGCCGCCGGCTGGCCCCTGGGCTCCACCTTCACGGCGGGGCCGGGCAGCACCCTGGAGATCGGGGTTTATTCCGCCAACGCGACAAGTGTCGTCCTGGAAATCTACCTGGCCGACACCGGGGCGGACGCGGCCTACGACTACGCAATGGCAAAGGGGTCCGACAACATCTGGCGGGCGGCCGTGGCCGGAGCGCCCGCCTACACCCTGTACGCGTTCCGCGCCTGGGGCCCGAACTGGCCCTTCGCCGGCGCGTGGACCCGGGGAAACTCGTCCGCCGGTTTCCTCTCCGACTGCGACTCCCAGGGCAACCGCTTCAACCCCAACAAGGTCCTCTTCGACCCCTACGCGAGGGAGCTTTCCCACAATACCTGGACGCCGGCCATGCAGGCAGCCGGGGAGCAGTACGCGATGTACACCAGCGGAGGGGCCAGCATATCCCCGACCCAGGTCTATCAGGGCCCCCTCTCGGGCGGGGTTGCCGTTGACTGCCGCACCGTGGATACCGGCCACTGGGCTCCCAAGGCGGTGGCCCTCGTGGATGCGACGCCCACCGGGCCCAGGCCGCACCTCAGCCAGAAGGATGCCATCATCTACGAGACCCACCTGAAGGGGCTCACGGCGCACCCGTCGAGCGTGAGCCTAACGGCGCTGCTCGGCGCCTATTCGGGTTTCCAGGACGCGGCAAACGTGCCGGACCGCCTGCGGGGCACCTATGCCGGGGCCGCGTACATGGCCGGCTACCTGAAGGATCTCGGCTTCAACACGGTCGAGTTTCTCCCGGTCCACGAGACCGACAACGCGGACGACCCGACCAACGGGCCGACGACGAGCGGGGGGGGATATTGGGGCTATTACACCTACGGCTTCTTCGCCCCGGACCGCCGCTACGCGAGCAACCAGTCGCTGGGGGGCCCCACCGCCGAGTTCAAGGCCATGGTGGCCGCCTTCCACAGCGCCGGGATCGAGGTGTACCTGGACGTCGTCTACAACCATTCGGGCGAGGGCGGCGTCTGGGACGCCTCGAGCGCCGCCCAGGCCGAGATCACGTTCTTCCGGGGACTGGACAACCAGTCCTACTACACCCTGGTTTCCGGCACCCCGCAGTACTACTGGGTCAGCACCGGCGTCGGCACCAACGTGAACGGCGGCTCCGTGCCGGTGCAGCAGCTGATCACGGATTCGCTGACCTACTGGTCGAGCACCATGGGCGTGGACGGCTTCCGGTTCGACGAGGCGGCGGAGCTTGGGCGAAACGGCTCCTCCGGCTTCTCCGGATCCTCGCCCCTCCTGCAGTCGATCGCGGCCCTCGCCGTCGCCGGCGGATTCAAGATCATCGCCGAGCCCTGGGACGGAAACGACGGGGGCGAGATCGGCGCCTTTCCCGCGGGATGGGCGTGCTGGAACGGCAACTACCGCGACTCGGTGCGGCTCTACATGACGGGAAACGTGACCGGGTACGTGAGCGGGGCGGGCGGCCTGGGTTACGCCGACGCCTTCTACGGGGACGTCGCCAAGATGTCGGCCGAGGGGGGGCCCCAGAAGTCGGTGAACTACGTCGTGTGCCACGACGGGTTCAACATGACGGACCTGGTGAGCTACGGCACGCCCCCGACGAGCCTGGCCTGGCCCTTCGGCCCCGAACAGGAGGGCGGCGCCGACAACAGCTCCTCGTGGGGCGGCAACCAGGCGCTTCGCCGGCAGGCGATACGGGACTTCTGGACGTTCCAGGTCCTGAGCCGAGGCGTCCCGATGATGGTCTGGGGCGACGAGTTCGGCCGGACGGTGGATGGGAACAACAACTCCTACAACATCGATTCCGTGGCCACCTGGAACAACTACAACATGATCGGCACAAACAGCCCCGATACGGTCGCCACCGGGGACGCGACGGGCGGGACCATGGGCTATGACGACAACCTGGGGACCTTTGCCGGCCCCATCAACGGGAACTTCGCGTTCCTGCAGTACCTGCTTCACCTCCGGGGCGCCCATCCCGCCTTCCGCCAGCAGGACTACGTCTCCGAGGCAATCACCTTCACCAACGCCGACGGCTCGAGCGGCTTCGGCGAGTCGCTCACCCCGACCGCCGAGATCTATGTCCGGGGGACCCAGGTGGGTGACGATGACTTCCTGGTCCTTAGCAACATGGCGGCCTCGCCGGTCGCCTACACGCTGCCCGCGGCCCCGGCGAGCACCCGCTGGGTGCGGATCATCGACACAAGCAGCGCGTCCGAGGCCGCCGCCAACTTCTGGAGCGCCTCCGCGGGCTCCACGGTCGGCGGCACCCTCACGGCGGGGGCCCAGTCGATCGTGGTCTTGGAGGCGGTTTCGCCCGCGCCCAAGATCCAGGCGCCGCCCGTCGATGCCGCGGTGAGCGCCGGCCGGCCCGCCGTCTTTCAGGTCGCGGCGTCCGGCGAGGGGACCGTGGCCTACCAGTGGCAGGAGCTGGCTGTCGGCGGGACCGCCTGGACGAGCCTGGCGGACGCGGGCGGATTCAGCGGCACAGCCACGCCCACGCTCACCGTTTCCGGCACGACGGCGGCGATGTCGGGCGACGAGTTCCGCGTGGTGGTCACCGATTCATACGGCTCGGCGACGAGCGGGGCCGTCCT
>DATNHT010000067.1:0-57283 GCA_035604815.1 Opitutaceae bacterium
TGAAGCCCGGGCGCGCGTCTTGCGCGATGAATTTCTTCATGCGGGGATCCATCTGCTCGAGGTGACGGCGCCCGATGATGTCCTGCAAGTCGACGTACAAGTCGCCGTAGATGTTAAAGGTCGCGCGCTGGTTGTAGACGAACGGGCTGACGGCATTGTATGCTCGATGCAGCCACGGGCGCTTATCGCCCGGGCCATAGCCAGCGTAGATGTCGCCGAGCCTCTTGCCGTCGAACGCACCCAGTTGGAACGCATACTCCGTGGACAGGAGATAGCGGCCGCCGGCCTCGGGGTCGCCGCCCTGCAACTCGGCCGCAAGCTGGGCCTGGGCGCTTGGGGAAACGGCCGAGTTGTCGAGGATGAAGGCGGCTGTCTGAAGGCTGATGCGCTCAATCACGACGCCAATCATAGAGCGCACCAAGGTGCGCGAGTACGGCTGAAGCTTGCGGCCGAGCTGGAGGATGGGCAGGAGGGTGTCGATGGCGTCGTCGCCGCGGCCGTCCAGCGCCTTAAGGCTGGCGATGGCGATTCCGTGCTGCGACACGGAGCGGAAAGGCTGGAACGCGATGATCTCAGCGTCCGTACGCATCGGTGTCAGGTCGCCGATGCGATCGGACGCGTTGAGCTCGGCCAACCAGGCGCGCTCAGGGGCAAGTTCGGCCCAGTGCGCCTCGAGCTCGGCCCGGTGCACCGTCAAGGTATCGCGCCACGGGCCGGGCGGATCGGGGGCGAAATTGGGATAGGGGTTCTTGAAGGTGGGCGGCTTGAAGTTCTGCCCCAGCGGGTGAGCCCTTCCATAACGCATCAGCACGTTGAAGCTCGCCTCGGCGCCGGGAAACACCGGCGAGATCTCCTCCATCCTAAGCGGGTGTCGTATCGTCGGCTCGTCGTGAGCCAAGTACGCGAGCACGACCCCCAGCGCGACAAATCCGAGGGCGATCCGGCACCACGAGCGTCCTTGCAGCCGCCACGAGGCCAGAAGGATGCCGACGGCAGCGAGGATCAGCGCGAGACCCACGCCAAGGAATAGGATCCAGCTCGGGACAGGGGAGCTGTATTGATTCCAGCTCCAGCCCAGCAGCAATAGGAGCTGATCGCGTACGGGGGTTGGCGCCGCTGCCAGGCCCAGCAGCAAGAGCAGCGTGACCAGGACAGCCTGCAATCCGAGAGCCACGACACGCAGGGCTCGTAGCGGTAGGGGTCCTGCGGAGGTGGACTTGGGGGCGTTCATGGCGAGTTTGATTCCTGTTGGGGGCGGGTCCGACGACCAACCGTGCAGCGCCCCAACGCAGATTATCCAGCTCTGAGCATGGGCAATGGGGACGGCGCGGCCCACAAGGCTACTCGATTGCAGACTTGGCGGTCAAGCAACCGAGACCTTCGCAAAGGTGTGCAAGCGCCCTGGCAGGCGACCACCTATCGGCCCCACCACGGTGAAGCCGAGGATGTCGGCCCCCGCCTTGGCGTCTGCGGAGAAAACGATGGCGCCGCCCGCGCTTTACGGAGGCGGGCCGCTCGCCTCCCTCAGATACAAGACCGCATCCTTGCCGAAGGAAAAAGGCGGGACGAGCGTTACGGTGCCCCCGCCATGCACGGGCCCGCCAGGCGTCTTCACGCCGGTCTCCGGGTTCATCCATTCGGCGGCGAACAAGACGTCGGCGCCGGACAGGTTCACGTCTAGTGCGCCCCCGGAGGGCGCATAGACAAGAATCTCCGCGCTGCCAGGACTCGTGTTGGCAAGAGCGTGCCCGGTGGAGGCGAGGTCTCCCCGCGGAGTCATGGCAGCGAGGTTCATGCGGTCGGCATAGCCGCGAATGTATCCCATTGTGTCGCGCACATTGTTCCAGCGCGTATCCGGCCCTGGGCTGATCCCGTTGGTCGGGGACGGGCTCAGATTGCGATTCTGTCGTGGGTAATAGACCACGTATGGGTCCATGAAGAGCGTCTGATTGCCGTTGGTAAAGTTGATCCAGAAGTAGTTCCGGTTCGTTTGCGGCGGATCGTTCCACATCTCCCAGTAACTGTGGTCCGAATCGTTGACGTTGACCTTGCAGGCCGGATGGCCGCTGCCGCAGCTCGTCGTTGGGGAGATTCTCGCGCTGGGCGCGATCCAATCGGCGTCGCTATCGAGAAGATCGGCGTCATTGGAGCCCACGGTCGCAGCGTAGCCGATGGGGTGCTGGAAAGGCTTCCCGGCCTCATAGGAACGTGCGACTGCTATCACGTGGCTGTTCCACCAGATTGAATTTGCCGGGGCCTCCTCGGAGACGATCCAGAGGACGTTCGGCAGGGCGTTAAGGGTGTCGATGACCTTCCTGACATAGGCATCCTGAACCGCCGTGACCGCGTTGGGCGCGGTCATGGTCACGGCCCCGGTTCCGCCGCCGTCGTCGACGCCGTTCACGTTGTTTGAGCCCGAAAGCGGATATCCGTCGCCAGGGAATCGGTATTTGTTGAGCCTTTCGCCGGTGAAGAAATAGCACCCGGCATAGATTCCAGCCGCGCCCAGCTGCCGGACGCGGACTTGAAGGCGATCAAAGTACCCCTGGTTGAATTTCGTGAGGTCAAATTTCAGCTTGCCGTCCGATGCGGTTCCCGGGCCGGTCCGCGGCCACGGTTGCGGAGAGACGGTGATATCCGGCGGTGAAGTCGCCGTGGTCAGGAAGCCATGGAACGTCGGCAGTTCCGCCGCCCATAACAGCGTGAAGTTGTGGTTGTGGGCGACAAGCATGTCCACGAACGCCGTGAAGTCGATGGGCTGCACGGAACCATGCGTGCCCCAATCCTGGAACGTGTTCCAGGTTTGGGAACCCGTCAGATAGACCGCCTTGCCGCTGCCGTCGGTGAAGTAGTGGGGATTGGTAGAGAGGGCCCTTAAGGGAACGGTTATCGGCCGGGATTTGGATTCAGCTGGCGGCGGCGCGCCCCGCGCCAAGCTGGCTGCCGCAGGGGAGAGAAACACGAAGGTCAATGCCGCCCTGATGGCATTGGGGACGGTTTTGGCGGAGCGGACATTCATGGGAGGCGAGGGGACGGGTGTTTCCTGGGGTTGCGATTCTGAAAGCGTCTCTTCGGGCCGCCCTCGGAGCCGGCCTGGTGCTTGGTGTTGTTGCGGCTGACGCCGGTTGTCCATCCCTGTCGGAGAGGAGACCGGGCCCGACCGGCCAGACCTGGAGCCAAGGACGAATGCAGACTCTCCGTTCGGGCGGATCCGCCGAGACATGGAACCCATAGAGGGGGTGGCCCGACTTCTCAATGTAACTTTCCGTGGTGCGGGGTTCGCCTGCCGTTGGCCGCACCAGGAGGATCCCCACGCCCTCGTACGGGCGCCGGATCTGGAGCGGGCGGCCCGGAGGCCGGGGACCGGATGCGGGACTTGGATTACCGGGACTCGGGCGGGAGCTGGTGGCACCGACCCAGTCGGGAGCTTGAAATGCGGGTGGATACCGCCAATATCCTTGTGTGAGCAAACGGGTGCCAAAGCCTACGCACAACCCCACCGATATGGGATAGCGCGCGATATGGCCCCCGACCCGGTCAAATTGTCAGTGGCGAATAATGGCGCACCGCCGTTTCCCGGCTTTTCCAGTGCGCAGGAAGGCCGGGATCGGCTGACCCGGTACACGATCCCTTTGCGGAATATGGACAACGATTCAAGGCCCGCGCCCGTCAAATGGCCGCGAAGGCGGACTCCGGTTGACCGTCAGGAGAATCGGTCTCCTGCAAGCAGCCCCTGCACGCCATGAAGGCATCAGATTTGCGGGCCTTGCGCAGGGGCCTCGCGGTTCTTCTTCTCGCCGGCGGGATCGGGACGCGGCTGGCCCGCGCCGGGGCCTCGGATTCGCCTCCGAGGGTGTTTCCGAATGTCCCCCAGGACTACCTGCGCGAGGCCGAGAATCCGCCGGATTTCTGGGTGAGCACCGTCGACGGCGTGACGAGCTTTCTCGGCGGGCGCGTGCACCGGGGCACCGTCGCGGTCATTGGCACGAGCGCAGGCGGCCGGCCGATCCGGGCGGTATTCTACGGCAGCGCCCGGAACGGGAAGGGTACGACGACGTTTTCCGGAGCGAGCGGCGCCCGCGTGATGCGCGCGTATTTCGGGCCCGACTTTGACCGGAAGGTGTACGTGGCGATGGCGGCGGTCCATGGCGGAGAATTGGAGGGCATCGTGGGCCTCGTGAATCTGCTGTCCGTCCTCGAGACGGGAAATGACCTGCGCGGGCGGCCGTGGCCGGAGATTGTCGCGGCAGCAGGGAGCATCGACCGGCTCATCGTGATACCGATCGTCAATGTGGACGGCCGGGCGCGCGTGCCGTTGCGGATGGAGGCGTTTCGCGGGAATGACAGCTGGATCTCGGAATACTTCAACACCGGGGCGTGGAGCGACGGGAAGCTGATCGGCTGGCCAGCCTGCAAGACATTCATTCCGCTGGATTTCTCCCGCACGCAGTTCCCGGGCGGCTACCCGAACGACAACGGGGTCAACATCCAGCACGACGACTTCTTCGGCTCGCGCCAGCCTGAGACCCAGGCCTTGCTTGACCTGGCCGCCCGCGAGCGGCCGGACCTGATTCTCAATCTGCACACCGGGGTCTGGGCGGAAGACTACTATCCCCTGATGCACAGGCCGGTCATGGATGCGGCGCTCACGCCCGCGTTCAACGGGCTCTTCCGGGCCGTTCACACGGCCCTGGCTCATGCCGGATTGCAGAGTTCAAGCGATCCCGCCGTGGAGGCGGATCCGGCTCGCGCGGCCGCCGACGCGTACAACCTCGACACCGCGCTCGCCTTCCATTGCGGCGCCCTCTCGGTCGTCGTGGAGGCCCCGTCGCATGGGTATGCCGGCAGGAATCGCCGCGGCGATGCGGTCCGGCATTCGGCCGATCGACTGCTGGACGCAGAGCTGTTGATCCAGGAGGGGGCGATGAAGTATCTTGTCGACACCGGCGGGCGGGCGCGGTGGGCGGGCGGAAAATAGGGGCGGCGCGCCGGGTTTTCCCACCGCCTGGCAAATCCCGACGATCCGTCCGCGTGCGGGAACGGCCTCAGGGAAACATGGGCGGACCACCCCGGGCCCTGTCCTGCACCAGCCGCGAGCGCTCGGCGTCATCGTCCGGCTCGTGATACCCGAATGCCTTGAACATCTGCCCGATCGATATCCTCGGGTCGTTGGACCAGAAGATCCCGGCATCCTCGCCCTGGTAATAGGTGAAGCCCACTCCGTCCCCGTACTTGCGCCTCAGGGATCCTCCGCCGTCCAGCCCCGGCGCCCAGCCCGTGATTGCGTAGGACAGGTCGATCTGATGGACCAATACACCCTCCTGGGTGGCCTCGGCATCGATCATGCCGAGCGGGTTGTAGATCGCCGCATGGTCCTTGGGCGTGGCGCTCACGATATAGTACCGGTGCTGCAGCGCGTACATCGAGGGGCGGGCGGTCACCGACGTCTCGGAGGGAAACGCAACGATCTCTGCGCCCTCCTTGGCCAGCATCTGCCATCCCTCGGGATACATGACATCGTAGCAGATCTGTATGCCGACGCGCCCGAAGTCGCAGTCGAAGACAGGGTAGTCCCGGCCGGGAGTGATGCCGCCCTCCAGGAGCGCGTACGAAAGGTGGTCGGTGGTCGGATGCACCTTGCGATATGCCCCGATCAGGCGCCCCTCGCGGTCGACCAGCACGGCGACGTTGCTGTAGCGCAAGGGCTCACCCTCCTCCCTGAGGACCAGGGGCACGACGAGGTAGCATTCATGCTGCCTTGCGCAGGCCTCGATCCGCTGGCTCACATCCCCGAGGCGCACCGCCTGCTGCTCCAACGTGGCGCCCGGCCGCGACATGAACCATTCCGTCAGCACGGCGAGGTCCAGGCGCCTGCCGGGATATTTGGCCCTGGCCTGGGTCTCCATCGCGCCGACGAGCTCATCCATGCGCTGGAGACGCTTCTCAAGGGGAAACTTGAAGATGGCGTCATAGCCGCTGACGACCGTCCCCAACAGAACCTTCCGGGGAAGTCCGTCGCGCCGGGGCGCCACACGCTCGGCAGGCCTCGCCGAGGCCTCGTCGGCAAGGGCGCGAGGCACGGTCGGAAGCCCGGCGCACCAGACCACCAGCGCGGACACGGCCATGGCGCCGGGCCGAAGAAGGATACCGGAGATTTTGGATTTCAAGCCCATGACGGTCTGCACATCGATGGAGAAGGGGTTCTGCGCCGCACTCCCCTATGATCGTTCAGGCGCATTCAGCCGGCAAGCGCATCTTCTTTGGGGGGGCGATTCCGCCGCCCTCGTCGGGCGGAAGCGTTTGGCTGGCGGCTTCATTCCGGGGCTCGGCTATGTTGAACCCATACCGGTTCGTCCCCTGATGCCCGACGCAAGACATCGTAATAAGAAAAGGCGGCAGGCCACTGTTTGCTCGCGACCCATCCCGAATGGGGCTAGCGACAATTGAAGATTTGCGCATTCTCGATTGGTCCGATCGTGAAAATGTGAAGGAATAGCCCTGTCCCCGCTGTTATTCTTATCAGCCATGCATACCCGAAGCCAGTTCCTGACGGCGGTGCTGGTCGGTCTCCTGGTCCGGGCGGCCGACGCCTCGGTGCCGCCTCCCGATTCGGCGGGCACCGAATCCAAGGCCGCCGCGGCGGCGCCCAAGGGACCCGAGGCGGCCCTGTTTCCCGAGATGCCCGCCGATGCGGTGATCAAGATCATGGGCAAGCCCGAAAGCGTCAAACCCATGAAGGTGCCGGCCGGGAAGGCCGAGGTCTGGGTGTACGCCCGGCAGGTCGCCGAGAGGGTCGACTTCGTGCAGGTTTCCACGCCGGTCATGGGGGCCGTCCCGAACGGGAACGGAACGACCCGCATTGCGCAGACGGGCGAGAAGCTGGACAATCGGGAGGAGCATCACATTACCACCGAGGTGGTCGAGCTGCTGATGTTCAACGGCCACTTCGTCACCCAGAAGGTTTCCCGCCGGGAATCGGTGAAGATCTACTGACCGTCACGGGCGCGGGGGGCAGCGGCACCGGGATCGCCGGGAAGACCCCGCGATTGCGCACAGGCGGCCCCAGCCGGAAACGGGACCGGCCGGCCGCCATCCTGAGTTCAGTGCGCGAGGCGCCCGCGAAGCTCGGGCGGCAATAGGCCCAGGGCGAGCTCGTGCAGCCGGGGGTCCGTTATCCCCAGGCCAAGCGCCTTGCTCAGGACCTGCATCCGGTAAAGCGAGCCGGCGGTGAGCGCGCGCAGTTTTGCGCCGTCGACGTCCGCGAGGCACTGCATCAACTCCATGCGCGCCAGGCCGACCTGCTGGCCCTGGGCCAGGACGACCGCCAGGCTGACCCGCCGGTCCCACGGCAAGGCCCGATCGGCTCCCCCGGAGAGGCAGTGCAGCAGCGGGTCCATCGTCTGGCCGAAGCCGTCCATGTCGGCCCGGGCGATCTCGACCTGCGCCCGGCCCACCAGGGCGCCTAGGTCGGCGGGAAAGCGCCGCAGCGCCGCTTCCGCCGAGGCCGCGAGCTCCGCCTGCTCCGTTTCGGCGAAGTACTCCGCGAGCCGGCTCTCCGCGGTCGCCTCGTCCTGGTCCTCGACGACCTCGAAGACCGCGACCGACTGCCCCTCGAGGCCGGCTATTCTCGGGATCGGGTAGGCCACCGGCCGGAGCCAGGGCGGCAGTTCCCAGCGCTGGAGCCGGCCCATGAACGTGTCCTCGGGCTGCCCCGCCTCGGGGCGCGCATAGACGTCGAGATGGGAGTCCCACGATGGGACGACGATGTGGCTGACCTGGCGCCGTTCGATCCATTCCCGCGCCTCCTCGGGCGTGGACGCGCCGGCGATCCGGACTGCGGCCCCGAATCCCTCCCGGTTCTCCCAGCCAAGGGTCGCGAGCCCGCGCAGTCCGCCGTAGTAATACAGGGTGACCGTCTCGTTAGAGGGCGCCAGAACGACCGCCGCCCGCCCGCCCGCGTGCAGCGCCAGCCAATCGGCCAGGTCCCGCTCGACCAGCCCTACCATCTCGGCCCCGTTGAGCGCATACCTCGCGTCGGCGCCCGCCCGCGGAAGGATCTGAAGCGCCCCCGGCAGCGTGACCAGCGCGACCAGTCCGCACCACGCCCAGCGGCCCGCGGTGCGGTTGACCGCCAGGGGTGCCGAGGCCGCTGCCGCGGCGAGCAGGGCCAGGAGCGCCCCGTCCATCCCGTTCCACCAGCTCAGCTCGCGGCACGCGAAGCCGAGGGCGACCAGGACCGGGCCCAGCGCGACGGCGATCGTCGCGCGCGCCCCGAGGCCCGTGGCGCGGTGCCCGAGCAGCCATATCGCCGGCCCGATAAGCAGCAGGGGCAGGAGAGTCGCCCAGGCCATTGCGGACGGCCCGTCGCGGGAGATCCACGCCGAAAGGTTCGTCGCCATGGGGCCATCCGGCAGCCTTGTCAGCCGCAGCGCAGGCAGCTCCAGCTCCATGAACCCGAGGTCGCGCGCCCGCCACATAACCACGGGCACTGCCGCGATCGCGGCCGCTGCCAGCACGCCGGCGACCGTTTCGCGCCCGCTGCGGACCGGTCTCCTGCGCTCGATCCATGCCGCCGCGATGGCGTCGGCGGCAAGCACGCCGCCGACATTGGGGGGCCCGGGATCGGGTTTGCGCTGGCGGAGCCGCGCCGACACCTGCGCCAGCAGCTCCCCGCCTCCCAGCCACGCCAGCCCGTACAGGGGATGGACGGCCCGAAGCTGCAGCGATCCCATGTGCGCCGGAAAATATTCGACCAGGTACGCCCCGAGGCTGGCCGCGGCACCGCCGAGCGCCCAGGTGCGCCACGGCGCGGTCCCGGAGCCATCCGCCGGTTTCCCTGCAGAGCCGCCCCCCTCAAGCCCCGCCGCCATCAACGCGCCCAGCCCGATCCCGAGAAGCAGGGGCACCTGGTGGGCCACGCTGATCCACAATCCGACACCGCCCGCGACTCCGGCCAGCAGGAACCACCGGTGGGCGTGCACGCGCCCGCGTGCCCCGCCCGAGTGGAGCGCCTTGATCCCGGCCAGCAGCGGGAGCACGCTCCAGATAGCGAGGGCCTGGGCGAGGCCGTGGTCGGAGGGCGCCCCCGGAAGGTATTCCGCGGCGAACGGGAAAAGGGCCACGAGGCCGATTGAAACAAGGGCTGCGGGGAAGACGCCGAACTGCCACGCGACAAGAATCGTGGTGCCCGCAAGCAGGAGCATGTGCAGCAGCGGGTCGGCGAAGAGCGCCGCACGCTCCACGGACATCGCGAGCGGTCGGCTGGACGCCGCGCGATCGGCCCATGCCAACAGCCCCAGCCACCACCGGTAGGCGGAGGCCGCATACTCCTCGCGTCCGAACGGCGCGTTCTCGTAGTCGACGTGGCGCACGCGCCATTCCCCGCGCGCGAACATCTGCCGGGTCTGGTCGAGCCACTCGTAACTCTCGTTGTCATGTTCGGGCACGATCAGCCGGGGCTGCCACCCCGGGTCTCCGGCGGTCCTGTCCGCCCCTGGCGCCGCCGGCGACCACCCGGCGGTTCCCGACACGTAATCGACACGCCGGACCCGCAGCGTGTCCGTCCAGACCAGGAACCCGAACGCGCAGAGGGGTATTACAAACCACGCGCGGGACGGGCGCCGGCTTGGAAGGCTCACCTGAGTCGTTGGACTTGGCGCAATATTCGGAATCACGCACGCAATCGGACAACGAAGCTAGGGGCAAGCAAAGTCCGGGCACCCCGCGGCCGGCTGCCCGTGCCCGCGGCGCCGGCGGATGCGCCTTGCCGGGGGGCGACTCGGGCGCCCCCGTCCGATGGCGAGCGACAGATAATTGTTTATTACGCGCGCTCAACGACCCAAGATGAAGGGCGCCATGGCGACGTCTGAGCGTTCCCTTCCACGGTCCGGGGTGCCCGCCAGGGGCGCGGCATCCGCCGGCGCCGGGAACGGGCTCCCGGGGCCGCCGGGGCCGGCCGGCGCAGGCGCGCGGGGCGCCATCGGCCGCCGCTCGTTCCTCAGGTCGGCATTCGGGGGATCGCTTGGGCTGGCCGCGGCCCTGGCGTGGCCCATGAGGCTGACGGCCGGTTCCGCGGGGGCTGCCGATCCGGGATTGGGTGGGTCGGGCGCGGCCACGGCGAAGGCCGCCCGCGCGAGCCAGCCGGAAAGCACGCGCAGGATGGCCGCGCTCCTTGAGAAGATCACGCGCGAGGCGGATCCGCTGAGCAATCCCTTCCGGAACAAGGAGCAGGCGGCGATCTTAAGCGCGCTGAAGGAGAAGACCTCCGATCCCCAGCAGCTCGTGATGATCAGGATCCGGCTTGCGCTGCAGCTTCTGGACGCCGGAGACGCCCACGGGGCTCTCAAGGAGTACGACGCGATACAGCGGTTCATGGAGGAAAACAGGGTCCCCCCGGAGCAGCGGGGGGAGGTGGAGTGGCTGACATTCAAGGCGGTGTGCTACCTGCGGATGGGCGAGAACGAGAACTGCCTCGACAACAGCAACGCGGAGTCGTGCCTCTTCCCGATCAGCGGCCGGGGGGTGCACATGCTGCAGCGCGGCTCGCGGGGCGCGGTCGAGGTGCTGACCGAGCTGCTCGAGAAGTACCCCGGCTGCCTGCGCGCGCGCTGGATGCTGAACATCGCCTTCATGACCCTTGGCGAGTATCCCGACAAGGTTCCGCCGAAATGGCTGATCGAGCCCAAGCTCTTTGCGCCGGAATACGACATCAAGCGCTTCCCCGACATCGCGGCGGAGGTGGGCCTCGACGTCCATGGCCTCTCGGGGGGCGTCGTGCTGGAGGATTTCGACAACGACGGGTTCCTCGACGTGATGGTCTCGGCGTGGGGACTCAGGGACCAGATGCGGCTGTTCCACAACAACGGCGACGGCACGTTCACCGAGCGGACCGAGGAGGCCGGCCTCCTCGGCCTCACGGGCGGGCTCAACATGATCCATTGCGACTACAACAACGACGGGTTCATGGACGTGATGGTGCTCAGGGGCGCGTGGATGGGGGTGGAAGGCCATTACCCGTTCTCGCTGCTGCGCAACAACGGCGACTTCACTTTCACCGACGTGACGGAGGAGGCGGGGCTGCTGCGGCTCCGGCCGACCCACTCGGCGGCATGGTTCGACTACAACGCAGACGGCTGGCTCGACGTCTTCGTGGTCAGCGAGACGAAGAGCGGCGACCGGGTCTCCTGCGAGCTCTACCGCAACAACGGCGACGGAACCTTCACCGAGTGCGCGGCCGAGAACGGCTTGGACTTCGTGGGATTCTTCAAGGCCGTCGTGACGGCCGATTACAACAATGACGGGCGGCCGGACCTTTTCCTCTCGCGCCTTGACGGACCGAGGATGCTCCTGCGCAACGACGGCCCCGCCGGCGCTGACAAGTCGCCCAGCGCCCCCTGGAGGTTCACGGACGTCACCGATGAGGCGGGCATCACGGGGCCGCCGGAGTCGTTCACCTGCTGGTTCTGGGACTACGACAACAACGGGTGGCCCGACATCCTGGTCACCGGCTACCTCATCCAGGACGTGGGCGACATCGCCGCGGATTACCTCGGCTTGCCGTATGCCGGGCAGCGCCCCAAGCTCTACCGCAACAACGGCGACGGCACGTTCACCGATGTCACCAAGGAATGCGGCCTGGACAGGCTGCTGCTCACGATGGGCGCCAATTTCGGCGACCTGGACAACGACGGATGGCTGGACTGCTACTTTGGCACCGGCAACCCGGATCTGTCCGTCCTCATCCCGAACAGGATGTTCCGCAACGACGGCGGCAAGCGCTTCCAGGACGTGACGACCTCCGGCGGGTTCGGCCAGCTGCAGAAGGGCCACGGGGTCGCCTTTGGCGACATCAACAACAGCGGCACGCAGGACGTATACTGCGTCATTGGCGGGGCGGTCGAGGGGGACACCTTCCACAACCAGCTCTTTGCGAACCCGGGCCACGGAAACAACTGGCTCAAGCTCAAGCTGGAGGGGGTCAGGACAAACCGGGCCGCGTTCGGGGCCCGCATCAAGGTCGTTGTGGAGACGGACGAGGGGGAGCGCGCGATCCACCGCATCGTGGGCACCGGGGGCAGCTTCGGGTCCACCACGGTGCGCCAGGAGATCGGACTGGGAAAGGCCAGCGTCATAAAGCGGGTCGAGATATTCTGGCCGGTGACCGGATTGACCCAGGTGGTCGGCGGACTGGAGATCAACCGGTTCTACCACGTCAGGGAGGGAGCGGTCGAGGCGACCCGCGTCGACCTCAAGAGCTTCAAGTGGCCTGTCCCCCTGGGCGCGTAGGGGGCCGTGCCGCCGCCGCGACGCTTTCGGAATTTCCAACCATGACAACCTCCATGACCCGGGTCACCTTGGGACTAATGCTGGCGCCCGCGCTCGCGGCCGCCGGCGCGCAGCCTGCGCAGAATATCGGCGGCGGGGATCCTGCTGTGGCGGCCGTGGAGCCGTCCTCCAGCCTGCCCGCGGCGCCCGCGCAGGCCTTCCCGCTCTCCGCATACTCGGCCTTCGGGTGGTCCCTGGCGCAATCCGGGCACTTTGCGCAGCTCGGGTGGAGCGCGGCGCAGAGCGACGCCTTCATCGACGGGATTCGCGCGGCCTTCCAGGGCAAGGGATACCCGATGGACGCGGCGTCCCAGCAGCTGGCCGCCGAAATGGCCCGCAGGATCGGCGAGATCGCGGGGCGCGAAAGGCAGCCGGCCGCATGGACGCCCAACCAGAAGGGCCAGCTCGAGAAATACTTCAAGGATATGCAGAAGCACCTTAGCCTGCAGGTCTCGGGAAGCGGCCTTTGGTACAACGTGCAGCCCGGCCAGAACGGGGTCAGGCCCCGTCCCGGAGACACGATCGTCCTGACATGCCACGCCACGGCTGCGGACGGCACGACCCCGCTGCCGAGGCTTTCGTGCGAGCGGCTCTCGGTGAAGATGGAGGGCATGATGCCCGGCCTGATGGAGGGGCTGCAGATGATGACGATCGGAAGCCAGGCCGTCTTCGTGCTGCCGCCGCCCCTCTCGTTCGGCGAGGCCGCATGGCCCGAGGGCGTGGAGCGCGGTGCCCCGCTTGTCTATTGGATCACGCTCCACGACGTGACCGCCGCGAGGGCGCGGCCGTAGGCCGCGGGATGGAGCGGGCGCAACCCCCGGCGTCCACCGGCCAAGAGCAAGATGCCCGAGCCCAGAACCGAAAGCTTGCGCGTGCGCGGCCTGGCCAAGCGCTACGGCCCGGTCGAGGCCGTGCGCGGCGTCAGCTTCGACGTGGCCGAGGGCGAGATCTTCGGGCTGCTCGGCCCCAATGGCGCCGGCAAGACCTCCATCCTCGAGTGCGTCCTCGGCCTTCGCCACCCGGATTCCGGGAGCGTCGCCATTGGCGGAATCGACGCGGTGGGCCGGCCGGAGCTCGCGAAGGAGGGGGTGGGGGCGCAGATCCAGCGTGCGTCCCTTCAGGACAAGATCACGCCGCGCCAGGCCCTCGGTTTCTTCGCCTCGTTCTACCGCGAGCCCGCGCCGGTCGGGGAGCTGATCGGGCGGTTTGGCCTGGCGGCGAGGGCCGACGCGCCTTTCGACTCGCTTTCGGGAGGGCAGCGCCAGCGCCTCTTCCTCGCCCTGGCCTTCGTCAACAATCCCCGGCTGGTCGTGCTCGACGAGCCGACCGCGGGCCTCGACCCGCAGGCGCGCCGCGAGCTGCGCGGCCTGATCGGCGCCATGCGGGCCGACGGGCTGGCGGTCCTCATGAGCACCCATGACCTGCAGGAGGCCCACGCGCTCTGCGACCGCATCGGCATCCTCAACGAGGGCAGAATCGTGGCGATAGGCAGCCCGGCCGAGCTGATATCGCGCTCAGGCGCGGTGGCGCGCGTCTGCGTGAGGACGGCGCGGGCGACAGGCCTACCCCAGGCGCCGGCCCTTCCAGGGGTCGTCAGCAGCACCGCCGAGGGCGACACCTGGCTGCTGGCTACCGAGGACGTGGGCAGGACGGTGACGGCGCTGATGAGCCAGCTGGAGCTTGAGGAGAACGCCCTTCTCGACCTTCAGGTTCGAGGTCCGTCCCTCGAGGACGTGTTCCTGGAGCTCACGGGCCGCCCGTGGCCCGACGCGCCGGGGGGGGGCGGAGCATGAGCCGGGCGCGCGTGGGCCGGGGGCTTGTGCGGCATTTCTCGCTCACGCTCAGGCTCAACTTCCGAAGCAGGCAGGCCATCCTCTACGGGTACCTTGTGCCGGTTCTGTTTCTTGTTGCGTTCGGCGGCATCTTCCGAGGCGACACGCCCCCGCTTCGGCACGAGATGGGGATGCTGCTCACGATCGGCGTCCTCGGGGGGGCGTGCTTCGGCCTTCCGACGGCCCTCGTGTCGGAGCGGGAGCGCGGGCTCTGGCGGCGCTACCGGCTCCTGCCGGCGAGCACGGGGAGCCTGCTCGCGGCGACGCTGCTCGCCCGGCTGGTGCTTCTGGCGTCGGCGGCGCTCATGCAGATCGTCCTGGCCCGGCTGATCTACGGGACGCCGCTGCCCGTCAACCCGGCGCAGGAGCTCGCGGCATTCCTGCTTGTCGCCTTCTCGTTCCTCGGGCTCGGGCTCCTGGTGGCGGCCCTTGCCGACGACGTGCCTGCGGTCCAGGCGCTGGGCCAGTGCCTCTTCCTGCCGATGATCATGCTAGGAGGGGTGGGGGTGCCGCTCGCGGTCCTGCCCGCCTGGGCGCAAGAGGCCGCGGGGTTCATGCCGGGCCGCTATGCCGTCGAGGCGCTGCAGCGCGGCTTCAGCGACCCGCGGGGCCTGCATGGCGCCGGCTTCAGCCTGTCCGCGCTCGCGGTGATCGGCGCGGCCGCGGGCGCCGCGGGGGCCAGGCTCTTCCGGTGGGACGCGGGCCGGCACACCAGCCGCCCCGCGATCGCCTGGGTGCTGGCCGCGCTGCTCGCGTGGGCCGCGGTCGGCGCTGCGGCATCGATGACGGGCAGGCTTGCGCCGGCGGGCCCGGGGGACGACACCTACGGGTCGATCACCGAGGCGCAGATCGAAGGGATCACCTATGACGACCTGCCCGGCGACAACGAGTTCGCCACGCGGCTCGCGCCTCCTCTTGCCGGAGCCGGGGCCGAGGCCATGAGCGGCTTTGCCGCGGCGCTAAGGGCCTGGGCCCCCGGGCGTGACGGGGATCCGGCGCAATGCGTGCGCAACCTGCTGAGCGTCGCGTCAAGCGCCGACGTCACCGCGAACACCAGGGAGGCGGAAATCGCCCGGGTTGTCTTTGACCTGATACGGGAGCGCTACGCGCGCGGCCCGCTCGTGCGCATCCTTGCCTGGATCATCCTCCACCCGGACGAGGGCGGCGTGGTCGCGCGCGCCCCGGAGCTCGGTCTTGAGCGCTACCCGCCGGAATCGATCATCCGCGAGCGCAATGCGCTCTATGCAAAGAAACTCATGGGAAGAATCCTGGGGAAGATTCCCGAGTAGCGGACGATAACCAGGATAGACAATCGCCAGCGGAGGGATCATCGAGGACGCTTCACCGATCGAATTCCGACACGACGCCCCGCGTTCGATGAGTTCACCCGACCCCTCCGACTACATCGCCCGAATCGAGGGCGACCTGCGCCGCAACATCCTTCCCTTCTGGATGGAGCGGGTCGTCGACCGCGACCGGCGGGGCTTCTTTGGCGCGATGACGAACGACCTCGTGCCCGACCGTGCCGCGGAGCGGGGGGCGCTCCTAAGCTCCCGCATCCTCTGGACCTTTGCCGCGGCGTATGGCCGGTACCGGGACCCGGCCTACCTTGAGATGGCGGACACCGCCTACGCAGACCTGGATGCCCATTTCCGCGACCCGCAGGACGGGGGCTACTGGTGGTCCGTCTCCGCCGACGGCCAGGTCCTGCGCGACCGCAAGCAGGTGTACGGCCAGGCGTTCGCCATCTACGCCCTTACGGAGTACCACGCCTCAACCGGGCGGCGCGAACCCCTCGAGGAGGCGATCCGCGTCTACGGGCTGCTCGAGGAGCACGCCGTCGAGCGCCGCCACGGCGGTTACCTCGAGGCCTTCGACCGCGCATGGAGGCCCATCCCCGACATGCGCCTTAGCGAGGTCGACATGAACGAGCCCAAGTCCCAGAACACGCACCTCCACGTCATGGAGGCCTACACCCGCCTCCTCGGCGCGTGGCCGGACCCGGGCCTGCGCCGCGCGCTTGCCGGGCTCGTGGACATCATGCTCTCGCGAATCGTGAATCCGGCCACCGGGCACCTCGGCCTGTTCTTCTCGGAGGACTGGACGCCGCGCTCCGACAGGGTCTCGTACGGGCACGACATCGAGGCGGCATGGCTGCTCACCCGGGCCGCCGAGGTCCTGGACGATCCCGCACTGAAGCGGCGGATCCTGCCGCTGGCCGTGAAGATCGCGGCGGCCACGCTGGCCGAGGGCGTCGATTCCGACGGAGGCGTCTTCAACGAGGGGAGCCCCGGCGGCCTCACCAACGCCAACAAGGAATGGTGGCCCCAGGCCGAGGCGGTCGTCGGCTTCATCAACGCCTACCAGCTGTCGGGCCAGGAGCGATTCCTCGAGGCCGCATTCCGCACCTGGGACTTCATCGAGCTCAGGCTGATCGACCGCCGTCGGGGAGAATGGCTCCGGGGCGTTTCGCGTGATGGACGCGTTCTCGAGAACGAGCTCAAGGTCAGCTTCTGGAAATGTCCGTACCACAACGGCCGCACCGGCCTCGAGGCCGTGCGGCGCCTGCGCGGCCTCTGCGGCCGCGCCCCCGAGACCCCAGCCGCAAAATGAAAAAAAAGACCACAACCACCGGGGCGAAGGCCGGTTCCGCCCCGTCCCGCGGGGCTGATCCGGGGATCCCGTCCGGGGCGCCCCCCGCCTGGGCCGCCCGGCTCCGCATGCTTCGCAGGGAGCACGAGAGATTCCTCTCGCGCAGGAACCCCGTCGACCGCAGCTGGGACAATGGCGTCTTCGAGCGCTTCCTCCACCCGGTCATCACCTACCGCCACGCGCCGATCGAGTGGCGCTTCGACCTGAACCCGAAGACCAATCCGTTCCTCATGGAGCGCCTCGGGGTCAACGCGACGCTCAATCCGGGAGCGTTCCTCTGGCGCGGCAAGGTGCACCTGGTCGTCCGCTTCGAGGGCTGCGACCGCAAGAGCATCTTCGCGATCGCCGAGAGCCCCAACGGCATCGACGGCTGGCGATTCTGGGACGAGCCCGTCGACCTTCCCGAGCTCAAGCCCGAGACGAACGTCTATGACATGCGCATCACGTTCCACCAGGACGGGTGGATCTACGGCGTGTTCTGCGCCGAGGCGAAGGATCCCGGTGCGAAGCCCGGCGATCTCTCCAGCGCCGTCGCCGTTGCGGGCATCGTCCGCACCCGTGACTTCGGTAAATGGGAGCGCCTTCCCAACCTGCGGACGCCTGCGTCACAGCAGCGCAATGTGGTGCTCCACCCGGAGTTCGTCGGGGGCCGGTATGCCTTCTACACGCGCCCTATGGACGGCTTCATCGACGTCGGCTCGGGCGGCGGCATCGGCTGGACGCTGTGCGAGGACATCGCGACCGGCGTGACCGGCCCCGAGGCGATCATCGACGGCCGCGCCTACCACACGATCAAGGAGGTGAAGAACGGCCAGGGTCCCGCCCCCATCAAGACGCCGAAGGGCTGGCTCCACCTCGCCCACGGGGTGCGCAGCTGCGCCTCCGGCCTGCGCTACGTCCTCTATATGTTCATGACGTCGATCGACGATCCCTCGCGGGTCATCGCGCGGCCGGGCGGGCATTTCCTCGCCCCCTATGGCGCCGAGGGCCTCGGGGATGTCTCCAATGTGACCTTCAGCAACGGGTGGGTGCAGCTTGGCGACAAGGCCAAGACCGTCCTCATCTACTACGGCGGCTCGGACACCCGCTGCTACGCGGCCCGCTCGACCGTCGACAGGCTGGTCGACTGGTGCCTCAACACCCCCGAGGATGCCCTGAGCAGCCGGCGGGCGGTCGACCAGCGCCTGGCGCTTATCCGGGCCAACCGGGCCCTCCTGGGCCGCTGAGCCTTGCGGCTGCGGCAGCTCCGCGGTCCGGGCGGGGCGGTCAAGGCTGCCCCGATGCCTGGGGGGCGGAGAGGCTGAGGGTGGTCGACCCCGCGGGAAAGCCGTGCTCGGACGAGGCGCCCGAGGGCCAGCGGACGCGGATCCTCCTGGGCGGGTTGCCCTCCGGATATCCGAAGAAGCATGCGGCCGTCGACTGGCTGTAATAGCCCGAGCCGGCGTAGACCTCGGCCACCTCAGTCGAGCCATCGGCAAACTCGACCGCGATCCGCGAGCCGACCGCGGTGGGATTCCCGGCGGCCCCGCGAAGGAGGATGCGCAGCGGCTTGTGTCCCGCGGCCCCGTTGTTGTGGAACAGAAGCGTCGTGTCGTTGTTCCGGGTGACCAGGAGGTCGGGCCAGCCGTCCTGGTCGAGGTCGAGCAGCGCGAGCGCCTTCGCGTCCCCCGGCACGACGAGGCCGCTCTCCACAGGCGGGACGGCGGCGAAATGCCCGTGCCCGTCGCCGCGAAGCAGCTGGCTCAGGCCGCCGTCGAGGCGCCCCACCGATATGATCGGCGCATAGGAATTCTGCACGGCGTAGACGCCCGCGTGGCCGTCGCCCCCGAAGTCCCCGGCGACCATGCCCTGCAGCGGGGATATCTGCGCGACGCGCGGCAGGGGCTCGAACCGGTAGGTGCCGTCGGGCTGGCTCAGGAACACGCCGCTTTGGAACCCGGTCGCGGCGAAGCGCCGGGCCCTGGCCAGCCTGCCGTCGCCCACGACCTGGCCGAGAGTGGCCCTCGCGTACGCGTCGTAGGTGGGAAAACGCTTCAGGACCGCCGGGATCGCGGCGCCGAGATCCCGGCGGCTGCGCCTGGGATAGAGCGTGTCTCCCTCGTAGTACCCCTCGATGAGCTGCTTCGGGCCCCCCTCCCTGAAGTCGCCGTAGAAGAGCAGGGCGGGGTGCGCGGGATCGGCGGTGTAGATCGAGTTCAGGCCGACATTGCCGACGACGTAGTCCATCCGCCCGTCCCCATTGAAGTCGGCGGCCGCGATCGAGGTCCACCATCCCGTGCCGGCGGAGGCGAAGCCGGCCTTCTCGGACCAGTCCTCAAAGCCCTTGCCCTGGCTGTTGTGAAAGTACCTGACGCCCCCCCAGTCCAGCGCGAGGAGCAGGTCCGGCCAGCCGTCGCCATCGACGTCGGTCCACAGGGCCGAGGTCACCATCCCGACCTCGCGCAGCCCCGGCGCGAGGGTGTCGGTCACGTCCTCGAACCTTCCCCCCCGGTTGGCGAGGAGCGCGCTCTGCGGGGCAAGGGGATAGCGGCCCGGCAGGACGCGCCCCCCGATGAAC
This sequence comes from Opitutaceae bacterium, assembly GCA_035604815.1. Classification (GTDB taxonomy): domain Bacteria; phylum Verrucomicrobiota; class Verrucomicrobiia; order Opitutales; family Opitutaceae; genus Palsa-1447. Next base: position 19,366 of record DATNHT010000067.1, read on the forward strand.
AGTCCCAGGCGGCCGCTGTGGTCGAAGTCGGCCGCCGCAACCGCGCCCGCGCTCACCGGCAGCTGGGGCAGCGCGTCATCGGGGGCGGGCCTGAAGGCGCCGTGGCCGTCGTTCAGGAACAGCCTCGGCTGGTACTCCTGGGACCCCGCAGGAAGGGAATTGCCGCCCTTGGTCACAAGGAGGTCCTGCCTGCCGGTGCCCGCGGAATCGAAAAGGAGCACCGGCCCGTCGTCGACCGCGGGGCCCGTCAGGACCGCCGACGAGTCCGTCACCATGAACTGCCCCGTGGACGACGCGTGGACGATGCGCAGGGAATCGCGCGTCGTGCCGCCCAGGACGACGTCGTCGCGTCCGTTGCCGAACACGTCGCCGACGGCGAGGCCCGGACCGTGCGGATTCTGGCGGAACGGCAGGAGCCGCTGCCCGACGAATTCGTCGACGGGCTCCTCGTGCGAGAAGAGCGCCAGGCCCGCGGCGCGGCCCACCTCGTCGAAGCGCGTCGGGGCGCGGGGCGCGTCGCCGGGAGGCTGGATGGGCGCGGAGGGCTCCGTGACGGTGTAGCGCCTGTCGACGGGGAGGTTCTCGAACGCCTGGACATGCCCGCTCGGCCAATTGACCACCATGCGCCTGATGACCGTGTCCGCGCCGAACCCAAAATGGAGCATCGGCTCGCTGCTCGACATGTACCCGCGCGCCAGGACGAGCTGGCGCACCTGGATGCCGAGCGCGCTCTCGACCCGGACCGTGGCGCCCACCCCGTAGCGATTGGAGACGGTGCCGCGAAGGTCGACGTTGACGACGTGGCCCGAGTCGCAGTCGTTGCGCATCACCGTGACGCCGGCGTGGTAGTTTGAGTAGACGATGTCGAGATTGCCGTCGCCGCTCAGGTCGCCGAGGGCGGCGCCAAAGCTGACGCCCTTCTTGCCGAGCCCCCATTGCGCGCTCACGTCCCCGAACCGCAGGTCGCCCATGTTGCGCAGAGCCAGGTGCCTCTCGGCCTGCGGCGGGCTTTCGTACATGATCCGGATGCGCTCCGCAGGTGTCTCCGCGCGCATCATGCGCTGGACGACGTCGGCGCCCGGATCCCTGGGAAAGCCGTTCGTCACGAAGAGGTCGAGGCGGCCGTCGTTGTCCAGGTCCTCAAGGCGCACCGACCACGTCCAGTCCGTGGCCGCGATTCCGGCGAGGTACGCGGCCTCCTGGAAGCTGCCCGTACCCGTGTTCAGGAGAAGCGCGTTTCGGTGGTACTTCGTCTGGGAGTCCGGATTCTCCTCGGTTCGCCCGCGCGCGTCGGCGATCGAGTGCTGGTCCCTCACGTGCGTCGTCGCCGCCATGTCGGCGACCAGGAAATCGATGAACCCGTCATTGTTCACGTCGCCCAGGTCCGAGCCCATGGAGGAAAACGAGACGTGGGGCAGCACGCGGTCGAGGGTGTCGGTGAATGTCCCGTCCCTGTTGTTGTGGTAGAGCCTGTCGGGGTATCCGTAGTCGTTCGCGACGTAAAGGTCCGGCCAGCCGTCGTTGTCATAGTCCCACCAGGTCGCGGAATGGCTCTGGGACGGGCCCAGGATGCCGGCGCTGTCGGTCACGTTCGTGAACGTGCCGTTGCGGTTGTTGTGGAAGAGAATGCCGCGCTGGCCGCTCGGATGGGTCGTGATATTCAGGATGTTGGTCGCGATATACAGGTCCAGCCACCCGTCGCGGTCGTAGTCGCAGAAGGCCGCCATGACGCTCGAGTCGACGACGTCCAGCCCGTACGCATGGGCCATCTCCCTGAACGTTCCGTCGCCCTGGTTGACATAGAGCAGGTTCGGGGCGTTGTACCGGCACACGTAGATGTCCAGCCTGCCGCTGTTGTTGATGTCGACGAAGGTCGCGCCCTGGTTCCAGACTCCCGGGGTGGCGCCGACGCCCGCCTTTTCCGTCACGTCCTCGAACTTGTAGCCGCCCAGGTTGCGGAAGAGCCGGCAGCCCTCCGTCTTGCTGACGACATAGATGTCGGGGCGGCCGTCCCCGTCATAGTCGCCTATGGCGATGCCGGTGCCGACCGATGACGTCTCGAACTCCTGATAGAGGTCCCCGTGCATCCTCGGGTCGGCGTAGCGGTTCTCCGTACGCACGCCGGTCTCCTCGGCCGGCAGCTCGACGAACATCGTCTTTCCCCGCGGGAAGGGGTGCGGGGCGAGGGGCCTCTCGCTGATGGCGCCGGCGGGTTCGGCGGCCGGCGCCGCCGCGCCGGCTAACAGGGCTGTCCACACCAGGCCGAAGCGGGCCACCTCTCCCGCCGCAACCCAGGCACCGGGGCGCTTGCGACTTTCGGCGACTGACATCGTTGGGAGCCGATGGGAGAAACCTTGATCCGCGTAGTCAAGGAACGTTTTGGGGCGCAAGGCGCGGTTCCGCTGGCGCGGCCGCTCCCTGCCGCGGAGCAATTCGTTCTGCCGCCGGCCGGGTCCGTATCGCCTTTGGGGGATCTCCGGCGTGGAGGTCCGATGGGCCAGGGGCGCCTTCACGCGCCCTTCCCGCAGCGTGAAGCCCGGCGCGCATCCGCGTCCTTCGGTCAGTGCCCCGAGCGGGCCCTGGAACGGCCCCGTTCGATTAGGCGGTTGCGGCGTGCAACAAGTTTTGCTCGTGTTTTGCCTCGGTGAATGCGTCCCCCTCCGATGCGGCAGGCCCCAAGCCGATCGTTTTCAGGGGCATCGGGCCCGGGGCGCTGATCTTTTGCGCAACTTTGCTGGCCTACCTGCCGGCGCTCACGGGCGACTTCATCTGGAACGACAGCGACTACGTGACGGCGCCGGGGCTGCGCTCGCTAGACGGCCTCGCCCGCATCTGGACCGAGGTCGGAGCGACCCAGCAATACTACCCGCTCCTCCACAGCGCGTTCTGGGTGCAGCACCGGCTTTGGGGCGACCACCCGCTCGGCTATCATGTCGTCACCCTGCTGTTGCACGCCGGCTCGGCGGTGCTGTTCGCCCTGGTCCTGCGCCGGCTCTTCACGATCGGCCGGGCGCAGCCAGCCCGCGCCCACGCAGGAGTCGGTCAACCCCCGGCCGGCGCCGGGGGCGATCCGCCGCGCCCCTGCGCGGGGGCCGAATGGCTGGCGGCGCTGCTCTTCGCGCTTCACCCGGTGCATGTCGAGTCGGTCGCCTGGATCACGGAGCAGAAGAACACCCTCTCGCTCGCCTTCTACCTCGCGGCGGCCCTGGCCTACCTAAGATTCGACGAGGTGCGCCGGCCCCGGGCCTATGTCGCGGCGCTGGCCCTCTTCGTATGCTCGCTCCTGTGCAAGACGGTCACGGCGACGCTGCCCGCGGCCCTGCTCGTTGTACTCTGGTGGAGACGCGCCCGACTCGACTGGCGGCGCGACGTTCTGCCCTTGGTCCCCTGGCTCGCTCTGGGCGCGGCGGCCGGGCTGTTCAGCAGCTGGGTCGAGCGGGCCTACGGGGGCGCGAGGGGCGCGGATTTTGACGCGCCGTTCATCGCGCGCGCGCTCGTCGCCGGCCGGGCCGTCTGGTTCTACGCCGGCAACCTCGCCTGGCCCTTCGGCCTCAACTTCTTCTACCCGCGCTGGACGGTGGACGCCGCCGCCTGGTGGCAATGGCTCTTCCCGCTCGGCGTTGTTGCGGCCGCGGCCGCGCTTTGGGCCCTGCGTGGGCGCGCCCGCGGCCCGCTGGCCGCCTTCCTGTTCTTCGTGGGCTCGCTCTTCCCGGTGCTCGGCTTTGTCAACCTCTACGGAGCGCGCTATTCGTGGGTCTGGGACCACTGGCAGTACCTGCCCGATCTGGGCCCGCTCGCGCTGGCCGCGGCAGGTCTGGCCGCGGCCTGGCGGCGCGCGCCGCCCGGCCTCGGCAGGCTCGGTGCGCCTCTTGTTGCGGCGCTCGCCGTGGCGCTCGGCGCACTCACCTGGTCGCATTGCGGGATGTTCCACGACAATCAGACGCTCTACACCGCAAACCTCGCGCGCAATCCCGGCTCCTGGCTGGCGCACAACAACCTGGGTTGCGAGCTGGAGAAGATGCCCGGCCGGTTGAATGAGGCGATCGCCCAGTTCGAGGAGGCGCTGCGCCTGAATCCCAATTTTGCCGAGGCGCATAACAACCTGGGGTCCGATCTGGAGAAAATGCCCGGCCGGCTGGAGGACGCCATCGCCCAGTATGAGGAGGCGCTGCGCCTGAAGCCCGATTATGCCGAGGCGCATTACAATCTGGGGAACGCCATGGGCTCGCTGGGCCGGACCGCGGAGGCCGTCGCCCAGTTTGAAGCGGCGCTGCGCTTCAAGCCCGGTTATCCCGAGGCGCACTACAATCTGGGAAACGCCCTAAACTCCATGGGCCGGACAGCGGAGGCGATCGCCCAGTATGAGGAGGCGCTGCGCCTGAAGCCCGGTTATGCCGAGGCTCACAACAATCTGGGGCTCACCCTGTCGAGCTTGCCGGGGCGCCTCAATGATGCGCTCGCCCAATATGAGGAGGCGCTGCGCCTGAATCCGGACATCGCCGAGACGCACACCAACCTGGGCAACGCCTTGTCGGGCATGCCCGGGCGGCTGGGTGACGCGGTCGCGCAGTACGAGGGGGCGCTGCGCCTGAAGCCCGACTATGCCGACGCGCACTTTTATCTGGCCAACGCCATGGCCCAGGCCGGGCGGATTCCCGAGGCAATCGAGCATTATGAGGCGGCCCTGCGGGTCCAGCCGGACTTGGCCGAGGCGAGCAACAATCTCGGGATGATTCTCTGCCGGATCGGGCGAACCGGGGAGGGGATCGAACGCATCGAGGCGGCAATCCGGGCGAAGCCGGATTTTGCCCAGGCGCATTTTGCCCGGGGCGCGGCGCTCCTTGAGACCGGGCGGAGGGACGAGGCGGTCGCCGAGTATGAACGGGTCCTGCAGCTGCGCCCCGGGGACCCTTCGGCGCTCAGAATGCTCGAACTGATCCGCTCTTCGCGATAGGCGCCCGCGTGGCAAGCCCCCCTGTCCCCGGGTCGCCGCTCACTGCTGGGGCGCTGAAAGGACCAGCGTGGGCGTATTCTGAGGGAAGCGGTGCTCCGTTGTCGCCCCTGACGGCCAGCGGACGCGTATCCTGCGGGGCGGCGTCCCCTCCGCATACCCGAAGAAGCAGGCCGATGTCGATTGGCTGTAGTAGCCCGAGCCCGCGTAGACCTCGCTTGTCTGCGCCGAGCCGTCGGGGAACTCCACCGTGATCCGCGCGCCCACGGCCGTCGGATTCCCGGCGGCCCCCCGGAGCCGGATGCTCACGGACCTATGGCCGGGCACGCCGCCATTGCGGAAGGCAAGGGTGGAGCTGTTGTTCCGGGTCACGAGGAAGTCCGGCCATCCGTCGCGGTCGAGATCGACGACCGCAAGCGCCTTGGCGTCCCCGGGCACGATCAGGCCGCTCTGCGCAGGGGTCGCCGGATCAAAATGACCGTGCCCGTCGCCGCGCAGAAGCTGGCCAAGGCCGCTGTCGATGCGACCGTCCGCGCGAATGGGTGCATACGAGTTTTGCACGGCGAAGATGTCGGCGCAGCCGTCGCCGTCAAAATCACCGGCGGCCAGGCCCTGGATGGAGGATATCTGCGCGATCCGGGGCAGCGGCTCGAATCGGTAGGTGCCGTCCGGCTGGCTGAGGAACACGCCGCTCCGAAGCTCCGTGGCCGCGAAGCGCCGGGCCCCGGCCAGCTTCTCCGCGCCCACGATGTCCCCGAGGGTGGCCCGCGCGTAATAGGCGTTGCGGGTGAAGCGCCTCATGATCGAGGGGATCGCGGCCGCCATGCCCCTTCGGCTGCGCCAGGGATAGATCTGGTCCCCCTCGTAATAGGCCTCGATCAGCTGGGCCGATCCGGCGCCCCTGAAATCGCCGTAGTAGAGCAGCGCGGGATGCGCCGCGTCGGCGTGGTACTGGGTGTTTAGCCCGACATTGCCCACGACGTAATCCGGGCGCCCGTCGCCGTTGAAGTCCGCCGCCGCTATGGAGGTCCACCACCCGGTCCCCGCCGAGGCGAAGCCCGCCCTCTCGGTCCAATCCTCGAAGCCCCTGCCCTGGTTGTTGTGGAAATACTTCACGTTGCCCCACTCGAGCGTCAGCAGCAGGTCGGGCCAGCCGTCGCCGTCGACGTCGCTCCAAAGGGCCGACGTCACCATGCCGACCTCGCGCAGTCCCGGCGCCAGCGTGTCCGTCACGTCCTCGAACTTTCCTCCCCGGTTGGCAAGGAGGGCGCTTCGCGGGGCGAGCGGATACCTTCCCGGAAGCAGACGCCCTCCGATGAACACGCCGAGGCGGCCGCTGCGGTCGAAGTCCGCGGCGGCGACGGCTCCCGCATTGACGGCCAGCGGGGGAAGGGCGTCGTCCGGCGCCGGCCGGAAGCCGCCGCTGCCGTCGTTCAGGAAGAGCCTCGGCTGATACTCCTCGGCCCCAGCCGGGAGGGTGTTGCCGCCCTTGGTCACGAGCAGGTCCTGCTTCCCGCCGCCCGCGGCGTCGAAGAGAAGGATCGGCCCGTCGTCGGCCGCGGCCCGGGTCGCCATGACGGGGGCTTCGGCTGCGGCGAACGGGCCCGACGGCGGGGCCCGCAGGATCCGCAGGGGATCAAGGGTGGTCCCGCCGACGACGGCGTCATCCCTCCCGCCACCGAAGACTTCGCCTACCGCAAGGCCGGGGCCCCGCCGGTTGAAGCGCAGGGGAATCACCTTCTGCCTGTAGGTCTCGTCGACCAGCTCCTCACGCGACTGAAGCCCAAAGCCCGCCGTCCGGCTCACATCCTCGAACTGTCCCGGCCGCTGGGGCGGAGCCGGCGGGATCGACACGGGCTGGTCGGGCTCGGTGACCGTGTAGCGCCGATCCACGCCGAGGTTCTCGAAGGTCTGAACATGGCCGCTCGGCCATGTCACGACCATGCGCCTGATGGCCGTGTCGGGTCCCAGGCCGAAATGCAGCATGGGCTCGCTGCTGGACATGTACCCGCGCGCCAGCATGAGCTGGCGGACCTGCACCCCGAGCGCGCTCTCGATCCTCACCGTCGCACCCACGCCGAAACGGTTGGAGACCCTTCCGCGCAGGTCGACGTTGACGACATGGCCCGTGTCGTTGTCGTTGCGCAGCACCGTGACGCCGCCCTCGTAATTGGAGTAGACCAGGTCGAGGTTGCCGTCGCCGCTCAGGTCGCCGAAGGCGGCCCCGAAACTCACGCCCTTCTGGTCGAGCCCCCACGCGGCGCCCGTCTCTTCGAACTTGAGGTCGCCCAGATTGCGAAACGCGAGGTGGGTTTCGACGAGCACCGGGCTGTTGTAGAGGACCTTGATCCTCTCCGCGGGCGTCTCCACGTGGATCGCGCTCGTGTTGACGTCGGGATTCGGGTCCCGGTTGAAGCCGTTCGTCACGAAGAGATCCAGGCGGCCGTCGTTGTCCAGGTCCTCGAGGCGCACCGACCACGTCCAGTTCGTCTTGGCGACTCCGGCGAGGAAGGCGGCCTCGAGGCACCGGCCCGTCCCGGTGTTTAGGAAGAGGGCGCTGCGGTGCAGCTTCTGGGCCGCGGGCGAGCTGTCCGCCTCGCCGTCCCTCTCGCGCGACTCGGCGATGGAATTCTGGTCCTTTTGGTGGGTGGTCGTGGCCATGTCGGCGACGAGCAGATCGATGAGCCCGTCGTTGTTCACGTCGCCCGCGTCCGAGCCCATCGAATAGAACGACGTGTGCGGCAGGACCTGGTCCAGCGCGTCGGTGAAGGTGCCGTCGCGGTTGTTGTGGTAGAGCTTGTCCGGGGTCCCGTAGTCATTCGTGACGTAGAGGTCGGGCCATCCGTCGTTGTCGTAGTCCCACCAGGTGGCGGAATGGCTCTGCGACTCGCCCGCGATGCCGGCGCTCTCGGTCACGTTGGTGAACGTGCCGTTTCGGTTGTTGTGGAAGAGGTAGCCGCGCTGCCCGTTGGGGTGCGCGGCGTTGTCCAGCATGTTGGTCGTTATGTAGACATCGAGCCAACCGTCGCGGTCATAGTCGCAGAAGGCCGCCATGACGCTCGAATCCACGACGTCGAGGCCGTAGGCGCGGCCCATCTCCTTGAAGGTCCCATCGCCCTGGTTAATGTACAGCAGGTTGGGGGCGTTGAAACGGCAGACATAGATGTCGAGCAGCCCGTCGTTGTTTACGTCGACAAACGTCGCCCCCATGTTCCATACGCCCGGCTCGGCCCCGACCCCGGCCTTTTGCGTGACATCCTCGAACTTGTAGCCTCCGAGATTGCGGAATAGGCGGCAGCCGTGGGTCTTGGTGACGACAAAGATGTCCGGCCGGCCGTCGCCGTCATAGTCCCCTATTGCCACTCCGGTCCCGATCGAGCCGCCCTCGAACTCCTGGTAGAGCGTCCCCCACATCCTCGGGTCGTCGTACGGATTCTCGGCTCGCACGCCCGTCTGGTCGGGGGACAGCAGCGTGAACATGGTCCTTCCGCGCGGGAAGGGGTGCTCGGCGAGCGGTTTGCCGGCGATTGCGGCCGACGGCTCCGGCGCGCCGGCCGCCGCGGACGCGAAAAGCGCCAGGGCAAGAATGCCGCCGCGCACCGCATGCCCCGTCGCGGGGTTTCCCCTCGCGCTCCTGAAATATTCGCCGGCCGGCATGGCAAAGCGGCAATGGGACGAAGCCGACATGGGGTAGTCAAGGAACGTTTTGGCGGGCCGCGGGATCCGGGCTTTTCTTGCCTGATCCCTCTTTGTGAGATTGCATAATCTGACCCATCGCGAATCGTGCGGCCAATTCGACGAAACTCTTGAGCAACACTGGACGGATTTCCCGGAGGGCGTGGCTGATAATCCCGTTTTTTGCGCTCGCGTTCACGGTCGTGACGACGGCCATCCGGGTGCGGCGGATCGAATACGTCTCCGAGGTCGCCGGTAGCCCGGCGCCCGCGCCGGAGCGCAAGTCCGAATGGCAGCCCCGCCTGATCGTTCCCGGGCACCACAACGAGAGCTATGAATGGCTGGACCAGACCCGGCAGATGTTCGCGCGCGGGGAGTGGCGCGTGCGTTATGTCGATTATGAGAACGTCAGGGCCGGCCACGAGGTGTATGCGTCTTCCCCCTACCGGTGGTGGCTCGGCCTGCTTGCCTGGTGCCACCACGGCGTCACGGGCGCTGCCATTGGCGCTTCCATTGAATGGGCGGCGCTGTACGCCGACCCGCTGCTCCTGCTGGTTTTCGGGGCGGCAACCACAGTCTTTGTCGCCCGGCGATTCGGCGCGCTGGCGGCCGCCCTCGCCTCGGCGGCCCTGGCGACGCTCTTTCCGCTCGCCGCTGAATTCCTGCCTGGCGCGCCGGACGACCACGGACTGGTCCAGGCATGCGCCTTGTGGAGCGTGCTCCCGCTGCTGGCCGGCGCGGCTTCGGCGGATGGGGCTGATGCAGGCCGCCGAGCCCGCCGGTGGTTCTTCGCCGGCGGCGTCGCCGGAGGCATCGGACTCTGGATCAGCGTTTCCCGGCAGGTTCCCATCCTCCTCGGAATAGGCCTGGGCGGCCTTATGGCCGCATGGATCGCCCGGGCCGCGGCGAGGGCGGCGCCCTCGGCGCAACTCAGGCCCCTTCCATGGCGGATCTGGGCGCTTGCGGGCGCGGCGACGTGCCTCGCCGCCTACCTTCTCGAGTTCTTCCCCTCCCACACCGGCCACTGGGAGGTGCGCGCCATCCACCCCATATTTGGCCTGGCATGGCTCGGAGGCGGCGAGCTCCTCGCGCGGACGACGGCATGGATCGGCGGAGACAGGCCGCGGATGAGCCTCCGCGGCGCCGCGGCTTGGGTGCTCGGCGCCGCCGCCTTTGCGTCCTTGCCCGTGTCGATGTGGATCGTGCGCGGGCTCGGGTTTCTATCGGTCGACCTTCCGTCGATGCGCCTTTCACTGCTTCCTGGCGGACCGGAGGCGCCGAATCTCTGGGCGTGGCTGCTTCAGAACGGATTCACCCTCTCGGTGCGAGCCACGGTTCTTCCGCTTCTGATTGTCATTCCGTCGGTTCTGCTGCTCTTCTCGCCGGGAACGATCAGCCATCCGCGGCGCGTTCCGATCGCCCTGGCACTTGGCCCGGTGCTGGCTGCGGCCGGATTCGCCATCCGGCAGATCGGCTGGTGGAACGGGGTCGACGCCGCGCTGATCGGGCTGCTGGTCGCGGCCGCCGCGGCCCTGCGCCTCGCCGCGAGGCCCCGGCTGGTTGCGGTCCTTTCCGCGGCCCTTGCCGCACTCGTGCTCTTGCCCGGTGCCTTCCGGCTGTGGCCATCGGCGGAAGTAAATATCAAGGAGGGGCTTAGCGAATCAGAGATCGTGGGACTCATAGAAAGGGACCTGGCTTACTGGCTCGCGAAGCACGTCGGGTCCGCGGGGGCTGTGGTCGTCGCGCCCCCGAACGAGACGGCGACCCTCTATTACTATGGGGGAATCCGCGGACTGGCGTCTTTCGGCTGGGAGGACCTCGACGGATTCCAGGCTGCGGTGCGCATTGCGAGCGCCACGACACCCGAGGAGGCCCAGGAGCTGATCGGCCTCCACGGCGCGACGCACATCATCATGCCGAGCTGGGACAACTTCATGGACGTCTTCGCCAACATCGGCGAGGGACAGGTTGCCGGGACGTTCCTCGCCCGCCTCCACCAATGGAATCTGCCGCCGTGGCTCAGACCCGTGCCGTACCTGATGCCAACCGTTTCCGGGTTCGAAGGGCAGTCGGTCGTGATCCTTGAGGTCGTTGACGAGCAGGATGATGCGACCGCGGCAAGCCGGCTTGCCGAATACTTTGTCGACATGGGGCAGCTCGACCTTGCCGCCAAGTTGGGCCGCATGCTCCGGCGGTTCCCGGCGGATCTCGGCGCCCTGTTGGCCCGGGTACAGGTCGCGACGGCCTGTGGTGACAATGACGAGTCCGCCGATACGGTCGGCCTGCTTGAGCGCCGCATCTCAGGAGGCGCGGATCGCGACTTGCCTTGGGACCAGAGGGTAGCCCTCGCCGTCGTGCTTGTGCAGGCCCACCACGCCGATCTCGCCCGGCCGCGGCTGCGGCAATGCATCGCCGAACTCGACGAGGAGAAGCTTCGCTCGCTCAGCACCATCCTGCTCTATCGCCTCCATGTTCTGCGCAAGGCGCTCAAACTGGACATCTCGGACCCTTCCCTGAAGGCGCTTTCGCTGAATCTTCTTCCTCCCGACTTGCGCAGCCGCGTCGAGTGAAAACGTTCAAAAATAGCGCCAAGATGGCAAAAGTTCTCAGTTTCAGTATAACAGTTCTCATTCCCATCGGGTGATGGAAGGGGTATAACCCCCCAGTCTACACGTCAGCTTTCCCTGGCTTAACCCCCGCGAGCTGACGATTCGCCCCAAGAAACGGACGGTTCCCCACCGAGAGCTTTTCCGACCCTGTGCCAAACCCTAAGTCCTAATCACCCAAACATGCGTGCTAATCGTACTCTGGCCCTGCTTCGTGCCCTCACGGTCACATCAGCGCTTGGTTTAACAGTAGTGCCTCGACTCGCGGTCGCCCAGACCGCTCCCGCAGCGACAACCCCAGGAACAGAGACGACAACGACGACCACCGCCGCGACGCCGGTCACGACCGCCGCCCCGGAGCAGGAAGAGCCGACAGTGCTCTCGCCGTTCGTGGTCGACGCATCCGAGGACAAGGGAAGCTACAAGGCCAATAGCACGTTGGCCGGTACGCGCGTGCGCACGGACCTGAAGGACGTCGCCTCGGCGATCTCCGTTGTGACCGCGCAGTTCCTTGAGGACACGGGCGCCAAGAACGCCCAGGACCTCCTGGTCTACACGCCCAGCACGGAAGTTGCGGGCATCCGCGGCAACTTCAGCGGCTCCGGTCAGGCGATCATCGCCACATCCGTGGAAAACACCGTATCCGCGACGACCCGCGTTCGCGGCCTGGATTCGGCCGACAACACCCGGGATTACTTCCTGACGGATATTCCGTGGGACAGCTTCGACGTGGGCCGCGTCGACCTGCAGCGCGGACCGAACTCGATCCTCTTCGGCACGGGCAGCCCGGCGGGCATCATCAATGTCAGCACGAACGGCGCCGCCTTCAACAATTCCTACAACATCACGAATCGCGTCGACGAATACGGCTCGCTGCGCGACTCGGTCATGTTGAACCAGGAGATCATCCCCGGAATTCTCGCGATCCGGCTCGGCGCCCTGCAGGATGACGAGAAGTACGAGCAGGCAGCCGCGTTCGAGAACACGACCCGTTACTACGGCGCCTTCCGTTTCGATCCCAAGATATTCGGCAAGGACAGCCATACGAGCATCCGCGGCAACTTCGAGAAGGGAACCTACACGGCGGACGCCCCCCGGGACCTGCCGCCCTACGACGAAATCACGCCTTGGTTCTCGTCCTCGATCTCCGTCGGCGGCGTAACCAATCCGGGTTACAACCACATTACAGAGAACCAGTACGGCCTCAACAACACGGCCCTCGGCTTAACCGGCCTGCCGGGCGGCTCGGGCGGGCCGATTTCCGAGAACTTCTTCCAGATGAACGCAGCCGGCATAGCCGAAGGCCGCGTCTACTGGCCCGATGTGCAGAACTTCTTTGAGGCCACTCCGCAGTCCCGGAACAGCACTCCGGGTTCGGTCGCGCCCAGCGGCGGCGCCATCAAGGTCATCACGGGTGCCATCAACACAGGCCTGGCTGCCGGCGGCAGCATCGGAGGCCTGCCAAGCTACAGGCCCGATGCGATGCCGGATTTCGCCGCGTACGCGCAATACGTGGGCGTGCCGTCGAACGGCGACTCCCCCGCGCTCAACGCCATGTTCACCCCGATCCCGGGCGGCGCGTACTACACCGACAAGGTGATCACCGATCCGTCGATATTCAATTTCTACAAGTATCTCCTGGACGGCCCCAACAAGCATGAGTGGAAGAGCTGGAATGCATTCGACTTAGCCGTGGACCAGACCTTCTTCGACGACCGCATCGGCATCGAGTTCGCCTACGACCAGCAGAAATACACGGAGGGAGCGGAACCCTGGATGGAGGGCACGAACTACGGCATCAACATCGATGTCAACCAGACCTATGCCGACGGCTCGCCCAATCCGAACGTTGGACGCCCCAATGTGGCCAACGCGGCGTCGGGCGGTGAGGACAACAACTACCAGACCACGACGACGCGCCAGGTCTACAGGGTCACGCCCACGGTCGAGGTCCGCACGTCGGACTTCACCAGCAACTCGTTCATGACGTACCTCCTGGGGAAGAGCAATTTCACGGGCCTGTACGAGAAGAACACCGTGGTCCAGTTCAACTACCAGTTCGCCGAGTTCGCCACGACCCCGGAATATACGCTCGACAACTTCATCAACAGCGCCGCCACGGCGGCTGAGGGAATTGGCTCCAACCGCAGCTTCGAATGGCTCGCCTACATCGGGCCGAACCTGTCGAGCGCACCGAGCGCTTCGGGTGCGAACCTCAACTACCTGAACTTCACCCTCGCCCCGCAGCCGACCGAGAACGTCCGCAACTTCAACTCCACCTACAACTCCTCGGTCAGTCCGTCGGCTACCGGGTTTAACTACACGAATACGGCGAGCGGCGTGGTGACGACAAACACGACCCAGAACAACAATCCGGCCAACTATGTCGGATGGCAGAACGAGGGCATCACGTACATGTTCGCGAGCAATCCCCAGGATCTGCCGGGCCTGGTCTCTTCCGCGACCCGGTCGCGCTACCAGGATGAGTCCATCGGGGTCACCTGGCAGGGATACCTGCTTGGCGGCGACTTCGTGCCGTCTCTCGGATGGCGCAAGGACAAGATTGTGAACTATCTGACGTCCTCGCCCGAGGACCAGACCAATGGCTTCGTGAGCCTGAGCTTCCCGGACAATCTGGCCACACGGACGGACGTTGCGGGAATAAGCAAGACATGGGGCGGGGTCTATCACCTCCCGAAGGCGATCATGGGGAAGCTCCCCTATGACATGACCTTCAGCCTCCTCTTCGACCGTTCCGAGAACTTCAAGACGGATCCGGCGCGCCTGGACTATGACGGCAACCCGATCCCGAACGCCACCGGCACGACGACGGACTTCGGCTTTGTCGCCACCGCCCTTGCCGACAAGATCACGCTCAAGGTCGACTGGTTCAAGACGACCGTCAAGAACGCCGCCCTCGGTTCGACCAACGGCAATTCGATCGGCGGTCTCTCGCAGAACTCCTACTTCATAGCTGACGGAGTGATCTGGGGCTATGGATGGGCGACGGCGCTGCAGGACGGCCTCCGCGGCAACCTCGGCAACGGCCAGTCAAGCGTCACGCCCGGGTCCAACTACTGGGACTACGGCGCGGGCAACGGCCTGGCGGTTGGAAGCCCGGCGTACCTCGCGGTCAATGCCGCCTCCCAGGGGATCATCAACGCCTGGGTGAACAATCCGTTCTCGAAGAATTACTTCTTCAGCTACAACCTCACGCCGCCTATCGACCCGACGGTCGTCCACACCACCGGCAACCTGCGCGACGGCTTCCTTAACGGCGTCAATGACGCAAACGGCCCCGACGAGGGGGGTGGCTCGACCTTCGGCGACCACGTGTCGACGGTCGACAACCTGTCCAAGGGCGTCGAGGTCGAGGTGTCGATGCAGCCCATCAGGAACTGGAACCTGACGCTGAACTTCTCGCACGTCGACGCGACGCACACGAACATCGATCCGGCCATGCAGAAGTTCATCAGCCAGATTACCGGATTCATGAACGGGCCCGGCGGCCAGATCCGCATGTGGTGCAACTCGTGCGGCACGCTGGGGTCGGACTGGAACTCGAGCATCGTCTATCCATGGACCGTGCTGCTGAATGACCAGGGCCACGAGGCCCCGGAGGTGGCGCCCTGGAGGCTCAACGCCGTCTCGACCTACGGCTTTGACCGCGGGTTTGCAAAGGGATGGTTCGTGGGTGGCGCGCTCCGCATGGAGGCCGGGCGCATCCTCGGCTATCACTTCGATCCGAACTGGGTGAACGTGAATTCCACCGACCCGAACTACGCGAACGTTTCGGCAGTCACGAAGGGCGGCCTCAACGTCAACGAGCCGTGGCGCGGCCCCACCGACACCCACGTCGACGCCTGGATAGGCTACTCGCGCAAGGTGTACCGCAATGTCAACTGGCGCGTCCAGCTCAACCTGCAGAGCGTCGGCGAGAAGGACACCCTGGTTCCCGCCGCCATCGAGCCGGATGGCAGCTACGCCCTGATGCGCATTCAAGAGGGAATGGGCTGGCGGCTTGAGAACTCGTTCGACTTCTAAGGCCGTTGCTTCCTAGGCGGTTCGCCGCCTAGGGAGAGGGCAACAAAGATTCAGGTCCGGCGGCGAAAGCCGCCGGACCTTTTTTTTCGCCCGACATGCCTCACACATCAGGAGTGGACGGAATGCCCGCGGTCCACGGGAATCGGCATCACCCTAGGGTGCGTTCGGTGAGAGGGTGAGGGTGGTGGACAAAGGAGGAACACCGTGTTCCGTCACAGGGCCCGAGGGCCAGCGAACCCTGATCTTCGCCGGGGGGTTGGCGTCCGCGAAACCGAAGAAGCAATCCGGGGCGGACTGGCTGTAGTAGCCGGAGCCCGCGTGGACCTCAGCGGTCTCTATTGAGCCGTCGGCCAGCTCCAGGGTCACGCGCGCGCCCACGGCGGTCGGATTTCCCGCAGGCCCCTTGAGCCGAACGCAAAGGGATCGCCGGCCCGCGATTCCTCCGTTGCGGAAGGCCAGGGTGGTGCCGTTGTTCCGGGTGACGAGGAAGTCCGGCCATCCGTCATGGTCGAGATCGAGCACGGCAAGGGCCTTTGCGTCGCCGGGCACGACCAGGCCGGTCTCGGCCGGCGGCACCGGCAGGAAATGCCCGCGGCCGTCGCCGCGCAGGAGCTGGCTCAGGCCGCCGTCAAACCGGCCCACGGAGGGAATCGGGGCGAACGAGTTCTGGACCGCGTAGATGTCGGCGTGGCCGTCGCCCTCAAAATAGCCGGCGGCGAGGCCCTGCAGCGGCGAGATCTGCGCGATGCGGGGCAGCGGCTCGAACCGGTACGTGCCGTCGGGCTGGCTCAGGAACACGCCGCTGCGAAGCTCCGTCGCGGCAAAGCGCTCGGCCGCGGCGATCCTGTCGTCGCCCAAGATTTCGCCCAGCGTGGCGCGCGCGTAGGCGTTGTTCCTCGCAAAGCGCTTGAGGACGGCGGGAATGACCGCCCCGAGATCCCGTCGGCTTCGCCAGGGATAGAGCCGGCCCGCCTCGTAGTACGCCTCGATGACCTGGGGCTCCTCGCCCTCTCCCCTGAAATCGCCGTAATAGAGCAGCGCCGGGCGCTCGGGGCTCGCGCGGTACTGCGTGTTCAGGCCCACATTGCCCACCACGTAGTCGGGCCGGCCGTCGCCGTTGAAGTCGGCCGAGGCGATCGACGTCCACCAGCCCGAGCCGGCCGCGGCAAAGCCCGCCCTCTGGGTCCAGTCCTCGAAGCCGTTGCCCTGGTTGTTGTGGAAGTACCTCACGCCGCCCCATTCGAGGGTGACGAGAAGATCGGGCCACCCGTCGCCGTCGACATCGCTCCAGAGGGCCGAGGTCACCATGCCGACCTCGCGCAAACCCGGCGCGAGCGTGTCGGTGACATCCTCGAACGTGCCGCCGCGGTTGGCCAGAAGGGCGCTGCGGGGTGCCAGCGGGTACTGGCCGGAGAGGACCCGGGCGCCCAGGAACACACCGAGGCGCCCGCTATGGTCGAAATCGGCGGCGGCCAGGGCCCCCACGTTTATGCTCAGCGCAGGCAAGGCGCCCTCCGGGGCCGGCTTGAAGCCGCCGCGCCCGTCGTTCACGAGCAGGCGCGGCTGGTACTCCTGCGATCCGGCCGGCAGGGCGTTTCCGCCGCGGGTCACGAGGAGGTCCTCCCTCCCAAGGCCCTCGGCATCAAAGAGAAGAATAGGCCCGTCGTCGACGGGAGCGGCGGCGATCGCGGCGTCGACACCCGCAAACCGCCCCGAGCCGGAGGCGAGCAGGATTCGCAGGGGATCGAGGGTCGTGCCGCCGATGACGACGCCGTCCCGCCCGTTGCCCTCGATGTCCCCCACCGCCAGGCCGGGGCCCCGGCGGTTGAGGCGAATCGGGGCCAGGCGCTGCACGTCGGCTTCGTCGACCAGGTCCTCGCGCGACCGCAGGGAAAGGCCGGCGGCCTGGGCCACCTCCTCGAACTGCCGGGCGGGCGGCTTCGCCTCCGGCGGCGACGGGGCGGGCGCCGACGGCTCGGTGACGGTATAACGCATGTCGGCGGCCAGATTCTCAAATGCCTGCACGTGCCCGCTTGGCCAGGTCACGGTCATCCGCCTGATGACCGTGTCGGCGCCGAGGCCAAAATGCAGCATGGGCTCGCTGCTGGACAGATAGCCGCGGGCCAGGACCAGCGGGCGCACCTGCGTGCCAAGCGCGCTCTCAAGCCTCACGGTCGCGCCCACCCCGAATCTGTTCGAGACGGTCCCCCGCAGATAGACCTCCACCCGGTGGCCCGTGTCATTGTCGTTGCGCAGGATGGTGACGCCCCCCTGATAATTGGTGTAGACGATGTCGAGGTTGCCGTCTCCGCTCAGGTCGCCAAAGGCGGTGCCGAAGCTCACGCCCTTCTGGTCGAGTCCCCAGGCCGCACTGACGTCCTCGAACTGAAGGTCCCCCATGTTGCGAAAGGCGAGGTGGGTCTCCGCAAAGACCGGGCTTTCGCGCATGATGCGGATCCGCTCGGCCGGGGTCTCGGCGCTCGACTGGCGCGAAAGGATGTCCACGTTGGTCGCCTCGCGGAACATGCCGTTGGTGATGAAGACGTCCAGGCGCCCGTCATTGTCCAGGTCCTCGAAGCGCGGCGACCATGTCCACTGGGTCGCGGCGAGGCCGGCGAGGTAGGCGGCCTCCAGGCAGTGGCCCGTGCCGGTATCCAGGTAGAGCGCGTTGCGCTCGTACTGGGGCGCGAGGTCGGGGTTCCTGTCGTCCTCGACGGTTCGGCTGCGCGAGTCCGCCATGCCGCGCTGGTCCAGCTCATGGGTGGTCTCGGCCATGTCCGTTACAAGGAGATCGGTGCGCCCGTCGTTGTTGATGTCGCCCAGGTCCGAACCCATCGAGGAGTACGGCATGTGCGGCACGACCTGGTCGATCACATTGGCAAACGTGCCGTCGCGGTTGTTGCGGTAGAGGAGGTCGGGCGCCGCGTAGTCGTTGCCCACGTAAAGGTCGGGCCACCCGTCATTGTCGAAATCCCACCAGATGGCGGAATGCCCCTGCGACTCCCCTGAGATGCCGGCCCGCTCCGTGACATCCGTGAAGGTGCCGTTGTGGTTGTTGTGAAAGAGGTAGTTTCTCTGGCCCCTCGGGTGCACGCTGGCGTTCTGCAGGTTGGTCTGGACGAAGACGTCCAGCCAGCCGTCCCGGTCATAGTCGCAGAAGGCGGCCATGCCGCACGCATCGGTGACGTCCAGCCCGTAGGCATGCGCCATTTCCCTGAAGGTCCCGTCTCCCTGGTTGATGTAGAGGAGGTTCGGGGCGCCGAAGCGGCAGACATAGATGTCCAGGCGCCCGCTGTTGTTGATGTCGACAAACGTAGCGCCCTGGTTCCAGACGCCGGGCGCTGCGCCCACGCCCGCCCTTTCGGTCACGTCCTCGAACCTGTAGCCCCCCAGATTGCGGAAGAGGCGGCAGCCCTCGGTCTTGCTCACGACAAAGATGTCGGGCCTGCCGTCCCCGTCGTAGTCCCCTATCGCCACGCCGGTGCCCATCTCGCCGGCCTGAAACTCATGGCTGAGCTCCCCCCACATCCTTGGGTCGTCGTACTTGTTCTCGGCGCGCACGCCCGTCTCCTCCGGGGAGAGCCGCACAAACATCGTCTTTCCGCGCGCGAACGGGTGCGGCGCTAAGGGCTTAGAGGTGATGGCGCCCGCGGGGCCTTCTTCCTGGGCCGCCGGAACCTGGGCCACGGCCGCGGAAAGCGCGGCGCAGCAGACGAGACGAACAAAGCAACGGCGTGCCTCCAGGCGTTGGAATTCTGCCGAGGGGAGCATCGGGCAGCCCATGGAGGACCCGGGGGTTTGGGGCGTCAAGATAGAGTTGGCCGCGCCGAGCCGGACTCTCCTTGCGCCTGCTTCCCAACGCGATTAAATGCCCATTTCCAATTGTCGGCGACCCCATCGTGACCCGAATGAGCCTCTTTGCCCGGATTCTCCCGCGCGCATGGATCATATTGCCGATATGTGGCTGCGGTTATCTGGCGTGGTCCGGCCACGTGCGGATGCAGCACGTCGAATTCGTGTCGGGCCTTGTGGGCCGCGCGAGGCCGGTGGATGTCCCCGATGCGGCCTCCCCCACCGGATATGCGAACGGGCAGCGGGAGCTCATCGTTCCGGAGCGCAATGAGAGCAGCTTTCATTGGATCGCCCAGACCCAGCAGATGCTCGCCCGTGGAGAGGCGCGTGTGCGCCACGTCGATTACGAGAACGCCCCGTTCGGCCGGGAGGTGAGCTCGGCCTCCCCGTACCGGTGGTGGCTGGGATTTGTCGCATGGCTGGACCACGCGTCGTCCGGCCGGCCGCTCGGCATGTCCGTGGAGCGGGGCGCGCTGCTCGCCGACCCTCTGCTGCAGCTGCTCCTGGTCGGCGGCGCGGCAGTGTTTGCGGCGTGGCAGTTCGGCGGCTACGCCGCCGCGCTCCTCTCGGTCGGCCTGGTGGCCATCTTCCCCTTCGCGTCCGGGTTCCTTCCGGGCATGCCCGACCAGCGCGGGCTGGGCAGCATCTGCGCGTTTGCGAGCATCCTGGCGGTCCTCGCCGGCATGAATCCGCGGCCGCCGGCGGGCGACGGGGACCGCGGCGCCGGCGCCGACAGGCGCGCGCGGCGCTGGTTTGCGCTTGCGGGTGTCGTCGGCGGATTGGGCGTGTGGATCAGCGTTCCGACCCAGGTGCCGGTCACGGCGGGCTTGGTTTTCGGCGCCGTGCTCGCGGCGTGGACCGCGCGCCATGCCGGCGCGGGGACCCCTGCCGCGCCACCGCTCGCGGCCCCGTGGCGGACCTGGGGCTTCTGCGGGGGTGTGACGGTGCTTGCGGCCTATCTGGCCGAATATTTCCCCGATCACTTGGGATCCTGGCGGCTTGCGTCGGTCCACCCCCTCTATGGCCTGGCGTGGATCTGCGGCGGCGAGCTGCTGGCCAGGTCGGCGGCGTGGATCCAGGGGGAGAGACCGGCCCGGAGCCCCGGCGCCATCCTGGTGGCGGTCGCCGCCCTCGCCGGGGTTGCGGCCGTGCCCCTTGTCATGTGGAGGACTGGGGACCCGGGGTTTCTCGCGCGGGACCCGTCGTGGGCGCGGCTGAGCGGCCTGCCGAACGGCCCGGTGGCGGCCAGCCTGGGGGACTTGCTGCTCCATGGCGGGTCCGCGGCAGCCGTCTGGGCGACGCTGCTGCCGTTGACCATCGCCGTTCCGGCGGTCTGGCTTCTCATGCGGCCTTCGACCGGGCTGCAGTCGCGAGCCTCGGTCTCGGTCGCGTTGGGCCCTGTATTGGTCGCGCTCGGCTTCTCCTTCGCCCAGCTGAGCTGGTGGAGCGTCCTCGACGGCGCATTGCTGGCAATGCTGGTCGCCTGCGCAGCGGGGGAATGGACCCTTGTGCGGGCGTCGGGCCGCTGGCTCCTGGCGCCTGTCGTCCTGGCGTTCGCGATCCCGGATATGGCCCAGACCATGCCCCGGCGCTCCGCGGAGTCTGCGGCGACCCTGACGCCCCGGGAGTCCGAGGAGCTTGTTGCGCGGCATCTGGGCCACTGGCTCGCAAACCGCGCCGGAGAGCCCGGGATCGTGGTGTTTGCCCCGCCCGATGAGACCACCACCCTGTGCTTCTTTGGGGGGTTTCGCGGGATCGGTTCGTTTGCGCCCGACAACAGCGCCGGCTTCGCCAACACCCTGGCTATAGCCGGAGCGCGAACGATGGAGGAGGCGCAGGCCAGCCTTCAGGGGCGCGGGGTCAGGTTCATCATCGTTCCCTCATGGGATCCGTTCTTCGACGAGTTCGCTCGGCGCTACCTGGACAAGAGGTTTTCCAACCGGCAGAATCTCCTTGTCGGCGAGCTGCGCCGCTGGAACCTGCCGCTGTGGGTGCGGGCCGTGCCCTACCAGATGCCCGTGGGCGGCGGATTCGAGGGCCAGTCGGTCCTGGTGTTTGAGGTGGTCGACGAGCAGAGCCCCGCGGCCGCCACCGGCCGGCTGGCGGAATACCTGGTCGAGACCGGGCGCCTCGAGAATGCGGCGATCGTCCGCGAGGGGTTGCGCCGATTCCCGGGGGACGTCGGGGCCCTCGCCGCGCTCGCCCAGGTGGAGAAGGCGCTGGGCGACGAGGGCGCCTTCGCCAAGACCCTGGAGTCCCTGCTGGCCCGCCTTTCCAACCGAGGCGATCGTTTCCTCCCCTGGGACCGGCGGGTCAGCCTGGCCATAGTCCTGACCCAGGGGCGGCAAATCGATCTGGCCCGCGACCAGGTGCGGCGCTGCCTGGCCGATGTCAACGAGGGCAGGCTGCGATCGCTCTCGGCGGGCTCGTTGTACGACCTGCTGGTGCTGGGCCGCACGTTTGGGCTCGGGATTGCCGATCCCAAACTGCGCGAAATCGCGCTGAATCTGCTCCCGGGTGATTTGCGCGGCGGCCTCTAGGCGCGGCGCCCGCAAGAGGGGCCTTGGGCAGCCTGAGTTCGGGAGCGGCGGCGGTGAATCCAGCCCCGGCATGGCGCCCGGAGACCGCGGGCTAGTCGCGCGACGACTTCAGAAAGGATTCCCACTCCGCGTCGTCCGCGGGCACCGGGCCCGTGAGCGCTTCGTCGATTTCCTTGCCCGTCAGTTTCCACACCAGAATGGCGTGCCCGACGAAGGCCTCGGGGGGCCGGGTCTGCGGCCTGCGAAGCCAGGCGCAAATACGCGCCACGCGCAGGGCAACGAAGGGGGTGAACAGCTGCGCATAGGCCTTGTCGCGCTCGCCGCCGGGAAGGGTCGAGGCGTAATCCATCAGCTGGCACAGCCGTCGGTATCTTTCCTCGTAGCTGCTGTTCCAGGGGCCCGCGGCGAGCGTCATTCCCTCCAGCACCGATGCGCTGACCGCATAGTAGCCCGGCAGAAGGGGAAGCACTTCGGAGTTCCGGTCGATTGCCGTGTAAAGATTGCGGCTCTGTATGCCCCGGTACTCGGGGCTGTCCATTCCCCTGTACGCCAGGAAGGTCGGAACCGCATTCCCGGGATTGTGCTCGTCCAGCCACTGTTTGAGCTGGGGAAGCCCCAGACCCCAGTCCTCGGAGCCATCCGTGAGATCGCGATAGCCGTTGCTCATGCCGCCCCCGAGCAGGTTCACGTAGGCCAGGTAGTCCGGGCGCGAATAAAAGGACGTGATGGAAAACCCCAGTATGCTCAGTCCCAGCGCGCAGCGCAGCCACGGCTTTCCGGCAACCAGGAGCGCGGCCGAGCCCGCCAGAATGTAAAGGGCGGGGTACACCGCGAGAATATGCCGATGGCCTATGTCCACATGTTGCAGCGAGGCCGCGAGCATGACGGCGCAGACCAGGACCCACCAGGGTGAGGCCTGATAGAGCAGGTTCCTCCTGTCCGGGCGAACGAACCAGGACCATGCCCCCAGTCCGAGGACCGCAAAGAGGAACAGGGGGGTCTTGATCGCAAAGGCGTAGGGAAAGAACGTATGCCATCCCGTGTCGCTCCAATGCCCGTGCATGAATGCCAGGCGCTTCTGATCGAGGAGCAGCATCGCGTTGGCGCCCCTGACGAATCCCTCCGGAAGGAGGCGGTGGCCGAGGAGGAGATCGAACGTCGCCTGTATCGGCGACGCAATTGGATGGGGGTGCTGGGGCAGCTCCGTCCAGGCAAGCCGCGCATCGCCTGGGATGGAGCTGCCGGCAAATCGGAACTCATAGTCGGCCCAGACAATTGCGGCCGCCGCGGCAACGTGAAAGACGCACAGAGCCGCGGCAAGCAGCAGCTGCCTTGTGCGCAGAGGGCAGGTCCGCGGCTTGCCCCCCAGATCCACGAGCCAGGGGTCGTTCCTGACAAGGCGCACGATGAGGAGCGCCCCCGTGATCGGAATGATGAGGACTGCCGTGAGCTTGGCGAGGAAGAGCAATCCCGTCGCGGCTCCGCTGATGGCCAGCGCGGCCCAGGTGATCCGGTGAAGGAGTCTCCAGACCAGGAACGAGGCCGCGGAGAGCGTGAGGGCCAGGGACACGTCCGTGGTGACCATGGCCGCATGAGCTAGCATCACGGGGCAAAGTGCGTACAGGAAGAGGGAGAGCAGGCCGCCGGGCGTTCCCCAAAGCCGCCTGGACGCCACAAAGACCAAGAGTCCAAGGGCGGCGGACAGCAGGACGGCCATCGCTCGCCCGGCGACCAGCATCCGATCCGGATTGTTTCCCGATCCGAAGAAGAACTCGCTCCCAAGTTTGAAGTAGTTCGCGTCCCGCCAGAAGGCGTCCTTGGGCCCCCCTGAGAAATGGGGCCCGGTCATGAGCAGGGGAAGCGAAGCCCATCGCTTGATCAGGTCGCCGTTCGCGGTGTCCACCCGGTAGTCGTGGGTCATCCACTCGCTGTACCCCATGGTCAGGTGGTCGATCTCGTCTATGCAGAATCCCCTGCGGCTTATCGCGGACAGGGCCAGGAACATGTGGAGCACCAGCAGCAGGCCCACGAGGGCGCATGTCGCCTTGTTCGGCTGACGCGCACCCGGGAATTGCACTTCGGCTGGAGCCATTCCTTCAGCGTGGACCGCCCGGATCAAGGAGGCGAGTTTCCTTCCGCCAAGCCGCCCGTTCCGCCAGCCCGGGGCCCACCGCCAGGGCCCGCCTGCGCCTCGGGAACGCCGTTGCGCCTCAGACGGCGCTGCGGGCGGGGCGGAGGCCAAAGCCCCGCGCCTAGGTCGCCTTCTCGAGCCTGTCGTACCAGTTGAATTTCATGTAGACCGAGGTGACGACGAGCAGGGCAAGGATGGCGCCCGCCCAGGGCCATTGCTTGAGGACAATGTAGATCGGGAGCGATACCAGGCAGAGCTGCCACACGATCCCTACCGCGACGTTGGTGAGATCGCGCGCGGCGCCGCGGTTGGGGACGAACGACGGGTCGTCCAGCATGACCCTGTCGCGGATGGGGCCCCACCATCCCCACGGGTTCACGGTCCGGTAGAATCTCTTCAGGACCTGCTCGTCCTCCGGCTTGCTGCAGAGCGTCCCGACGAAGCAGCCGATAAGGGACAGGGCGAAGAGGACGGGGAAGGTGTAGAGCATGTTGAAGCTATGGCCCACGATCAGCTCGGCGACGGAGGGCACGACCATCGCGCCGCCGATGCCGGCGACCATCCCCCAGAAGTAGCCGTAGCCATTGAAGCGCCACCAATACCACTTCAGCACGTTGGCGACCACGAAGCCGCTGTAGAGCGATCCGACGAGCCACATCATCACGTCGGTGATGCGGTCGGTGAGCATGCCGAAGACGATCCCGATCACCAGGAACACCATGGACACGATGCGGCTCAGCGCGACCTCCCTGAGGCCGCCCGCGTTGGGGTTGATGAACCGCTTGTAGATGTCGTTCACAACGTAGGCGGGGGCGGCATTGAGCGTCGCGGCAAAGTTCGACATGAAGGCCGCGGCGAGGCCGGCCAGGAGGAAGCCGGCCACCCCGGTGGGCACCTGCCCGCTGAGCACCATGGGCAGGATTTCCTCGAAATCCGGCTTACCCTGCGACTGGAGCTGGGGCATGCAGAAGGCGAGGGCGAGGACCGTGATGCCGGCGATCATCATGTAGCGCGGGAACATGAGCACCACGGTCACCATGCCGTTCATGAGCGAGGCCTCGCGCGGGTTGCGGGTGGCGAGTATGCGCTGCATGTCGTAGTTCGGCGCCGGGCCGGCGAGGCTGGCGAGCACGCCCTTGAAGAACATCAGGCCGAAGATCACCGAAAAGAGGTCGTTTCCGTCCTGGTGCAGCGCGGCGTTTGCCGTCTTGAGGATGCCGTCCCAGTTGAGGTCGAGCCTCCAGCCGAAGAACGGGTTCATCCATCCGGCCGGTATGCGGGCGGCGATCATGTCGGGCGAGACCTTGAAGAGGGCGATCGCGCCGATGGTGATGGCGGTCAGCGTCAGGATGGTGAACTGGGTGACCTCGGTGATGACGACGCTGACCATTCCGCCCTTGATGGCGTAGAGCGAGGTGAGGCCGAGGAGGATGACGGCGTAGATATTCTCGTCGGAGAGCATTCCGGTCGCGGCGCCCGTGAAGCGCCACGGCAGCATCACGACCGCGAACTTGCCGATGCCCTTGAACGCGTAGGCGAGCAGACCGATGACATTGACGAGCGCGAATGCCACCACGCTCAGGTGGGCGAGGGTGCCGCCGCGGTCGTCGCCAAAGCGCGTCTGCATCCACTGGGCGCCGGTAAGGACGTTGGAGCGCCGCAGCCAGGCGCTCATGAACATCATAAGGAAGATCTGGTTGAACGTCGGCCACACCCATGGGAGCCAGATGCTCTTGAGGCCGTAGAGGAAGAGCACGTAGACGCACCACATCGTTCCGCTGATGTCGAACATCCCCGAAGCGTCCGAGACGCCGAGCATGTACCACGGCAGCTTCTTGCCCCCGAGGAAGTAGCTGTCGAGGTCCTTGGTCCCCCTGCGCGAGACCCAAAGGCCGATGGAGATGACGAAGACGAAGTAACCGACGACAATGCCTATATCGAGGGCGTGCAGCTGCATGGGGTTGCGCGGTCGGGGCTTGGGGTTGTGCGCGGAACCGGTGTCGCGGCCGCGATGCTGGGCCGACAATCAAATAATTGCTTTGCAGGGCAAACAAGACCCGATTTCGGGCCGCACGCCCGTCCCCATGGGGACCGCCCCGGGCGGGGCCGGGGCCCGGACGGGCCGGGCCGGGCGCGGAGGGGGCACTCAGCATTCTCAACTTTCAAATGGGGATTCTCATTATTGCCTCTCGGAATTTGCCCTGGATTCGCGTAGATTGCCGCCTGAGTTTCCGGGTGATTTCACGACCATGACCCCAAAAAAAACCCCAATCCGGCTCGCCGCCCTCGCAGGAGGCCTTCTCTTCCCCATCTCAGGCGCATTCGGGGGCGCGGCGCCCGCGGTGCCCGCCGCCGAGCTGGCGGACCTCTCCAAGGGCGCGGAACAGGAGCTGCGCGGCAACATCCTGCCCTTCTGGCTCAAGTACGCGCGCGACCGCGAGCACGGAGGCTTCCACTCGTTCATCGGCGAGGACATGACGGTTCGTGACGACCTCCCGCGCGGCGCCCTGCTCACAAGCCGGATCCTCTGGACGTTCTCCGCCGCCTACCGCGCCTACCGCGACCCGGAATACCTCGAGATGGCGCGCTGGGCCTACCGCGATCTCGTCGACCGCTTCGTCGACAAGCAGGACGGCGGGCTCTTCTGGTCGGTCCGTCCGGACGGCCAGCCCGCCGAGGCGCACAAGCAGATCTACGGGCAGGTCTTCGGCATCTACGGCCTCTGCGAATACTACCGCGCGACGGGCGACATCGCGGCGCTGCAGCAGGCGGTTGCGATCTACGGATTGATCGAGAAGAACGCCCATGACCCGGTGAACGGAGGCTACTTCGACACGCTCAACCGCGGGTGGCAGCGCGAGGACAAGAAGGGGGGCAACATGCTGGGGCCCGCCCCCAAGTCGCAGAACTCCCACATCCACATCCTCGAGGGCTTCACCAACCTGCTGCGCGTCTGGCCCGACGAGGGCCTGCGCCAGCGCGAGCGCGAGCTGATCGAGCTGACCATGAGCCGCATCATCGACCCAAAGACCCACCACCTCATCCTGTTCATGAAGGACGACTGGACGCCGGTCGGCGACGGGGTCTCGTACGGCCACGACATCGAGCTGAGCTGGCTTCTCGTCGAGGCGGCGGACGTGCTGGGCGACCGCCAGCTCGCGGCGCGGGCGAGGCAGGAGGCGGTGGAAATCGCGAGGGTGACCAACGCCCAGGGCGTCGACACCGACGGCGGCGTGTACAGCGAGGGCGACCCGAAGGGCCCCACCAACATGGACAAGGAGTGGTGGGAGCAGGCCGAGGCCGCGGTCGGCTTCCTCAACGCCTACCAGATCTCGGGCGACCCGGCGTATCTCGCGGACTCGGCGAGGAGCTGGCGCTTCATCCAGGACAAGTTCGTGGACCGGCAGCACGGCGACTGGCACAACACCCTGGCGCGCGACGGGACGCCCATACTGGAAATGAAGGGCCCCTTCGGCAGGAGCTATCCAAGCGCCAAGGTGAGCGTCTGGAAATGCCCGTACCACAACAGCCGCTCGTGCTTGCAGCTGATCGAGCGGGCGGACGAGCTCCTCGGCCGGGGCGCCGGCGGCTAGGCGCCCCGCCGGCTCAGCCGGCAAGCAGCAGATCCAGCATCTTCCGGTCGAGCTTGTGGCCCCTGAAGTCCTCGTAGGCCACGTCGGCGCGCCCGCTGTCGACGATGCCGAAGTCGCCGCGCAGGTTCCACATGGCCCACCCCCAGCCGGCCTCCTTCCAGAGCGCGATCAGGTCGGTCATCCACCCGAGGCAGGCCTCATGGGGCGTCCTGTTGTGGCAGCCCCATTCTCCGACATGAACCGGGGCCCCCAGGTCCGTCAGGGGCTTCCATTTGGTGATGAGCTCGGCGCGCAGCTTGTCGCGGTTCCACACCACGCCGTGCTTGTCGGCCATGGGCCAGGTGGGCTTTTCGAGCGACTCAAACTCGTTGGGCGGCACCCACGTCGCCGTATAGTGGCTGATCATCTTCGGAAGGTAGCCGCGCGTGCTCTGGACGATGCCCTCGTCGACGAGGCCCATCACCGGGGTCTGGCCGATGTCGGCGCCGTCGGCGACGATGAGCCGGTCCGGGCTCGCCTCGCGTATGGCGCCGATCAGGGTCCGGGCCACCTCCACGTACCGCGACTGGTCGGCCATGAAGGGCGGCTCGTTGAAGAGGTCAAAGCTCAGGCGCGAGCTCGGGACGTCCTTGTACCGCTCGGAGAGGTGGCGCCAGTGATGCGCGGCGGCCGCAACGGCGAGCTGCATCGATTCGCGGGGGCTGTCGAAGAGCTGGTGGGGCTCGCGCTCGCGGCCGTTGACGCAGTAGCCCGGGATTCGGTGCAGGCAAAGGTTGATGTAGACGCCGTGCCGCCGGCCCATCTCGATCGCCTCGTCGACGGGCTTGAGCGCGTCGGCGTCGATCTTCATCCAGTCCTTCGGGTCCGACCATGCCCAGTATGAGAGCGGCAGCCGGGCGAAGTTGAATCCCCACCCGGCCATCCACTCGAAGTCGGTCTCCTTGAATGCCATTGCGCTCGCGCCGCGGGACCACCCGGAAATGTTGAACCCGCGCCACCGCGGGATGCGCGGCTGCGGACGCGAGGCGGCGGGCGCCTGGGCTGCGCCCGAAACGGGAAGCAGCGCGCCGGCGGCCGCGCCGGCCGAGATGCCTATGAATTCACGGCGGGTCATGGGAACCTCATCTGACCGACCGGGCCTCCGTGCCCGGATGCGCGGCCTCGCCCGCAAGCCCCGAGGCCGCGAGGCCGGGGCAGCCGTCGGCATCCAGCGCATACTGGAAATAGGCCGGGGGGTCGGGGCCCCAGGCGATGCTGCAGTCCCGGAAGCTGACCCCCGCCGCATGGCGCAGGAGGAAGCCGCTCGTTCCCATCTGCGGCAGGGGCGCCGTGGCTGTGGGGCGCAGGTCCTGCTGGCCGCCGGCGAACGCCGACGGCCTGTCGATGCGGATGGAGACGCGGTCGAAGGAGATGTTCTCGATGTGCCCGGGTTCGGCGGCGTAGACCACGGCGCCATTCTCGGAGCGGCAGATGAGGTTGGAGAAGCGGATGTCCCGAATGACGCCGAGGCGGGTGCGCTCGTTCCAGGGCACGGCCTCGATCTGGATGGGTTCGCCGCGTCCCCACCACATGGAATCGAAGATCTTGGTCTCGATGACGAGGTTCGAGAAGAGCGCCCGCTCGATGGTGCCCTCCAGGCTAAGGCGCACGGCGACGCCCCTGTGGCTGTCCGTTATGACGCAGTCGCTCACGACCACGTCTCTGATGGCGCCGGACACGTCGCAACCGAGCACGATTCCCGACGAGCGCGAAACCAGGGTGCATCCGGAGATGACGACATTCTCGCAGGGCCGGGTGATGCCCTCGCTCAGGGGGACCGCCTTCAGCGAGATGCAGTCGTCGCCGGTGGTGATGTGGCACCCGTGGACCCTCACGTTGGAGGACCTGTCGATGTCGATGCCGTCGTTGTTTGGCATCCTCAGGTCCCCGTCGATTCGGACAGAGTCGATCGTGGCGTCGTCGCAACCCAGGAGCCTCAGCGTCCAGAATGCCGAGTTGGTGAGGGAAAAATCCCGCAGCAGGACGTGCCGGCAGTCCTTCAGGACGACGGTGAAGGGCCGCAGGGAGACGCATTTGTAGATGTAGGGCCCGACCTCCGACACATAGGCCATGCCGTTGCCGTCGATGCGCCCGGGGCCCGTGATGGCTATGTCCTCGGCGTTGTCCGCGTAGACCACCACGCCCAGTTTCTGCACCGGGCCGGGCTCGAACCAGGTGGGGGGAAGCGCGAAGCGGGTGAAGTCGCCGTGGTGGGGGCTGCCCTGGAGCAGCGCTCCGCGCTCGAGGTGGAGCTCGACGCGGCTCTTCAGCTCAATGGTGCCGATCGTCAATGTTGCTCCCGACGGGACGACCACCTGTCCGCCGCCATGGCCGGCGCATGCGTCGATCGCCCTTTGGATCGCAGCGGTGTCGCCGCGGATGTCGCTCCCGGTGGCGCCGAAATCGGCCACACTGAACACGTGGATTTCTTCTCCTGCAGCCGCCGCGATCAGGCCCTGGGCGAGGAAGAGAGCGAGGCAGCGGAGGGACTTGGCTGGGGGCTGGCGCAAGGGTCTGGGTTGGGCGGGCGGGCGGCAGGATTGCGATTTGCCGACCCCAACCCCTAAACCGCCGATATCCATGGGAAAGTCAATTCGGCGGTGCGCGCTTCTTCGCGGACATCCACGGACGGGACCCAGCCTAAGTGGCTAACTTCCAAGCCCCTGCGGCGACGCCGCGGCCGGCCGGATAGTGGCGGAGGCCTTCTCAAGTTTTAGACAAAGGATCTCATTAACATATACATCGATTCCGGATACGCTAGACGGGTCCCCCTTCACCTTATTGGGCGAATGCCCCGCTATCCGGTGCCGTGCGCGGGGCGCTGGCCCGTCACCTAACCCCTGCTATGAAGCTCAAGATAGTCGGTCCCGCACTGCCGAACATTCCGTGGCAACCAAAGCCCGCGGGCAATCCGGACCTGGTCTGGCGCTTCGACGCCAATCCGGTCATCGGCCGCCGTCCGCTTCCGCGGGTTACGGGCATCTACAACAGCGCGGTCGTGCCTTGGAAGGCCGGATTCATCGGCGTGTTCCGCACCGAGGGAATGGACCGCATTCCCCACCTGCATGTGGGCCGCAGCCCGGACGGCCTCAGGTTCGGGTTCGACCCGAAGCCGATCGACCTCAAGTGCGACGACCCCGAGATTCGCAAGCTTGAATACGCGTACGATCCGCGCGTCACCCAGATCGACGGCGTCCACTACGTCACGTGGTGCAATGGCTACCATGGGCCGACGATCGGCATCGCCAGGACGCGCGATTTCGTGCGCTTTAGGCAGCTGGAAAACGCCTTCCTGCCCTATAACCGCAACGGCGTGCTCTTCCCGCGCAAGATCGGCGGGAATTACCTGATGCTCAGCCGGCCCTCGGACACCGGCCACACGCCGTTTGGCGACATCTTCATCAGCGAGAGCCCGGACCTTCTCCATTGGGGCAAGCATCGCCACGTGATCGGCCGCGGCGGACCCTGGTGGCAGGGCACAAAGATCGGCGCCGGCCCGTCGCCCATCGAGACGAGCGAGGGATGGCTCCTCTTCTACCACGGCGTCACGACGACCTGCAACGGCTACGTGTATTCGATTGGAGGGATGCTGCTCGACGCAGAGCGGCCCTGGAAGGTCGTTGCGTGCGCCCGCGAGCCCTTCCTCGTTCCGGAGGCGCCCTATGAGCTCGCGGGCTTCGTGCCCGGCGTCTGCTTCCCGGTGGGATGCCTGTGCGACTCGGCGACCGGCCGCATCGCACTGTACTACGGCGCCGCGGACACGGTCACCGCGCTGTGCTTCTGCAAAGCGCAGGACGTCGTGACGTTCATCAAAGACAATCCGCTCAAGAAATAGCCCGGCTTCTCCCGCGCTTGCCTACCGGAATCGATGGTTTCAGGTTTGGGGTAATGAAACCCCAGGTGCTGCTGATCTTCCGCACCCGCTTCGAAGAGAGCATGGCGATGCTCAAGGGGATCGCGCATTTCGAGCGCACGCACCACTTTTGGACGGCGTTCCACGACGACGAGGCCCGCTCCGAGTCGGACCCGCGCTGGCTCGCCAGCAAGCATTGGGACGGAGTGATCAGCCGGCATACCACGCCGCTGCTCGTGCGCGCCTGCGCCGAGCGCGGGATTCCGCTGGTGGACCTGAACGACGTGGAGCCGTACGCCGGCGTCCCGAAGATCAGGCCCGACAACGTGGGCGTCGGCCACCTGGGGGCGGAACATTTCATCGAGCGGGGCTTCCAGAACTTTGGCTTCTCCGGCTTCTCGAACGCGAGCTGGTCCCGGGAGCGGCGCGACGGGTTCGTGGAGGCGGTCCGTCTCGCCGGGCACACGACCTCCGCGTTTGACGTCAGCTACCCCGGGGGCCTCACCCCGTTCTGGGACGACGATCAGATCAGCAAGCTGGCCGGCTGGATGAAGCCCCTGCCGAAGCCGATCGCGATCATGGCCTGCAACGACATGCGTGCGCTGCAGGTGATCGGGGCGGCCCATGCCAGCGGCATCCTCGTGCCCGAGGAGGTCGCCATACTGGGCGCAAACAACGACACCATACGCTGCGACCTGGCCGATCCGGCACTCTCGAGCGTGGCGCCCAACGCCTTCCAGTCGGGGTTCCGCGCGGCCAACATGCTCCGCGACATGCTCGCAGGTCGAAGGCCGCAGGAGCTCGACCAGCGTGTCGAGCCGATCGGCGTCGTGACCCGCCATTCCACGGACGTCCTGGCCGTCGAGGACCGCAATGTCGTCTCGGCGCTCAGCTTCATCCGGGAGGAGGCCTGCCACGGCATATCCGTGGATCAGGTCCTGCAGCACGCCCACGCGTCGCGCAGCCAGCTGGAGCGGAAGTTTCGCCAGCATATCGGCCGCTCGCCGCAGGCGGAGATCCGGCGCGTGCAGCTCAAGAAGATCCGCCAGCTTCTCCTCGAGACCGACTTCCCGCTGAAGCGGATCGCCGAGCTGACGGGCTTCGAGCACATGGAGTACATGTGCGTGCTCTTCAAGCGCCTGACGGGCGAATCCCCCGGGACCTTCCGGGCGACAATGCAGGACAAGTCGCTCATTGCGTCCGCGGCAGGCAAGAATGCGTGAGGAATCATACCGCGCGCCGGTGCGCCTCCCCTGGCTCCCGCTCCTGGCAGGGATAGTCCTTTTGCCCGGCACGTTCGCCGGCCCCAAGCCCGTCGAATTCGAGTTTGTCGCACCCGAGAACGCGATGGTCGACAACCGGTACGCCCGAGAGCTGTGGGCGGAGATCACGACGCCGAGCGGGCAGAAGCTGACGCTGCCCGCGTACTACGCGGACGGCGGGCTCTTCGCCGTCCGCGCACGGCCCGATGAGATCGGCACGTACCGCTTTGGCAGCGTCTCGGAGACGACGATGGGGATTCACGAGACGGGGCTCGTCGTCAGCCTGGTTTCGCCCGCCGAGGTCCAGAACACCGCGAGAACGCGCCTGCCGGCAATCCTGCGCGACCCGAAGAATCCCCGGCAGCTCGCCCGGTCCGACGGCCACCCCTTTGTCCCCCTCGGCGCGAACCTGGCCTGGGCACCGGACGACCAGCCCGACCGCCTCAACTATTACCTTGGCGCGCTGCCGGCGTTCGCCCATGCCAACCTCAACTGGATGAGGGTCTGGATGGCGCACTGGAGCGGCCTGAATCTCGACTGGCTTCCGAAGGACATGGGCCCGTCTCCCAAGCCCGGCTTCTTCGAGGAGCGGGTGGCGGAAACCTGGGACCAGCTCCTGGCCGCAGCCGAGGAGAACGGGGTCTATGTCCAGGTTGTCCTCCAGCACCACGGCCAGTTCAACACGACGAACGACTCCAACTGGGCCGAGAACCCCTGGAATGCGGCCAATCCCGGCGGATTCCTCAAGTCGCCCGCCGATTTCTTCACGGACCGGAACGCCCAGGTCTTCACGCTGATCAAGTACCGCTACATCGTCGCCCGGTGGGGCTGGTCGCCCGCCGTGTTCGCCTGGGAGCTCTTCAACGAGGTGCACTGGACGGACGCGTTCAAGCAGGGCCGCGAGACCGACGTCGCCCGCTGGCACAACGAGATGGCCACCTTCATCCGCACGGTCGACGTCTATGGGCACCTCATCACCACCAGCACCGAGAACCTCCGAAGCCCCATTTACGGGAAGATGGATTTCTGCCAGCCGCACCTCTATGCGGCCAATCTGATCGCGGGGGCGCGCAGCTTCGACCCCCCGTGCGACGCGCTCGACCGGCCCGTCTTCTACGGCGAGATGGGCGACGACCATGAGCCTTTTTCGGCCGAGGTCAAAAAGGCCGGCCTGAACATCGTGCCTCCCGTGTGGGCGAGCATCATGGGGCAGGGCACGATGCCGGCCCAGCCCTGGAACGGCTGGCAGCTTCTCGAACAAAAACGGCTGGATCAGCTCGGGGCGGTGTTCCGATTCCTTGTGCTCAACCGCGTTCTTGCGCAAGCGGGCCTCCAGGCGTTCTCGGCCGTGGTCGAGTGCCCGGAGCGCGCGCCGCTCAAGATCGTCGCCGGGCAGGTCTGGCAGCGCCGGGCGGCCCCCGACTTCGCCTACCCCCTCGACGGCACGGTGCCGATCGAAGCGGCCAGCGTCCCCGCCATCTTGGTCGGCTCCGCTGCCAGCGTGGCCGACGGATTCCCGGACCGCGCCACGTACCATCTCGACCTGCCGGCCCAAACCACACTGCGTGTCCGCGCGGGCGCCATGGGTCCGGGCGTTGCCGGCCTGCGGGTGAGTGTCGACGGCCACATAGGGGCGACTCACCGGTGGGACGGAGGTTCCGGCGCCCCGGTTCCCGCCGTGCTGGAGGTCGCTGTCGCCGCGGGCCTGCACACGATCCTCGTCGAGAATCCCGGCCCGGATTGGATAGAGGTGCCGGAGATCGACCTGGGCCTCGAGACCTCAGCCCTCGCGCTGATCGGCCGCCGGAATGACCGATTCATCGAGGCGTGGATCTGGCACCGGAAGAACCTCTACGCGGTCAACCCCTCCGTCCCTGCCGGGGGCACGGCGGTCCTGGAGAACGTGCCCGCCGGCTCCTGGAAAGTCGCCTGGTGGGACACGCAGAAGGGGGCGGCGTCCCCCGCCAGCGTGATCGAGCACCGCGGCGGAACGCTACGGCTTGCGACGCCACCGATCGGTCGCGATGCCGCGGTGGTGCTCACCCGAGCAGAATAGGGTCATTTGCCTGGTTCGGCCTCCGCGAAGAGGCCGAGTGCGAGGAGCGCGTCCCCGGGGGCCCGGACATTCGCCTCATCCAGGGAGTCCAGCAGCCCGCCCGCGATCTCCGCGGCCCTCTCCCTGGGTCCTCCTGAGAGTAGCGCAAGGGCCTCCGCGCCAGGGGGGTCCCCGGACGCAAACGGGCGCACAAAGATCCCCGCGATCGGCCCAGGCGGCGACGCGAAATACCTGCGGCTGGCCGGGTCGTAAAACACCTTGTCAAGGCGCGCCAGCAGGCGCGCGGCCAGCGCGTCCGCTGCCTTGTCCTTCGCGGCCCGGCCAACCTCGCGGCAGCCGAATGCGAGCGCCGCGTAGTCGTCCGCGCCGGCGGCCTCGGCCGAGCCGGCAAGGCGGCGGAGATCGCCGTCCGGCGACAGGATGAACGCCTTCTTCACTGCGTCCAGGCTTCGCTCCGCCGCATCCAGGTAGCGGGAGTCGCCAAGCTGCGCGCCCGCGCGCGCCAACGCGCCCAGCATGAGCCCGTGCGCGCCCGCGGTGGCGCGGCCGTCGAGCGGCGGTGCGGGGCGGCGGTCGCGCAAGGCGAGGAGGCGGGCCGCGGCGGCGGCCAGCCCGGGATCGGCGACGGCGCTTGAGCGCAGGAGATTCCTGGAGGAGTACTGGCCGGAGGGGTCGTCGGCGGACGGCACGTTTCCGCCCGGCTCGACGCCATGGGCCCGCTTGAAGGCCGGGGCATCGGCCCCCAGGGCGTTGTCGATCTCAGCCGCCGTCCACGCGTAGTAGCCGACGAATTCGTCGGCCGTGGCATCCTGCGCCGCGGCAAAGGTGCCGTCGGGATGCGCGAAATGGCCGAGCGCGAAGCCGAGCGCGCCGCGCGCGCACTGCTCAAATGTCCTCGCGTCTTCTCCCTGGGCCGCGTCGAGGAAGGCGAGCGCGATGCGCGCCTGGTCCGAGAGGGTCTTTTGCGGGCTGGGAAGGCGCCAAGCCGCGTCGGTCGCATATCGGAAGAACCCGCCGTCAAGCGGATCGCGCACCGCGCTGGTCGACAGCGCGCGCAGGGTCTTCAGCGCGGCCTCGCGGTCCGCGGGCGACTGGCGCAGGAGGAAGCGGATCAGCTCGGGCTCCGGTTCCTTCGGCAGGTCGCCGAAGCCACCCCTCTCGGAATCGAAACTGTCCCGCCATGCCTGGGCAGCCGCCGCAAGCCTCGCCCTTGACCTTTCGGCGGTCCAGGCAGCGGGCGGCGCCGACCGGGCGGCGGGAGTGAGCTGCGCCACGGCCTCCGCCGCCCGTTTGCGGCAGCCCACGGGGTCCGCCTTCCACGCGTCCAGGGCCTGCTTTGCCTGCTTCAGAAACCCGGGCCTGCCCCAATCCTCGGAGGGCGAAAGGTAGGTGGCGCCGTCGAACGGCACGAGCTCGGGCGTGAGCCACACGTTGATCGGCCAGCCGGCGAGCTGCTTCACGTCCCCCACGTAGGCCTGGTAGAGCGAAGCCAGGCCGGGGCGCTCGTCGCGGTCGACGATCACGCAGACAAACTGCTGATTGAGCCATTGCGCCGTCTCCGGGTTCGCAAAAGTCTGGCGGCGCATCGCCCGGGCGAGCTCGCTTGTAAAGTAGCCCATGA
Organism: Opitutaceae bacterium; assembly: GCA_035604815.1. Lineage (GTDB taxonomy): Bacteria > Verrucomicrobiota > Verrucomicrobiia > Opitutales > Opitutaceae > Palsa-1447. The sequence continues at coordinate 55,589 of DATNHT010000067.1, forward strand.
AGAGGAAGACGGGCTTGCGCTCGAGCCTTGCCCGGGCAAAGGCCGCCTCGCCCCACGGCATCCAGTCAACCGGACTGCCCGCGTTGGCCCGAAGGAACGCCGAGGGCTCCTCGCGCAGCCGGTCGGACGCGGTGCCTGCAAAGGCGCCGGCGGCCAAGCCTGGGAGCAGGAGGGCGGCGAGCTGCAGGGTAAGCATTGGGCTCCAAAGCAGCGCTGGCCGGGAGCGGCGCGGGCCTCGAGTGGATTGGAACAGCATGATATTCCGTATACATGGATGCGTGCCGCTACGACCGGATGCAACTTTCTTCCGACGTTCGAGGGCGCGGCGGCCGGCGCCCGTTGGCGCCACCGCACCCGCGCATGCTGGGCCATCTCGGGGCTTGCCGTTCGGCGCGCGGCGCATAGTATAAAGACGCCGAGTCAACCCATGGATCGCGGCGGCCCGCGCGCGGACCGCCGAAACCCCCAGCTCCCATGTCCCCGCATATTCTCGAGCTCGCTTCGACCAACCTGTCCCTGATTCCGACCCTGTGCTGCGCGTTTGCGGTCGGGGTGGCCGTCCCGGCCCGCGGCTCCGGCCAGCCTGGCGGCGTCGGGGTCTTCGATCAGCACGCCGACATAGGTGGCGTGGGAATTCCCGGAAGCGCCGCGTTCGACGGTGACTCCCAGGAGTATCTCCTGGCGTCGTCGGGCACCAACATGTGGGGTGACCACGACGAGTACCATTTTGCCTGGAAGAGGGTGAGGGGCGACTTCATCCTGCAGGCCCTCACGGAATTCCTGGGAGGGGGCATCGACCCCCACCGCAAGATGGGGCTCATCGTCCGCGCGAGCCTCGATCCCCGTTCACCCCACGTGAACGCGTGCAGGCACGGCAGCGGGCTCACATCGCTGCAGTTCCGCAAGGCCGACGGCGCGCCGACAGAGGAGGTCCGGCTCAAGATAGAGGGCCCGGACGTCCTCCAGCTTGAGCGTTCCGGCAGAAAGTTCACCATGTCCGCGGCGCACTTCGGCGAGACACTCTCCTCGCAGGAATTTGATGCGATCGACCTGCCCGACGAGGTGTTTGTCGGCATCTACGTCTGCGCGCACAACAACTCTGCCGTGGAGCGGGGCATCTTCAGGAATGTCCGGCTTATTCGGCCGGCGAGCCCGGCCTTCGTCCCCTACAGGGACTATATCGGCAGCGACATCGAGCTGCTCGACGTCGGCACGGGCGTTCGCAAGGCGGTCTGGCACGCGGATGACTCGCTCCAGGCCCCCAACTGGACGCCGGACGCCAGGCGCCTCATCTACAATCACAACGGGAGGATATTCAGCTTCGACCTGGCGAAACGCGAAGCCACCCCGATCGACACCGGCGCCCAGGTCCACTGCAACAACGACCACGCGCTTTCGTTTGACGGCCGGATGCTCGGGATCAGCAGCGGCCCCACGTCGATGGTGTACACGCTCCCGGTCGGCGGGGGCGTCCCCAAGAGGATCACGCCGACCGGCCCCTCATACCTGCATGGCTGGTCGCCGGACGGGAAATTCCTGGTCTTCACGGGCGCGCGAAATGGAAACTTCGACATCTACCGCGTCCCGTCCGCGGGAGGCACCGAGGAGCGCCTGACAACGGCGAAGGGGCTCGACGACGGATCGGAGTACACGCCCGACTCAAGGGTGATCTTCTTCAATTCCGACCGGACCGGG
>DATNHT010000068.1:0-9613 GCA_035604815.1 Opitutaceae bacterium
GCCACGGCAGGCTGTGGGAGAAGGGCGAGGCGGGCATCGACGCCTACAACCGGATCTTGAAAGTCGAGCCGATGCAAAGGGCCCTCTGCGAGCTGGGCGCCCGCGCCTGGCTTGCGGGCCTTCGGCGCACCCAGTCGAGCACGCGCGAGCACCTGCCGGTCGTCAGCATCCAGGACGGGCGGGCCAAGATCCTGCCAATCGTCACGTGGACCGACCGCGACGTCCACCGGTACCTGACGGAAAACGACCTCCCGTACCACCCGCTCTGGGAAAAGGGCTACGTCTCGATAGGGGACGTCCAAACGACGCGGCCGCTGTCCGCGGACATCACGGCCGAGGAGACGCGCTTCTTCGGCATCAAGCGCGAGTGCGGGCTCCACGACCCGGCTGCGAACATATGAGCCGCCCTTCGTAATGACCCACCTCGACGACCTGGAGTCCCAGAGCATCTACCTCATGCGCGAGGCGTTCTACGGCTTCGAGAAGCCGGCGATGCTCTGGTCCATGGGCAAGGACTCGAACGTCCTGCTCTGGCTCGCGAAGAAGGCGTTCTGCGGGCATATGCCCTTCCCCGTGGTCCACATCGACACGACCTACGAATTCCCGGAGATGATCGAGTTCCGCACCTGGGCGAAGGAGCACTACGGGCTCGACCTCGCCATCTGGACCAACCTTGAGGCGCGCGCCCGCGGGATCGGCTACGAGACGACGGATCCGGTGACCGTGACCCACGAGCTGAAGACCGTCGCCCTCCAGCAGTGCCTGGCGGCGTACAAGTTCGACGCGCTCATCACCGGCATCCGGCGAGACGAGGACTCGACCCGCGCGAAGGAGCGCTACTTCTCGCCGCGCAACGCCGAGTTCGAGTGGGACTACAAGGACCAGCCGCCCGAGTTTTGGAACCACTTCACGACCGAGTCGGGTCCGGGGGAGCACGTCCGGGTGCAGCCCCTGCTCGACTGGACGGAGATCGACATCTGGCGCTACCTCGAGCGCGAGAAGGTGCCGCTGCCCGGGATGTATTTCTCCCGCAACGGCCAGCGCTACCGGTCGCTCGGATGCATGCCGATCACGAAGCCCGTGAGGAGCAACGCCATGACGATCGCCGACATCGTCGAGGAGCTCAAGGTCACGAAGGTGTCCGAGCGCTCGGGTCGGGCGCAGGACCACCACGAGCGCAACGCGATGCAGAAGCTCCGCGCCAAGGGTTTCATGTGACACGGACGATGAGGCCCCTTTCGGAAACCGCTCTTTCCCCGCAGTCCCCGGACGCGCCGCGCCCGGCGCCGGATGCGCCCGCGGCCCAGCCCCGCGGGGCCGACCACCTCTACCTGGTGGTCGTCGGGCACGTCGACCACGGGAAGTCCACGCTCATCGGCAGGCTCCTCTTCGACACGCACTCGGTGCCCGACGGGAAGGCCGAGCGCATCGAGGCCGCCTGCAAGGCGGAGGGGATGGAGTTCGAGTACGCATTCCTCCTCGACGCGCTCCTCGAGGAGCAGGCGCAGAACATAACGATGGACACGACCCGCGTGCCCTTCCGCACGGCGCGCCGCTCGTTCACGATCATCGACGCGCCCGGGCACAAGGAATTCCTGAAGAACATGATCACGGGGGCCGCGAGCGCGGACGCCGCGATCCTCATTGTCGACGCCGAGGCGGGCCTGCGCGAGCAGACCCGCAGGCACTGCTTCCTGCTCTCGCTCCTCGGGCTCCGGCAGATTGTCGTCGCTGTGAACAAGATGGACCTGGTCGACTACGGCCCGGACGTCTTCGACCGGATCCGCTCCGAGCTCGGCGAGTTCCTCGGCAGGCTCGGCGTGGAGCCCGCGCATTTCGTGCCCATCTCCGCCAGGCACGGGGAGGGGCTGATCAGGCACAGCGACCGCATGCCGTGGTACCGGGGGCCGACGCTGCTCGAGGCCCTGGAGAAGTTCCGCGCGAATCCGCCCGCGTCCGGCGGCCCCCTGCGGCTCTCCGTCCAGGACGTCTACCGGTTTGACGCGCGCAGGATCATCGCGGGATTCGTGGAGTCCGGGAGCGTCTCGGTCGGGGACCCGATCGAGTTCCTGCCGGGCGGCAAGCGCAGCCGGGTGAAGTCGATCGAGAGCTGGCCCCCGCAGACCCCGGCCCCGGGGGGCCCCGTCGGCTCGGAGCGCGCGGTCGCCGTCACGCTCGAGGACGAGCTGTTCGTCGAGCGCGGCCAGATTGGCGCCCTGCCCGGGGACCGGCCCTACGAGGCGCGCACCTTCACGGCCAGGGTGTTCTGGATTCACGACGAGCCGCTGCGCTCGGGCGAGCTCCTTCCCCTCAAGCTGGGCACGCAGCAGGCCGAGGCGCGCGTCCTCGGGATTCAGCGCACGCTGGACGCCGTGACGCTCGAGACGGGCGCGGGCACGACGGGTGAAGTCAAGTGCCACGAGGTCGCGGAGATCCGGATGCGCGTGCGCAAGCCCATCGCCTTCGACGTCGGCGGCAAGGTGCCGTCCCTTGGCCGCTTCGTCCTGATGCGGGGCCGAAGGATAGGCGGCGGCGGCGTCATCGATTCCGTCGTCGAGGAGCCGTCCGACGGCGCGGGCATAAGCATCGTGAGCCGCTCGGCAATCCTGGGCCACCGCGGCTGCATTGTCTGGATGACCGGCTTGTCCGGCTCGGGAAAGACCACGCTCGCCCACGCGCTCGAGCAGCGCCTCCTGAACGCCGGCATCCTCGCCTCCGTGCTGGACGGCGACATCCTGCGGGCGGGTCTAAGCCGAAACCTCGGATTCACCGCCGAGGACCGGGGCGAGAACATCCGCCGGGCGGCGGAACTGGCGATCCACCTCGCGCAGGCCGGCGTCGTCGTGGCCGCGGCATTCATCTCGCCGTACCGCGCCGACCGCGCGATGGCGGCCGAGCGGGCGAAGCAGCGCGGCATCCCGTTCGCCGAGATCTTCGTCAACACCCCGCTCGCGGAATGCGAGCGCCGCGACCCCAAGCAGCTCTACAAGAAGGCGCGCGCGGGGCTGATCAAGGACTTCACGGGAATTGACTCCCCGTACGAGGCCCCCCTGTCGCCCGACCTCGAGGTGAGGACCGACCGCGAGGCCGCCGACGACTCGATCGAGAGGCTGATGCAGCTGACGCTTGGCCTTGCGCGGCCGGCCGAGCAGGCGGGGGAGGGCGCCGACATATGAGCCCCGGCACCGTTTACCTCGTGGGCGCCGGGCCCGGGGACCCGGAGCTCCTCACGCTCAAGGCCAGGCGCGTCCTCGGCGAGGCCGACGTCGTCGTGTACGACAACCTGGTCGCGCCCGAGGTCCTGGAACTGGCTGCGCCGGGATGCGAGAGGGTGTTTGCGGGCAAGAAGGCGGGCCAGTTCTGCCGCCCCCAGAGCGTGATCGACGAGACTCTCGTCCGCCTGGCGCGCGAGGGAAAGATTGTCGTCCGGCTCAAGGGCGGCGATCCATTCGTGTTCGGGCGCGGGGGCGAGGAGGCCGCGGCGCTCGCCGCAGCCGGGGTCGCGTTCGAGGTTGTGCCCGGGGTCACGTCGGCGCTCGCCGCGGCGGCTTGCGCGGGCATTCCCCTGACCCACCGGCTGCACAGCTCCTCGGTCGTCCTGGTGACCGGCCACGAGGATCCCTCGAAGCCGGGCGCGGCGGTGCGCTGGGAGGACTATGCCCGGCTCAGGGCGACACTGTGCATCTACATGGGCGTGAAGAACCTCGCGACCATAGCCCGGCGCCTCGAGGCGGGCGGGCTCGCGGCGACAACCCCGGCCGCGATCATCCAATCGGCCACGACAACGGGCCACCGCAGGATCCTCGGGACCCTGGGGACGCTCGCGGAACTGGCCGCGCAGGGCAATGTCGCCGCGCCCTCGATGATCATCATAGGCGAGGTGGCGGCCTTCTCTGAGGAGCTGGCATGGTTCGAGGCCGCCCGGCACCAGGCCGTCGCCCTATGAGAGTCGCCCTGATCGACAACGGTTCGCTCGAGCCCGCGGCGCACGAGAGCCTGCGGACGGCCGCCGACTCCGTCGGGAAAAGGGCGGGGACCCGGGTGGAGGCGGTCTCATGGAGGCACAGCGGCCGGATCCCCCCCGGGGACTTGGCGGGCGGCCCCGCGTGGACGCTCGCGCCCTGGGTCCGGGCCCGGGTGTCGGAAGGCGAGCGCGAGTACGTGTTCGTCCCCTTCTTCATCTGCCCGCAGGGAGCGATCGGCTCCCGCATGCGCAGGGACCTCGAGGCCCTCGGCGACGAACTGGGGGGATTCGATTTCTCGATCACCGAGGGGCTGGATGCCGGAACGGCGCTCGCGGAGATCGTTGCCGACCGCGTGCGCGAGACGGCCGCGGCGAAGGGACTGGGCCGACCCGCGGTCGTCGTCGTCGACCACGGCGGCCCCTCCCGCGCCTCGGGCGCCGTCCGCAACTCGGTCGCGGATGCGGCCCGCGAGAGGCTCGGCCGCTCCATCGGGCCGCTCGCTGCCGCATCCATGGAGGCGCCCGACGGACCGGAGTCCGTCTTCAGCCGGCCCCTCCTGCCCGAAGCACTCGCGGCGCCCGGATTCGACTCGGGCGATGTCCTTATTGCACCCCTCTTCCTCTCGCCGGGCCGGCACGCCGGGCCGGGCGGCGACCTCGAAAGGGCCGCCCGGGCCGCGCAGGCGCGCCGGCCGGCGCTGCGCTGCCATTTCACCGGGCTCGTCGGGTCGCACCCCGCCGCGATCGAGCTCCTGTCCGGCGCGCTCCTGGAGGCACTGGGCGCCGTAACCCGACCGTGAGCGAGACAACAGAAGCCGGGCCAAGGCCCCTCCACAAGAACGAGCAGATCAAGGCGGAGAGCCGCCACCTGCGCGGCCACATCCTTCGCGATCTCGAGGACCCGTCCAGCGGCACGATCTCGGAGGAGAGCTCCCAGCTCGCGAAGTTCCACGGGGTCTACTCCCAGGACGACCGCGACCTGCGCGCCCAGCGGCGCAAGGAGGGCAGGGAGAAGGCCTACATCTTCATGGCGCGGATCCGGGTCCCCGGAGGCGTCTGCACCCCGGGCCAGTGGCTGGCGATGGACGCGATCGCCGATTCCCATGGGAACGGGACGCTGAAGATAACAAACCGGCAGTCATTCCAGCTCCACGGTGTCATCAAGAAGAACCTGCGCTCCGCGATAAGCGAGGTGAACGCCGCGCTCCTCGACACGCTCGCGGCGTGCGGCGACGTCAACCGCAACGTGATGTGCAACCCCAACCCGCATCTCTCGCGCCTGCACGCCGAGACGCTGGGGATCGCGCGGGCCGTCGCGGACCGCCTGCTTCCCCGCACCGGGGCGTACCATGAGCTCTGGGTCGACGACACCCTGGTGGCGGGAGGAGAGCCCCCGGAGGACGAGGAGCCGATGTACGGCAGGACATACCTTCCCCGCAAGTTCAAGGTCGTGTTCGCGATCCCGCCGAGCAACGACGTGGACGTCTTCGCACACGACCTGGGCTTCATCGCGATCGCCGACGGCGAGGGACGCCTGGCCGGATTCGACGTCACGGTCGGCGGCGGGCTGGGGATGACCCACAACCAGGTCGGGACCTATCCCCGCCTCGCCGAGGTCCTCGGCTTCTGCCGCCCGGACCAGGTCGTCGACGTCGCCGAGAAGGTCGTCACCGTGCAGCGCGACTACGGCGACAGGGCCGACAGGAAGCACGCCCGGTTCAAGTACACGGTCGCCGACCGCGGCCTGGTGTGGATCAGGACGGAAATCGAGCGCCGGCTCGGATGGGAGCTCGGCGGTCCCCGCCGCTTCGAGTTCACGGACACCGGCGACCGCTATGGCTGGACGGACGGTCCGAACGGCGACTCGCATTTCACGCTCTTCATAGAGAACGGGCGCGTGAAGGACGCGACAAAGGCGGCGCTTCGCGAGATCGCCAGGGTCCACCGGGGCGATTTCCGCCTCACGCCGAACCAGCACCTCATGATCGCGAGCGTCGCCCCGGCGGACCGCCCCCGGATCGAGGCGCTCCTGAGGGAGCACGGTCTCGACGACGCCCACCGCGCGACCGGGCTCCGGCTCAACTCGATGGCGTGCGTGGCGCTGCCAACATGCGGGCTGGCCCTCGCGGAGAGCGAGCGGTACCTGCCGGACCTCGTGACCCAGCTTGACGCCGAGGTCGAGGCCGCCGGATTGCGGGACGACGCGATCGTGATACGCATGACCGGATGCCCGAACGGGTGCGGCCGGCCATTTCTTGCCGAGATCGGCTTCGTCGGCAGGGCGCCCGGGAAGTATCACATGTACCTGGGAGCCGCATTCAACGGCTCGAGGCTCAACACGCTTTACAGGCCCTCCGTCCCCGCAGGCGAGATTGTCGCCCTGGTCCGGCCCCTGCTCAGGCGCTATGCGGCGGAGAGGTTGCCCGGGGAGCGCTTCGGCGACTTCGCGATCCGCTCGGGCATCGTGAGCCCGACGGGAGAACCCGCCGACTTTCATGAAAAGACCGCGGCGCCGGCGGCCCCGCCCGAGGCGCCGGGGCATTCCGCCTGAGAAAAATCAAACGGGCCGCCTTTACCCTGGACGGCCCGTTTGCAGTGCTACTTACCCTACCGGTGCGTCCCGCAGTAAGCGCGGACACACCTGATCCACAACCGGCCAGACGGATGCATTGGCCTCCTGGTTTCGAGCGCGCAAGCGCGAATCACTAAATCCCTACGCTATAAATACTTATACTGACATAATTCCCGGCAAGGACCGTCAGGAATGGCCGCCAGGCTGCGCCGGGAGGGGCTTCCCGGGTCTCGGCTCGGCCCAGAGCCTGACCAGGAGTTCGGCGAGGTTCTTCATGCTGATGCGCCCGGCTCCCGGGGCGCGCCCGGTACCGCCAAGGGTTGGCACAACAGCGCTTCGCTCCTCATAATAGCGCCAGAGCTCGGAAGCGATCCGGGCGACGGCCGCCGGAGTTTCGATCGAATCGGCCAGTATGGCGCGAACCTTATGCTGCCAGTACTGTCTCTCCTCGGCGTGACCCTTTACATAGTCGTAGACCGTCTGTTCGAACAGGTTGAGGCTCACGCCGAAAACCTGCGGCGGACACCGCCGAAAACAACCGTAAAAACGGGGTCAACCACGGCATTGCATTTGCATGCCATTCGTGGTTAACATGTACGCTCAACTATATCCAACCCCCCACCCCCCCATGTGGCAAAAACTTAAAGAACAATTACCCGCAATTATACTGACCGCGGTTCTGATAACGGGCGCGGCCCTTTGGATGCACATGCGCACCGTCGCACAGATGGCGGCCTCGCAGGAAGCGCAGCTTGCCCCGCTGCGCGAACAGAACGATTCGCTCAAGGCCTCGGCCGAGGAAAACCGCCGGAACATCGAGGCAACCAACAAGCTGCTCAAGGACGCGATTTCAAAGCGGGAGGCCGACATGTTCCGCACGGACGTCGAGCTCGAGAAGCTGAACGCGGAGCGGATGGACGCGCTCGCCGTGGCGATCGCGAAGAAGGTCCAGCCCTACAACCCGCTGCCCAAGAGCCCGGAGGAGGCCGAGAAGATGCAGAACGAGCAGGTGGACAAGGTCTCCTCGAGGATGGCGCAGAAGATCACTCCGATCCTCAATGAGATGGCCCAGGACCAGAACCTCACCCGCCAGTCGATCGAGAAGTACAGCCAGCGGATCTCCGACCAGGTCGGAACCGCGCTCACGGGTGAAATGGCCCGCAATCAGCAGCTCAACAACAGCCTCCGCGAAACCCAGGCCGTGGCGGGCGACGCGATCAAGCTCAACCACGAGCTAACCGCCCTCTACCTGAGCTCGTTCAAGGAAGACGGCATCGTCACCCGCATTCTCATGCTGCCTGCGAACGTGATCAAGGACGCCTCAACCTTCAGCATCATCAACAGCAGCGATCGCGAGAAGGTCGAGCAGGATCTGGTCAGCAAGGAATCCCAAGTCGAGAAGCACCTGGCCGACATCGAGTCGCAGTCGCCCAAGAGCTGACCGGGCGGGACGATTTCCGTTCAGGCCGGGCGAATCCACGCCGGGAGCAGGGCCGCGTCCTGCATCCCGTGGATGATCTTCTTGTCAGGGGGGCAGAACGTCGCGAGGGCGCCCGACAGCCGCGCCTGGCCGTCCACGACGAAATAATAAGGGCATAGCCGCAGGCGGCCGTCGACCTCGCGCGCCTCGTGGGGAGGCTCCGCCCCGTAGACGCTGTGGCGCACCCGGCGCGGCTTCATGTAGGCCTGGAGGACGTGGAGGTTGGTGGGCGCGAGGTCGAGCGCGCGCTCCACGCCCTGCTGCCATTCCTCGCGCGAACAGTCGCTCCCCAGAACGACGCTCCTCGCCCCCCAGGCGGTCTCGTGGAAGCCGCTGATCTTTATGATCAAGTCCCGCTCTTTCTGGGTCGCCGAGATGAGGTCGCGCCAGTCGCCGAGCGCGCGGCCGCCCGCCCTGGGGCCGTCGAGGACGGCGCCGGGAGGCAGCGGCGCCGGGTCCATCACCCACGAGGGCGGGATGAGCGACCTGAGAAGCTTCAGGGAACGCGCATCCAGGGCCTCCGCCCAGAACTCCTGCAGCAGGCGGTGATGAAACAGAGCGAACGCGAGCTTCTCCTCCTGGAACGGCCGCATCGGCGGCGCGATGGCGACGTCCCCCGAGGCCCACGCCTCGAAGATGTAGGGGGCGCTCCGGATGCTCGCGAGGTCGAACAGCTCGAAGAAGCGGTAGATGATGTCGATCTTCTCGGGATTGCCATCGACGTCGAAGAAGAGGGCGCCGCCCAGAGGGAAGAGGGCCTCGGGCCGCATGCAGAACACCCGCTGGCCGGCGACCTGCAGCTGCTGCGCAATCCACTGCATCTCGGGCCGGTAGGTCGCCGCCTCGTCGCTGACGATGAGCGCGATAAGCGGATTGCGGATGTCGGGCCTTAGGGCGGCGAGAGACGCGTGGAAGTTCCTGATCATGGCGTCGTCCGCGCCGAGGATCCCGTCGCTGTCCCTGTAGAGGCGGTTGAGGAACGCGGTCAGCCCGATCCCCCCCGGGACCGAGTCGAGCTCGGTCATCACGAACCCCTCGGTGGTCAGCAGGAGGTCGGGGCGGAGCACCGTCGGAAGCTTCCCGCGGTTCCTGGGATCTCGCCCGTGGTCGATGAGCTGCCTCGGCTTCCCCCGGTCCAGGTAGTCGGCGACCCAGGGCGCCGTGAGCGGCTTGTTCCTAAGGAGGTTCTTTCCCGCGACGGAGCGCAGGTAGAGCGTCTCCAGCGCCTGGTGGAACTCTAGGGACGCCGCGCCGATCGCCTCGAGCTCCCGCGCCTGCGCCTGCAGGATGGGCCAGGCCTCCGGCGACAGGCGCCATGTCTTGTCCTCGAACAGCGCCTGGGCGGCGAACGCGGACCTGAGTGTCTCGAATGCGACGTTGGGCATCCTGCCTCCGTCAGTCGTCGATCTGGATATCTTTGTTCCTGTGCCGGGGGCTCCCGGCGCGCAGCCATGCCGTGATGAACCTGTCGATCTCGCCGTCGAGGACCCCCTGGACGTCGCTCGTGCTGTAGCCCGTGCGGAGGTCCTTCACCATCTGGTACGGCTGCAGCACATAGCTGCGGATCTGGCTCCCCCACCCGATTTCGCCCTTTTCG
>DATNHT010000069.1:0-19229 GCA_035604815.1 Opitutaceae bacterium
GGGGTTACGAGACGCCGCCCACGGTGGCGGCCGGCTTCACCCTTGTCTCGATGAGAACCTTGGAGATGTTCTTCTTGCGGACCTCGTCCAGCACGTAGATCACCGAGGAATACGAGGATTCAGCGTCGGCATTGATCAGGATGCGGGCGTCATCGGGATGCTCCATGTGGAACTCGTTCAGCCTGATGAGAAACTCGTCGAGCGTCACGGGGTCCTTGTCCCAGGCCATGGTCCCCTCCTGCGTGACGGTGATCGTGGCCGTGCCCGAGGGATCCCGGGGGACCCCCGTCTCGGACTCCGGCAGGAGGACGCGCAGGCCCTGCGACCTGTTGAGCGAGAGGGTGAAGAGCACGAACGTGGCGAGCAGGAAGAAGATGACGTCGATCAGGGGAATGATCTCGATGCGGGCCTTCTTCTTCCCGCCGCTGCTGCCGCCTGAGCTTGAACCGGCCATGGTGAATCCGTTCGGGCCAGGTCAGCGCGCGTGGGTCTCGGTCCTCTTTATCAGGATTTCTAGGGCGTGGGAGGCGTCCGCGATCTCCTGCTTGGCCTGCTCGGCGCGGGCATTCAGGTAGTTGAAGGGGAAGAGGCAGGTGACGGCGATCCCGAGGCCGCACATGGTGGCGATCAGGGCCTCGGCGACGCCCCCCGTGATGGTGGAGGCCGCCGCGCCGATGTCGGCTCCCGCGGAGCCCAGGGCGCCGAATGTGCGCATCATTCCGGTCACGGTTCCCAGGAGGCCCAGCAGGGGGGCGGCGGTGATGCACGTGTCGAGCGTGGCCATGCCCTGCTGGTAGCGGGCGAGCTCCTGTCCCGACGCGCGGAAGAACGCGTTCGAGAGCGAGCCTAAGTGCGACAGGCTGTAGACAACCACGCGGGCGACGGGGTCCTCGCTCTTCTTGCCGAGCGCCATCGCGCCCTCGATGTCGTTCTTCTCGACGCACTCGAGCATCTTGGCGACCACCTCGGGCTCGCGCTGGTTGTTCTCGCGGATGATGAAGAGGAGGCGCTCGATGATGACGGTCAGCCCCACCGTCGCGACGAGGAGGATGGGCCACATGACGGGGCCGCCGCTGGCGAACAGCTCCATCGGCGTCTTGTTCAGCAATACAACGAAGGCTAGGCTATGGGTGATCATGGTTGGAGGTAAGATCTAATGGGGGCTTGGGGATGTGAAGTAACCTAAATCTGTTCTGGCGCAGGGTCACCGCTCAGAAGACCGGGCGCGGGGCGCAAGGCGCGGCGGCTGTGGCGCCCCATTTCTGCGTCGCGAATCATCGTCCCGAACGCGGACAAGTTTGTGGGTGGGTAGAGGACAGAGCAAGAGTCCGGATGAGTGTTCATCGAAACTTGGGTGTCAACCCACATTTTCAACGCCGAAGGTGAATCGGCTTGACCATGCTTTGCGCGCCTCGGGTCCATGGGTGGATATCGTGCCATCCCGGCAGAATGGCTGCCAGCAATTAATGACCCCTGTCCCGGGCCGACCCCTTCACAATCCAGGGGAAGGCCGCTCCAAAGATGGCTGCCCGGCTAGGACTCGAACCTAGACAAGCAGAGTCAGAGTCTGCTGTGCTACCATTACACCACCAGGCAGTGGAGACGCTCGGGAAAGTGGAGCCGGCGACGGGAATCGAACCTGCAACCCCCTGTTTACAAAACAGGTGCTCTACCGTTGAGCTACGCCGGCCCGGGATCCAAGGGCCCCTGAGATTTGACTGGGAAAAAACGCGGGGAATTGTGGTGGCTCCCCGGGGACTCGAACCCCGAACCTACTGATTAAGAGTCAGCTGCTCTACCATTGAGCTAGGAAGCCATCAAGCTAAGGAATCAAAAGCTCAAAATATGCAGCGGCAAGTCAACTCGATTAAGGCCCCGGACCTGCGATGACCCCGGCTGGCGCGCCGTGCCCGGGCGCAAACGCCGGGGCCTCCCGCGCCGGATCCCGTCCGTCCCAGGTATTAGCCAGCTGAGATCGGCGAGAAGATTTCGTGCTTGCCGTTCCACGCAAGCGGGTCCTCCACGGGTATCGCGTCGACCACCCACCCCTCGCCGTCCCAGCCAATCCGCACGGCGCACAGGGCGCCCTTCAGGTCCCTCACATAGAAGATGTTCGCATAGCCGTTTGTCTGCAGGATCCCGTCCTCGCCCGCGCCCTGGCGCCTGAGGAGCGCATGGGCGGCGGCGGCGGCGCACTCGACCTTTGGCTCGCCGCCGAGTTCGGCGATGATGGGGGCGTCCGGCGCGATCCTCTGCAGTTTGTACTTGCGAAGGGCCGTCTCGGGAAGCGGCCCCTCTGTCTTGCCGTAGAAGCGCCTCTTGAACTCGTTCCAGACGGTCGCGAACTTGATCCCCTCGGGCTTCTCGAACCGTTCGCGGATGACGAAGGGCTCCGGGTTGGCGGGAATCGTGGCCGTGGCGACGGCCTCAAGAAGGCGGGTCTGCTGGTTGGGAGGGACGGGAATTGCCATTCTGCTGGTCGGATCCCCAAGGCAGGCGAAGGCGCCCGTGCCAGTCAAGGCCGGTGCGGGCGGCGGCCGGTCAGGCTGGCGTCCCGGGCTCCCCGTCGCGGCCCGCCCCCTTGTGTTCAAAGACGGGGTAGAGCAGCGGCAGGATGAACAGCGTCAGAATCGTCCCTGTGAAGACGCCGCCGATGATCACGACGGCAAAGGGGCGCGCGGTCTCCGCGCCGACGCCCTTCGAGAGGGCCATCGGCAGCAGGCCGAGGATCGCCATCAGCGCGGTCATCGCCATCGGTCTCACGCGGGTGGCGGCCCCTTCGGTTATCGCCTCCATGACCCCGCGCCCGCGGTCCCTGCGCAGCTCGACGATCCGGGAAACCAGGATCACGCTGTTCTGGATCGATATTCCGAAGAGCGCGATAAAGCCGACGAGCGCAGCCACCGAGATGTTGAGCCCGGCGAGGGGCAGCGCCATCAGGCCCCCCGCGGCCGAGAACGGCACGGTGAGCAGGACAAGGACGGCGTACCGCGCCGAGTTGAACGTGATGAAGAGCAGGAAGAAGATGGCAAGGAGCGTGAACGGCACGATAAAGGCCAGGCGCCTCTCGGCGCGCTGCTCGTTCTCGAACGATCCGGTCCATTCCAGTCTGTAGCCCGTGGGCAGGCGCACGGCCGACTCCACCTTGCGCTGCGCCTCCGCCACCACGGAGTCGAGGTCGCGGTCGCGCACCGACATCTTGATGTCGGTGCGCCGCTCGTTCTCCTCGCGGTCGATCCTGGCGAGGCCCGGCTGGGTCCCGACGTCCGCCAGGACGCCCAGGGTCACCCGCTCGCCGTTGGACCCGAACACCGGGATGTTGCGGATCTAGTCGATGTCCAGGACGGACTCGGGCGCGAGCTTCACCACAAGGTCGAACGTGCGCTCCCCCTCGAGCACCTGCGTGGCCGCCTGGCCGCCGATGGCCGTGGCGATGATCGTCTGGATGTCCGCGACGGCGAGGCCGTACCGCGCGATGACGGCGCGGTCCACGGCGATCTGGATCTGCGGCTGGCCCAGCAGGAGGTCGGTGCCCACGTCCGCGGCCCCGGGCACGGTCTTGATCGCGTCGACGATCTGATTTGCCAGCTGCTGGAGCTTCACCGGGTCGTCGCCGTACAGCTTGATGGCCAGCTCGCTCTTCACGCCCGACACCGCCTCGTTGACGTTGTCCTCGATGTACTGGCTGAACTGGGTGTCGATCCCGGGGATCTCCCGGAGGTTGCGCGCCATGGCCTCGTCGAGGCCGTCGCGGTCCCGGGCGGTGGTCCATTCCTCCTTCCGCTTCAGGCCGACGCTGTACTCGGTCACGTCCCAGCCGTTCACGTCGGTGCCGTCGTCCGGCCGCCCGATCTGGCTCACCACGTACCGCACCTCGGGGAACGAGGCGAGCCGGCGGCGCACGTCCTGCGTGATCCTGGCCGACTCGGACGGGGAGATCGACTGCGGAGCGAACGTGCGCACCCAGAGGTCACCCTCGTCCAGCTTGGGGAGGAATTCGCTGCCGAGGAAATGATAGGTGACGGCGCCCGCCGCGAGCAGGCCCAGCGCAACGGCGATGATCAGCCGGCGCGAGCCCAGCGCAAAGTCCAATGCCGGGCGATAGAAGCGCAGGAGGCGCCTCACGATCCAGGATTCCTGCTCGGCGATGCCTCCCCTCGCGGCCATGCTGGCGAGGACGGGCACAACCAGGATCGCGAAGAGCGCGCCGACGACCAGGGCGAAGGTGAGGGTGAGCGCCATGGGCCGGAAGATGCGCCCTTCGACCCGCTGCAGGGTGTACAGCGGGATGAAGGCGGTCAGAAGGATCGCCTTCGAGAAGATGATGGGCCGGCCCATTTGGGTGACCGCCTCCGTTATGACCGCCGTCAGCGAGCGGAACTGGCCCTTGCGCTGCTCGAGGATGTGGAGGATGTTCTCGATCACGACCACGGCCGAGTCGACGATGATGCCGAAGTCGATTGCCCCGAGTGAGATCAGGTTCGCGGGGATCCCCCTGAGGTCGAGAAGCATGAAGGCGCCGAGAAGCGCCACCGGAACTGTGAGCGCCACGACGAGGGCGGAGCGGTAGTTGCCCAGTCCGAGGAAGAGGATAAGCACCGACAGGACAAGCACGATACCCTCGATCACGTTCAGCCTCACCGTGTGCAGCGAGCGGTCGACGAGGGCCGTCCGGTCGTAGTACATGACGAGCCGGACCCCGGGGGGGAGGTAGTGGGCGTTTATCTGCGCGGCCATCGCCTCCACGCGCTGGCAAACCGCCACGGGGTTCTCGCCGCGGCGCATGATCACGATTCCCTCGGCGACGTCGTCCTCGTCCCTGATCCCGCCCGGCAAGCCCGCGACACCGGTGTCGGTCCGGCCGACCCGCCCGAGGCGGACCGCGTTTCCGATCACCACCTTGCCGATGTCGCTGATCCGGATCGGGGTGCCCCCGCGGGAGTCGACGGCCACCGCCTCGATGTCGGCGATGCTTCGCAGGAAACCCAGTCCCCGGACGACGTAGAGCTCCGAGCCGTGCTCCACGTACGAGCCGCCCGCGTTGGAGTTGCTGTTGGCCAGCGCGGTGAAGACCTGCTGCAGGGTGAGGGCGTAGGACTTGAGCTTGGCCGGGTCGATCAGGACCTGGTACTGCTTGGTCAGGCCCCCGAACGGGTTGATGTCGACTACCCCCGGCACTGAGCGGAATTTCTTTTCGACAACCCAGTCCTCGAGGGCCCGGACCTCCGTGGCGGGGAATCCCTTGGGCGCGCGAAGGGTGTAGCGGTAGATCTCCCCGATGGGGGTTGCGTCGGGCGACAGGCTTGCGTTGGCGCCGGGTGGGAGCGCGACGCCGCCAAGCAGCTGGTTGGCCAGGTTGCGGATGGTCGCGTTGTCCGCGCTGTCCTCAAAAACGAGCGTGATCTGCGACAGTCCGAACAGCGATATCGAGCGCATGGACACGCGGCCCGGGATGCCGTTCATCACGCTCTCGATCGGAATCGTCACGAGCCTCTCCACCTCCTCCGCGGCGTGCCCCGGGAAGAGCGTGATGATCTGCACGGTGACATTGGTGACGTCCGGGTAGGCCTCCACGGGCAGCTCCCGGTAGGCGCGGACGCCGAGCATCACGAAGACCCCGAGGCCGACGAGGACCACGGACCGGTTCCGGAGGACGGACGCGGTTATCTTGCCGATCATGGGCCCCTAGTCAGAGGGATCGAGGACGGCCTGCAGGAGGAGGCCTCCCTCGGTGACGACCCTTTGGCCCGCGCCGACTCCTGACAGGACCGGGACCTTGCCGTCCTTCTCCGTGCCTATCTCCACCTGGCGGCGCTCGAACTGCCCCTGCGAGAGTTCGACGAACAGGTACGATTTCCGGTCGATAGTGAATATGGTCTTCGACGGCACCTCGACCCCGGCCTGCGCCACCTTGGCCTCGTCGCGGACCACGTCGACCGACACGTACATCTCCGCCTTGAGCAGCTTCTCCGGGTTTTCGACCACGCCCCGGACCCTGGCCGAGCGTGTCGCAGGGTCGAGCGACGGGCCAATGTTGGCGACCGCGCCTTCAAACACCTTGGCCGGAAACGCCTTCGAGGTGATGCGGAGCCTCTGGCCCGGCTGGAGGTCGGCGAGGTCCGTCTCCGAGGCGTCCACCTGGACCCAGAGCTTCCTGATGTCGCTGACCACGAACAGGGGCGCGAACAGGTTGGTGGCGTTGGCCAGCATCTGGTCGGCGCGGACTTCCTGGCCGAGATTGATGTTCTTCTCGACGACGACTCCCTCAAGCGGCGACTGCAGGACGTACACCTGGTCGGTGCCGGTGTCGCTCCCGTGGTAGAGCTTCAGGCGCGCCGAAGCGCGGTCCCTCTCCGCGGACGCGGCGCCGTAGGCCGCCTGGGCCGCCTCGACGTCCTTCGCGGCCGCGGCGCCATGCTCGAAGAGATCCCTGGAACGGTTGAAGGCCTTTTCCGCGGCGGTCAGGTTGGCCTCGGCGGAACGGGCGTCGGCGAGGGCCTGGCCGTAGTCGGGCGAGCTGATTTCGGCGAGGGGGGCGCCCGCGGGGACGGCCTGGTCGACGTCCGCCTTCACGGCGGTGATCTGGCCGGCGACCGGTGTGAAGATGCGCACCGTCGAACTGTCGGACAGGTAGAGCCGGCCGGTCAGGTGGGTGATCGCCAGCCGCCGGGGCTGTGCGGCCTGCACGGCCACGTAGGCGAGCTGCGGCGCGTTCGGGGGATAGGTGATCTTCTCCCCATCGACCTTCGCGGCTGGGGGCTCGGGCGCCTGGGCTGCCTCCCTGGCGCAGCCGGCAAGGCTCAGCAGCGCGAGAAGGCCCAGGGGCAGATTTCGGTGTTTCATGGGTTTAGTGGGTTAGGCTCGAGGTCACTTGGCTTCGGACCCGGCGAGGCGCCCCAGCGCCGCCTGCAGGGCCACGGCGGCGCTTGCCGTGTCCGCCTGCGATTGAACCGCGGCGACCCGGATGGCGTTGTCGTTTCGTTCGGCCTCGAGGAGGTCGATCAGGGCCGCGCCGCCCTTCTCGAAGGCGTACGACACGCTCCGGGCCACCTCCGCCGACTTGGGGACAAGGGACGCCTGGTAGCGCTTGGCGCGCTGCGAGGCCTCGCGAAAGGCGACGCGGGCGGCCGCCACGTCGGCCGCGGCCTGGATGCGCACCTTGTCGAGCTGGGCCTGGGTCTGCTCGCGGGCCGCCTTCGCCGAGAGAATCTCCCCGTCGAAGTGGTCCCAGAGGGGAAGGGGCAGGGAGAGCCCCACGCCGACCGTGTTCGTCTGGAAGGGAGGATTGCGCTCGTACTGGACGCTCGCCGTGACATCTGGGATCCGCTGGCGCTGCTGCAGCCTGACGTTCGTGTCGGCCTGGCTGACCTGCGATTCCGCGGCCGCGACGTCCGGGCGGCTCCCGATCGGCGCCTCCTCGAGGCCTTGCGGAATCGATTGGATCCACTGGTCCAGCGTGTCGGCAAGGGGCGTGGCGCCCGTGGGCGCCGGCTCGCCCAGCAGGATCTCAAGCGTCACCACGGCCGTTTTCGCCGTGGCGCGCTCGGCGTCGGCGCTCAGCTCGTCCTGGTCGGCCGCGATCTCAAGCTGCGCCTTGTCCGACGCCGAAAGGTCGCCGGCCCGGAAGCGGTGTCCGGCGATGTCGGCCTCGCGCCGCAACTTTGCGGCCGAGTCCGCCAGCACGTCGGCCTCGCTCTGCGCGGCCTGGGCGGCCGCGTAGGCCTGGGTGACCGCCTGGAGCAGGAGGCGCCTCGCGTCGTCGCGCTGAAACTCGGCGGAATGGACCCCGGCCGCCGCCGCATCGCGCATCAGCCCGCGCTTGCCCACCAGAAAGAGCTGGCTGAGCGAGGCGATGCTGTCGTAGCTGCGGTTGAGCAGGCTGTTGCCGAGTGCGGTTCCCTCCGGGGTGCCGTCCGTGCTGATCTTTGCCGTGGAGAGGCCGAGGGTGGGGTTGGGGAATTCCCGGGCGACCCTGAGCTGGGCGAGCGCCGCGTCGACCTGGGTCTGGGCCAGGCGGAAATCCGCGTTGCGCTCCAGGGCGAGCGTGCGGGCCTCGGCCAGGGTGAGGGGCGCCGGGCCGGTCCCGGACGCCTGAAGCAGCAGGGGGATCAATGCCCCGGCCGCTGCGGCCGCAAGGCCCCGCAAGGCAGACGTTGGGCGCATCCTGCCAGCGCGGAGTCCGGTTTTTGGATAACGCACCATGCAACACCACTATACGGAGCGCACGATCGGACTGTATATCGGACACGGCTTGATTATCGCATAGGGCGCGGCCCGATGTCGGGGCGCTCACTGCTGGCCCTCCACCCAGCGGACAGCCTCCCGCATGAGGACCGTGGCGTTCTTCAGGCCAAGCTTCTCCTTAATGTGGGCGCAGTGGGTCTGCACGGTCTTCAGGCTCAGATGGAGATCCTCAGCGATCCTGCGGTTTTCCTGGCCCTGGCCGATTCGGCGGAAAACCTCCAGCTCGCGGTCGGTGAGGCTGTCCATCGGTGAACCCGAGGCGAAGGCCCTGGTTCGCAGGAACTTCTCGGCCGCCTGCGCGGCGATCGCCGCGCTGACGTAGATCTGGCCGCGCAGGATCTGCCGGAGGGCGGCGACGACCTTGCCGGAGGTCTCGCGCTTCATCACGTAGCCGAGCGCGCCGGCCCGCAGGGCGCGCTCCGCGTAGAACGCCTCGTCGTGCATGGACAGCACAAGGATGGGCGGCGGGTGGGACAGGTCCTGGAGGCGCTTGATCAGCTCCAGACCGGAGTCTCCCTGAAGCGAAAGGTCCACCACCACGGCGTCCGGCTGGGTGCGCAGGATACCGGCGTGGGCCTGGCCGGCGTCGTCGGCCTCCGCGCACACGAAAAGGTCGGGTTCCTGGTTGATCAGCTTGGTCAGCCCCTCCCGTACCAGGGGATGGTCGTCGACGAGGAAGATCCTCCGGCGGGGCTGGGCGGGCGGGGCGGCGGGGGCGGAGTCTGGCATGGTCAGGTCGTTGGGGGCGGCAGGCGGCATTCAACCGCCGTGCCGCCGCGAGGCAGCGCTTCAATCTTGAAGGAGGCCCCGATGATCGCGGCCCGGTGCGCCATGATCTTGAGGCCGAGGCCCTGCCCGCGGCGATCGGGGGGAGGAATCCCAGCGCCGTCGTCTTGCACGGTGAGGACCAGCCCGCCCGCCTCCGACGAGAGGCGCAGCTCGACCCGGCGCGCCCTGCCATGGCGGACTGCGTTGCGGGTGGCCTCCTCGGCGATTCGGTAAACATGGGTCGCCGTGCCGCTCTCGCCTAGGCTGACCGCCCCTTGGCACGAGAAGACGCACTCGACGCGGTGCTGGGCGCCGACGTTCGCGGCCAGGTCCTGGAGTGCCGTGACCAGCCCGTCGCGCTCGATCTCGGCCAGCAGCAGGCCCTTCGCGAGGTTCCTGGTCTGCTCGATGCCCTGCTCGATGAGCGCGACGATCTTGACGACCTCGGGCGCCTCCTCGGCGGAGCGCGCCGCCAGCCTTGCCCCGAGGGCCTGGGCCACGAGCGCGGTGCCGGTCAGGTGCTGGCTGAGCCCGTCGTGCAGGTCGTGGCCGATGGCGCGACGCTCGCGCTCGGTGATTTCCAGGACGACCTTCCCGAGGCGCTGGCGCTCGGCGATCTCCTCGGTGAGCGCCGCCGTGCGCTGGCGGACCCGCTCCTCCATCTCGCGGTGAAGCGCGATCACGCTCGCCAGGAGCCATATCACGACCAGATAGGTGCCCAGGGCGATGAGCGCGTTCCAGGCGGGAACCAAGGGGTTCGCGAAATGCGCCCCCGCGAGAATGTCCCCGGCGAGCCACGTGGCGACGCTGAGGACGGCGGTTGCCGCTCCGAAACGCCAGCCCACGGCGGCAACCGCCATGCAGACTGGAAGGAAGTAGAAGACGAGCAGCGACAGCTCGAAGCCCGTGAGGTAGTCCGCTACGCCGATGACGGCGACAAGGGCGAAGGTGATGGCCATGTACTGCCGCTTGCGGGACGGGCCCGACGTGGCGAGTATGCGGCGCCAGAAGCCCTCGCGCCAAACCTTGAAGGGGCCGGCGGGGGCCGTGGATGGGTCAGGCGGGGTCATTGGGGTGGTTGCCGGCGCCTAGAACTCAACGTGTGCTCGCAGTGCGTCAATGGGAACGGGGCCGCGGTCGCGTTGCAACCGGGGTTATGGGCGTAGTGAATGTTGGGAGAAATCGAAAGCCATTTAACGGCCGGCGGGCTCCGATGGGCCTTCAGGGTTTCCTCCGCGCCGCAGACTTAAGGCCGCGCGGCCCGGGATCGCCGCCGTCGTGTCCCTCCGGCGGCTTCGCGGGGTTGGGTGCGTCGGTTCGGACGCGGAGACCGATTCCGGCCGGCGACCACGATTCCCATGTCGCGGGCGGTGCAAGACGGGCAAATCACGGCGCCGTTCGCATGCGGAATTAACCGGGGCGGCCCCGGGGCCGCCTGCGCCCGGACGCACGCGCCGGCGCCGGGGATTTTCCCCTTGCCAACCCGTCCACCACTCTGTGTGTTCGACCACTCCTCCCATGCAAAAGACCAAGAAGTCCGTAGCCAAGCGCTTCAAGCTGACCGCCCGCGGCAAGCTCATGCGCCGCACGCCAGGCTTCCGCCACCTGCTGGCCGCGAAGAGCTCGAAGCAGAAGCGCCGGGCCACCCGGGACAAGCTCGTCGCCGAGGGCCACGCCAGGCCCCTCTTGCGCTGCCTTCCGTTCGGCCTCTGAGCGGCGCTTCCAGGCCCTTCAAAATCAAGACCCTCCACACCCATGGCACGTGCAACAAACTCGCCCGCCTCGCGCAAGCGCCACAAGAAGGTGCTCAAATACGCCAAGGGCTATTTCGCCACCAAGTCGAAGCTCTTCCGCAGTGCCAAGGAGGCGGTCCAGCACGCCTGGCAATACGCGTACCGCGACCGGCGAAAGAAGAAGGGCGAATGGCGGTCCCTTTGGATCATCCGGCTCAACGCCGCGTGCCGCACGGCGGGAATCAGCTACAGCCGCTTCGTGGAGGGCCTGAAGGCCTCCGGGATCGAGCTCGACCGCAAGGTTCTCGCCGACATAGCCGTGCGCGATGAGGCGGCCTTTGGCGCCCTGGTCCAGCAGGCCCGGGAAGCCCTGAAGGCCAAGGCCTCAGCCAAGACGGCCTGACCTCCGGAAGCAGGTTGGAGATGCAAGAGCAACTCTCCTCGCTTCTCGCCAAGGCCTCGAAGGAATTCCAGGCGATCCGGAGCCGCCCGGAGCTCGAGTCGGCAAAGGCGCGCTACGTGGGCCCCCATGGCGAGCTCACGGCGGTGATGAAGCAGATCGCGTCGGTTCCCAAGGAGGAGCGCCCGGCGCTCGGCAAGGTGGTGAACGAGTCCAAGGCCCGGCTCCAGGGGCTGCTGGACGGCGCTCTCCAAAGGATCGAGGACGCGGAGCTTGCCGCAAAGCTCGGTCCGCCGATCGACCCGACCCTGCCGTCCACGGACGGCGGCCCCGGGACGTTCCATCCCCTGACGCTCGTGCGGGAGGAGCTCTGCAGGATCCTGCGCAAGGTCGGATTCACCGTCGCCGACGGGCCCGAGGTGGAGACGGAATTCTACTGCTTCGACGCCCTGAACACACCGCCCGAGCACCCCGCCCGGGACCCGCAGGACACGTTCTATTTTCCGCAGTCCGCCCGTTTCGCAAACGTGTCCAAGCGCGTCCCGGACGAGCGGTACCTGCTGCGCACCCACACCTCGTCGGTCCAGGTGCGCACGATGCTCAAGGGCCCTCCGCCGATCCGCATCATCTCGCCGGGCCGCGCCTACCGGCGCGACACGACGGACGCCTCGCACAGCGCGAATTTCCACCAGATCGAGTGCCTCTACGTGGACCGCAACGTCACCGTGCGCGACCTGAAGGCGCTCCTGGACTACCTCTTTGAGGCGCTGCTGGGGCCCGGGACAAAGACCCGCTTCCGGCCGCACTATTTCGGGTATACGGAGCCCAGCTTCGAGGTCGACCTGTCCGCCCGCCACCTCCCGAAGGTGAGGAAGGAATGGATCGAGATCGGCGGATGCGGCCTTGTGGACCCGGAGGTGTTCAAGTCGGTCGGCTACGACCCGCAGACCTGGACGGGCTACGCCTTTGGGATGGGAATCGAGCGGCTCGCGATGACGCTCTACGGAATCGACGACATCCGCATCTTCTACCAGAACGACATGAGATTCCTGAAGCAGTTCGCCTGGGGGGTTTGAACCGCGAGGCCCGCCGAGGATGAAGATCTCGCTCAACTGGGTCAGGGACTACGCCGCGCTGGAAGCCCCGGTGCCGGAGATCACGCGGGCCATAACCTTCCTCGGCTTCGAGGTGGAGCAGGTGCTGGCGGCGGGCGCGCCCCGGCTCGAGCACGTCGTCGTCGGCGAGGTGCTGACGCGGGACAGGCACCCGAACGCCGACAAGCTCTCCGTCTGCACCGTCGACATCGGGCTTGCCGGCGGGGTGAGGACCATCGTCTGCGGCGCGCAGAACTACAAGGTGGGCGACCGCGTCGCCGTGGCGCTTCCCGGCGCCGTCCTTCCCGGCGGCCTCGAGATAAAGAGCTCTAGGATCCGGGGCCAGCTCTCCGACGGCATGATGTGCTCGGGCCGGGAGCTCGGGATAGGGGCGGACGCCGGCGGCCTGCTGATCCTGGAGGGGCGGCCGCCGCTCGGAGCGCCGATCAACGAGGTCCTGGCCCCGGGCGACACCGTTTTCGACATCGAGATCACGCCGAACCGCCCGGACTGCCTTTCGCACCTCGGCCTGGCGCGCGAGCTCGCCGCGTGGTTCCGTAAGGACCTGGCCTATCCCCAGGAGAAGTTCCGGGGGGAGGTCGACGCCGGGAGCAGGAGCGAGCTTTTCTCCGGCGTCCAGGTCGACAACCCCGAGGACTGCCCGCTCTACTCGGCGCATGTGGTCGAGGGAGTCCGGATCGGGCCGAGCCCCGCGTGGATCCAGGAGCGCCTGCGGGCCGTCGGGCTGCGCCCGATCAACAACGTCGTCGACGTCGGCAACTACGTGATGCTCGAGTGCGGGCAGCCGCTCCACGCGTTCGACGCGAGCAAGATCGCGGGGGGCCGGATCGTCGTGCGGCGGGCGCGCGAGGGCGAGAGGATCACGACGCTGGACGGCAGGGAGCGGACCCTTTCGGGCCGGACGCTCGTGATCGCCGACGCCGCCAAGGCCCTCGTCGTCGCGGGCGTAATGGGAGGCGAGAATTCCGGCGTGGACGAGTCGACCACCTCGATCGTCCTCGAATGCGCCATCTTCAGGGCGGCGTCGGTGCGCTGGACGTCGAGGGCCCTCGGGCTGTCGTCGGACTCGTCCTACCGGTATGAGCGCGGCGTGGACCCCCACACGGCCCTCGAGGCGGCGTGGCGCGCCATAGACCTCATCGTCGAGACCTCGGGGGGCACGGTCGTCGGCCCGGTATGCGTGGTTGGGGGCGACGTCCCGTGGAAGAGGGAGGTCGTCCTGGCGTCGGGCTTCGTGCGCGACCGGCTGGGCTTCGAAATCCCGGTGCCCGAGATGAGGGCCGCGCTGGAATCGCTCGAGCTCAAGGTGACGCGCGACGCTCCTGCGCCGGACGGCGGCACCGAGTGGACCGTGTCGATCCCGAGCTGGCGCGACGACATCGAGCGGCCGATCGACCTCGTGGAAGAGATCCTGCGGCTCCACGGGACCGACAGGATCCCGCCCGCCCCGGTGACGTCCGCGGGCCTGGCCGCCGAGGACGACCCCGTCGTCGCCTTCAACCGGAGGGTCACCTCGTACCTTGTGGGGCACGATTTTCACGAGTGCGTGAACCTCACCCTTCGGCCCTCGCCGGAGCTCACGACCTGGGTGTCGGAGACCGCCGCCGCGGAGCTGGCCCTCTCCAATCCGTTTGTCGAGGACCAGTCCCACCTGCGGCCGACCCTGATCATGGGCCTTCTCGACTCGCTGCTGCTCAACCAGTCGCGGGGGGTGGCCGCCCCGAGGCTGTGCGAGACCGGCCGCATCTTTGTCGAGTACAACGGCCAGAACTACGAGGGCGCCGCCGTGGCGTTCGTGATCGCCGAGGACACCGGGCGCCACTGGAGGCGCCGGGAGCAGGCGGATTTCTACTCAGTCAAGCATCACCTTTGCGCCGTCGCCGCGGCCGGGGGCGTCGACCTTGACGCGGAGCAGGTCGAGCCGGTGACCGGCCCCGGGTTTGGCTGGCAGGCCGGGCACTCCGTCTCGGCCGGGTCGATTGAACGCGGGTGGACCGCCCGCTTCGGGCTCGTGAGCCTCGCGATGCTCCGGGCCCGCGGCATAGAGGGAGCGGTCCTGGCGGGCATCTTCTCGGTCCTTCCCGAAAGGCTGGCCGCCCCGGCCCAGAGGGTGCGGTACCGCGAATTCAGCCTTTTCCCGGCGGCGCTCAGGGACATCGCGCTCGTCGTCGACAGGTCCGCCCGGGCGGGGGACGTGCGCGGGACAGTCGCGCAACTCGCGGAGGCTGCGGCCGGATCCTCGTTCTCGGTCGAGTGCGTGGAGGTCTTCGACGTCTACGAGGGGAAGGGCCTGCCGGAGGGCAAGAAGAGCCTCGCATTCTCGCTCGTGTTCCGGTCGCCCTCGCGGACGCTGACCGACGACGAGGTGAACGAGGTCGTCCTCGGTATCCAGCGCGAGATTTCGAAGACGACCTCCTACGAGCTCAGGAAGTAGCGCCATGGCGAAGCCAATCGACCTCAACCTCGACCACGTGGCGAACCTTGCCCGCCTCGACCTCACGCCGGAGGAGAGGGCGCGCTTCTCGACCCAGCTGGGCGACGTGCTCGCCTACATGGCCCAACTCAACGAAGTGGACGTCTCCGGGGTCGAGCCCACGGCGCACGCGTTCCCCGTCGTGAACGTCTGGGCGGAGGACGTCCCCGAGCCCGGGCTCAGCGTCGAGGACGCGCTGCGCAATGCGCCGGAGCGGCGGGATGCCATGTTCGTCGTCCCCAAGGTGGTCGAGTAGGCGGTCGCCCGAAGCCGTGTCCGAGGAACTTTACTACTCGACGATCTCCGAGCTCTCGCGGCTCCTCGGCCGGCGCGAGCTGTCCGCCGTCGAACTCATGCGGGCCGTGATCGAGCGCACGAAGAAGGTCGACGGCAGGGTCGGCGCCTTCAACTCGTTCGACGAGGCCGACGCGCTCGCCCAGGCCCGCGCCTCGGACGAGCGCCGGTCGAAGGCGAGGGGCGACGGGGCCGCAGCCCCGAGTCGCCCCCTCGAGGGAATCCCGGTCGGGATCAAGGACGTGATCTCCGTGGCGGGGCAGCCTCTGACCGCGTCGAGCCGGATGCTCGCCCGCTTCGTGTCGCCCTATGACGCGACGGTGACCCTGAAGCTAAGGGAGGCGGGGGCGACCTGCTGGGGGCGGCTCAACCTAGACGAGTTCGCGATGGGCTCCTCGACCGAGAATTCGGCCTTCGGCGTCACGTCCAACCCCTGGGACCTGGAGCGGGTTCCCGGCGGATCGTCGGGCGGAAGCGCGGCGGCCGTGGCGGCCGGCGAGGCGGTCGCCGCGCTCGGCTCGGACACCGGGGGATCGATCCGCCAGCCTGCGGCCCTCTGCAACGTCGTCGGGCTGAAGCCGACCTACGGCCGCGTCTCGCGCTACGGACTGATCGCGTTTGCCTCTTCGCTCGACCAGATCGGGCCGTTCGCCCGCTCGGTCGGGGACGCCGCGTGGGTTCTGGGCGCCATCGCCGGGCACGACCGGAGGGATTCCACGTCGGTCAAGGCGGAGGTGCCCGACTACCACGGCGGGATGGCAGCGCTCGCGGATTCCGGCCGCAAATGGAGGCTGGGGATCCCGAAGGAGTACTTTGGCGAGGGGCTCGATTCCGAGGTGGGCGCCGCCGTGGAGGCGGCGATCGGCGAGTACCGCGGGCTCGGCTGCGAGGTCCGCGAGGTCTCGCTTCCGCACACGAGGTACGCCGTGGCTGCCTATTACATCATCGCGACGGCGGAGTGCTCGTCCAACCTGGCCCGCTACGACGGCGTCCGGTACGGGAGCCGCTCGGGGGGCGCGACCGACGCGCTCGACATCTACTTCAGGTCGCGCGCCGAGGGCTTCGGCCCCGAGGTCAAGCGGCGGATCATCCTGGGGACCTATGTCCTCTCGAGCGGGTATTATGACGCGTACTACCTGCGCGCCCAGAAGGTGCGCACGCTCATCCGCCGGGATTTTCTCGAGGCGTTCACGCAGGTGGACGCCATCCTGACCCCGACGTCCCCGACTCCCGCATTCAGGAAGGGCGAGAAGGCGGCCGATCCGCTTGCGATGTACCTTAACGACATCTACACGATCGGGGTCAACCTGGCGGGGCTTCCCGCGATCAGCATCCCGTGCGGCTTCACCCGCGGCGGGCTCCCGATAGGCCTCCAGCTGATCGGCCAGCCCTTCAGGGAGACGGAGCTTCTCGCCATCGCCGGCGCCTATGAGGGCCACACCGATTGGCGCACGCGGCGCCCCCGACTATGACACACGAAGCCGTCATCGGCCTGGAGGTGCACGTCCAGATCAAGACCCGCTCCAAGATGTTCAGCCGGGTTGCGGCGGGCTACGGCCATCCGGAGAACACGCTCACCGACCCGGTCGTGCTGGCCCTGCCGGGGACGCTTCCCGTGATGAACAAGGAGGCCCTCGACAAGGTCATCAA
Source organism: Opitutaceae bacterium (assembly GCA_035604815.1). Classification (GTDB taxonomy): domain Bacteria; phylum Verrucomicrobiota; class Verrucomicrobiia; order Opitutales; family Opitutaceae; genus Palsa-1447. The sequence continues at coordinate 16,678 of DATNHT010000069.1, forward strand.
GGCGGGCCTGCTGCTCGGGTGCGAGATTGCGCCCGAGTGCAAATGGGACCGGAAGAATTACTTCTATCCCGACTCACCGAAGAACTACCAGATCTCCCAGTACGACCAGCCGCTGTGCAGGGGCGGCTTCGTTGAGATCGAGCTGCCCGGGCCGGCGCGCAACGTCATGGGAGAGCACAGGAAGATACCCCTCACGCGCATCCACCTGGAGGAGGACGTGGGGAAGTTGACCCACGCCGCTGGGGTGTCGCTCGTCGACTTCAACCGCGCGGGAACCCCGCTGATGGAGATCGTGTCCGAGCCGGCGATCCACAGCGCCGACGAGGCGTTCGCCTACCTGACCGCGCTCAAGACGGTCATGATCTACGGCGGGATTTCGGACTGCGACATGGAGAAGGGCCAGCTGCGCTGCGATGCGAACATATCGATACGGCCGGCGGGCGCCTCGGCACTGGGGACCAAGGTCGAGCTGAAGAACCTGAACTCGTTCTCGTTTGTGCGCGACGGGATTGCCCTCGAGGTCAGCAGGCAGCTGTCGGTCGTCAAGGCGGGCGGGACGGTCGCGCAGGAGACCCGCGATTACGACGGCCAGACCGGTGAGTCCAAATCATTGAGGTCAAAGGAGATGGCGCACGACTACCGCTATTTTCCGGACCCGGACCTCATGCCCGTCCAGGTGGGAGAGGAGTGGAAGTCGGCCATCCGCGCGGGCTGTCCCGAACTTCCCTTCGACAAGCAGCGCCGGTTCCAGAAGGAGTACGACGTTCCGTACACGATAACGTCCGTGCTCGTGCCCGACCCGGAGCTGAGCGACTTCTTCGAGGAGGCGGCGCGCCTTTGCGGGAGGCCGCAGGCGGCCGGCAACTGGATCGCCAACGACCTCCTGCGCGAGCTGGGCTCGGCGAGGATCGGACTCGGGCAGTCGCGGGTGAGACCCGCCCACGTCGCTGGACTCGTCAAGCTGCTCGAGGGGGGCGTCATCCTGAGCACCGCGGCCAAGGAGGTGTTTATCGACATGTTCCGGTCCGGCGAGCTGCCCGAGGCCGTGGTCGCGCGCAGGGGGCTAAAGTCGGAGACCACCCTCGACGAGCTAGAGCGCTGGTGCGGCGAGGCCATTGCGGCCAATCCCAAGTCCGTCGCCGATTTCAAGCGGGGCAAGGACAGCGCCATAAACGCGTTCAAGGGCCCGGTGATGCGCGCCGCAAAGGGCAGGGCGGACCCCAAGAGGGTCGACGACATCCTTCGCCGGCTGCTCGCCCGTTAGGGCGCAGGCGCCGCGATCTGCCGCGCAGACTTGCGCGCACGGCAGCTCCTGCTATGATTTCCCCATGACCAGACGCGAAGCCATCAAGTTGTTTGGGGGAGGCGCGGCCATGGTGGGACTGGGCGCGGTGACGAGGGCGCTCGCGGCGGATGCGAAAGTGCCCGCCGGAGCCGGAAGGATCCCGCAGCCCTTTGTCCTGCCGCCGCTCGCGTATGCGTACGGCGCCCTGGAGCCGCGCGTCGACGCGCAGACGATGGAGATCCACTACTCGAAGCACCATCAGGCCTACATCAAGAACGCCAACAAGGCCCTGGAAGGCCAGGCCGCGCTCGCCGCGTTGACGGCCGAGGAGATCCTGGCGAGCCTGGCCTCGATTGAGGAGCCGCTGCGCACGGCGCTGCGCAACAACGTCGGCGGGCACGTGAATCACACGTTCTGGTGGACTATCCTTTCGCCAAATGGCGGCGGGGCACCGACCGGCGACCTCCTGGCCGCGATCGAGAGGCAATTCGGCTCCGTGAACGCTTTCAAGGCTGGCTTCGCCGATGCGGCGATGAAGCGGTTTGGCAGCGGGTGGGCATGGCTTAGCCAGAAGGGCGGCAAGCTGGTCATCCATTCCACGGCGAACCAGGATTCCCCGATCAGCGACGGGGCGGTCCCAATCGTCGGAATCGACGTGTGGGAGCACGCCTACTACCTGAAGCACCAGAACCGACGCGCGGACTACGTCACTGCGTTCTGGTCCGTCATCGATTGGGATCAGGCTGGTAAGAACTACGCCGCGTCGCAGGCGTAGGCCCGGGCGGCCTCAGCTTGGCGTTGTGGCCGGAACGGAGACCTCCGTTTGGGGGCGGTGGCCCGGAGACTTCCCGAAGAACTCGACTATGTGGCCGACCTCGGCGAATCCCTGGGCGCGAAGCGTATCCTCAACAAGCTGCACGGCGCGGCGCAGCTCGCTCACCGAGGCCGCATCGAGTTCCTGGACCTTGTTTGTCTGTTTGCACACCACGTGGTAGCGATTTGGGTCGCCCAGGTTAATCTCGTAAAGGCTTGTTCCGTTGATCAGAAATGCGCGCCGCACGAGGCCGATCGACTCAAACGCCGCCATGCAGCGGTACACGGTGACGATATCGCAGGAATTGGTCCCAAGGTCCCCATGGAGCGTGTCGATGCTCGTGGGGCGGCCCGCCCTGATGAGCGCTGCCAGTATCGACACGCGCGGCTGCGTGATCCGCAGCCCGGCCTCCTTCAGTTTGTAACATGCCAGCTCAACAGGAGTCCGCTCCTT
>DATNHT010000070.1:0-11819 GCA_035604815.1 Opitutaceae bacterium
AGCGTCAGCGGCTGCTGGACCATGAAGGCAATCATGCCGAGGATGCCCCCGAGCGCAAGCGACCCGGTGTCGCCCATGAACACCTCGGCCGGATGCGAGTTGTACCAGAGGAACGCAAGGCCCGCCCCGACAAGCGCGCCGCAGACGACCGCCAGCTCCCCCGTTCCGGGAACGAAGCTGATCAGCAGGTAGTCGGCGATCTTGGAATTGCTGGCCGCGTACGCCATGATGCCGTAGGTCAGGGCGACCGTGATCGTGCAGCCGATCGCGAGCCCGTCGAGCCCGTCGGTCACGTTGATCGCGTTCGAGAATCCCACGATCCAAAGGTAGATCAGGACGGCGAGCACCGCGATCGGCATGCTGGCGCCGGCGACGACGGGATGCTTGATGAAGGGCACCCACAGCTCCCGGATCTTTTCCGAGCTCGCCGGGTGCATCAGGAGCGCCGCGAGCGCGAGCGCGGTCGTCACCGACTGCCAGAAGATCTTCGCCCCGGGGGAGATCCCGTGCCGGTTCCTGCGCACCACCTTCAGGTAGTCGTCCCTCCACCCCACCGCGGTGAGGGCCGCGTAGACGAAGAGGGCCACGACCACCCAGATGTTGGGCGCCGCCCACAGGAACGAGCTCACGAACACGCACACGAAGAGGAGCAGGCCCCCCATGGTCGGTGTGTTCTTCTTGTCGAACCGGCTCGCGAGGTCCCCGGTCCGGTCGTCGTCATAGTGCTGCCCGAACTTGAGCCGGCGCAGGTGCGCGATGAGCAAGGGACCGATGAAGAATCCGATCAGGGCGGCCGTGCCCGCCGCAAGGAGCGTGCGGATCGATATGTAGCGCAAGACGCGCAGAGGGCCGAACAGGTCAGCGTAATTGGACAGGTAGCTAAGCATGGGAGGCCTCCGCGAATTCAGTGCCCACGAAGGCCTTTTCCAGTTCGTGGCGCCGGCTGCCCTTGACGAACACCGAGCCCCGGAAGGCCGCCAGGCGCGCGGACAGCGGCTCAACTGAATCGGCGACCTCTATCTGGCCCGGGTCGCATTTGCCCTCGAGCGCGCCCATCCGTATCGCGCCGGCCTGGCTGCCGACGGCGACCAGGCGGTCGCCGCTGCGCAGCGCGAGCGCCTTGCCGAGCTCGAGATGGTAGCGCTGCGAATCTGCCCCCAGCTCCTCCATGCAGCCTATGACAAAGAGCCGCGGCTCGTCCCGGGGCGCGACGGCGACGAATGCCGCCAGCGCATCCGCCATCGAGGCCGGGTTGGCATTGTAGCAGTCGAGGTAGAGCCTGCGGCCCTCCGACACCCTCCACTCGCCCCTGAGCGGCGACGGGCGCCACGAAAGCAGCCTTCGCTCGATCTCATTGCGGGGCACGCCGGTTTCCAGCGCCGCGCAGACCGCCATCGCGGTGTTCTGGGCCATGCCGTCAGTCACCCGGCAGAGCCTGGCCACCACAGGCGGAGGAGGCCCGAATGCCACGGCGACCGTGGTGGATTCTCCGGCGTGCGCCACCGTAAAGCGCACCCGGCCCCGCTGCGCCTCGCGCTTGTCGAGTCCCTCGCCAGGCTCAACCACGAGACAGCGGGAGGCCGGCATCGACCGGAACGCGGGATAGGCCTCGCATGAGCTCGGGAACACGCAGATCCCGCCCTTGCGGACGGATCCGGCCAGCACCGCCTTTTCGCGCGCCACCGCGTCGAGCCCCCCCAATCCGGCCAGATGGGCGGGCCCGACGAGCGTGACCAGGGCGATGTCGGGCTCGATCATCCAGGCGAGGGCGCGCATTTCGCCCGGGGCGCTGATACCCGCCTCGACCACCGCATACCGGTGATGCGCCGGGTCGAGCCGGCACAGGGTGAGGGCGACGCCAATCTGGTTGTTGAGGTTGGCCTCGGTCGCGAGCACCCCGGCATCCTCCCCTCCAAGAAGGAGCCAAAGGAGTTCCTTCGTGGAGGTCTTGCCTGCGCTGCCCGTGACGGCGACCACAGGTCCCCGGAAGCTTCTGCGGTGCTCGCGGGCCACCGCCTGCAGCGCGGCAAGGGGATCGCCGACGATGAGCTGGGGAAGCGCGACCCTCGGATCGGCGCGCGCCACGACCGCGGCGGACGCCCCCGCCTTCAGGGCTGCGCCCAGGAAATCGTGCCCGTCCCTGCGATCCGTCTTAAGGGCGACGAAGGCCTGGCCGGCCGCCAGCCGCCGCGAGTCGACCGAGAACCCGGCGGGCGCGCAGGCCGGCCGCCCGGACCACCGGCCCCCGGTCCACGCCGCAAGGGAATCTGCGTCGAAGGAGGGCATCAGGTTCGCAGCGCCTTGACGGCGATCAGTTCGCGCACGACCTGCCTGTCATCGAACGGGATGACGGTGTCGGCGAATTCCTGGTAGCCCTCGTGGCCCTTGCCCGCGATTAGCAGGCTGTCGCCCTGCCTGGCGCTGTCGAGGGCGAGGCTGATCGCGCGCCGGCGGTCGTCTATCCAGGTGATCTTCGACGGCTCGATCACGCCGCCCCTCATGTCGGCAAAGATCTTCTCAACCTGCTCCCCGCGGGGATTGTCGGCTGTCGCGAACGCGTGGTCGGCGAACTCCTGGACTGCCCGCACCATCCGCGGGCGCTTCGTCCGGTCCCGGTTCCCGCCGCAGCCGAAGACGACAAGCAGGCGGCCCGGCGTGATCGCCCTGAGCATTCCGAGCGCGTTTCGAAGCGCGTCGTCGGTGTGGGCATAGTCGACGAGAACGTTGAAGGCCTGTCCCTCCTCGATCCGCTCCATGCGCCCCGGAACCCCCTTGAAGCCCCGGATCCTCGGGATGAAGGCCGCAGGGTCGCGCCCGAGGCCCCACGCCGCCGCCGCGGCCGCGAGCACGTTGGAGACATTGTAGCGCCCGACCAGCGGCGACGCGACGGCGGTTGCCCCTCCCGGCCACGCCAGCCTGAACTGCGTGTCCCTAAAGTTGAGGACGACCCCCTCCGCCCGGACCTCCGCGCGCGGATTCTCCCCGAAGGTGACGAGCCGCGTCGCCGGAACCTCGGCGGCAATCCTCGCCGCGAGCCTTTCGCCATGGGCATCGTCCAGGTTGACGACGGCCACGGCCGGAACGGGGCCCAGGCTTCCGGTGAAGAGCCGGGTCTTGACGTCGAAGTAGGATTCGAGGTCCCCGTGGAAGTCAAGGTGGTCTTGTGTCAGGTTCGTGAATACAGCCACGCTGAACCGAAGCCCGAGCACGCGCTGCTGCGCGATCCCGTGGGAGCTCACCTCCATGACCGCGTGCCGGCACCCGGCGTCGCGCATCTGGCCGAGCATCCCGAAAACGTCGATCGACTCCGGTGTCGTCCGGAAGGACGGGACCGTCCTCGCCCCGAGGTCGTAGCTGATCGTCCCCAGGAGGCCGACGCGCTCGCTTGCGTTCAGGAAATGCCGGATCAAGTAGCTGACGGTCGTCTTGCCGTTCGTGCCGGTGACGCCGACCACCGACAGGTCGTGGTCCGGAAACTTGTAGTAGCGCTGCGCGACGCGGGCGAGGATTGAGCGGGCGTCGGCCACCTGGACAAACGTGACCCTGGCCGGCGGGTGCGCGGGGATCCTCTGGGCGACTATGGCCGAGGCTCCCCTGCTGACGGCCTCGTCGATGAACGACACCCCGTCCGCGCGCCTTCCGGGGAGCGCGAAGAAGAGGCTTCCCGGGACCACCCTGCGGCTGTCCATGACGAGCCCCGAGATCGGGCAGTCCAGCCTTCCCTTGGAGGCGAGGATTTCGCCTTCGCTGATATAGTCCGAAAGTATGGGTGCCATTTTGAACGCGCGTTTGAACTCAAGGTATTCGCCGGTGCGCCGGTGCAAGGGCCGGCCGCGGAATGCGCTGACCAGCGCATGGTCCTGAACGAGATATCCTATCACAGGGCCCCTCCCATCGCGAGCGCCCGAGGAGCCTCGTTGTTTATCTGCGGCCGGATGTCGAGGTAGGGTATCAGCCGCTCCCCGAGACGCTTGAAAACGGGAGCTGCAACCTTTGCGCCGTAGGCGACTCCCCCGGGGCAGCGGGCGTCCGCGTCGTCGATGATCACGGAGATCGCCACCTGGCGGTCGCCCCTGCGCCGGAGGATCGCCGGGAAAAACCCGATGAAGGACGCGACGTGGTGCCGGTCGGAATAGCGCGGCACCGTGGCCCCGGACGCGAGCTCGAAGGGCATGAGCTTGTTGGCGGTCCCCGTCTTTCCCGCGACCTCGAAGCCCGGGATCGCGGCCTCGGGCGCGTTGCCTTCCGGTGAGACGACGGCTGCCAAGAGGCGGGCCATCGTCCGGGCGGTCTGCTCCGAGATCACCCGGCGCACGTCCATGCGGCCGAACGTGTAGACGAGCTCGCCCTGGGCGTCGTGAACCTGACGGATGATCTGGGGCTTAAGCAGCACCCCGCCGCACGCGATGACCCCCATGGCCTGCTGCATCTGCAGCGCGGTCGCGGTCACGGACTGGCCCATCGGCATCCGGGTGATGGTGAGGCTGTCCCATTTCTCCGGAGGCTTGAGCTTCCCGGCGACTTCGCCGCCGACGGGGAATCCCGTCCGCTGGCCGAATCCGAAGGCGCGCGCGTAGTCGTAGAACCTGCGGTCGCCGAGCGTCATCGCGAGCTGTGCGGCCCCCTTGTTGGACGATTTCTCTATGATCTCGGCAACCGTCAGCGGATGATCGAAGTAGTCCGATGAATCCTCCCGGGGCAGGCTTCGCGTGATGCCGTTGTAGTCGATCTTCTCGAGCGTGCAGTCGAACTCCGTTCCGGTCGTGACCAGGCCCTCGTTGAGCGCGCCGGCCACCGCGACAATCTTGAACACCGACCCGGGCTCATACTCGTCGGCGACGGCGATGTTGCGCATCCTTCCCATGTCCGCCGGGGCGAGCTTGCCGAAGCGGTTCAGGTCGAAGGAAGGGTAGTTCGCGAGGGCCAAGATGAATCCCGTCTGCGGATCGCTCACGATGATCGTCGCCTTTTCCGGTTCGTATTGCGCGGCTATCGCCGCGAGCTCGTCCTCCGCCATGCGCTGGATGGTGGCGTCAATCGTGAGCGAGACGTTGAATCCGTCGCTGGCGGGCACCTCCCGCGTGCGGAACTGGGCGAGCTCCCGGCTCCGTCCGTCCCGCTCTGATTCGAGCCATCCGTTTTCGCCGCGCAGATAGAAATCCGCGTAATGCTCGATCCCCGCGACCGGGCGCTCCTGCCGGTCCACGTATCCGATCACGTGGGCGGCCATCTCTTTGTGGGGGTAGTCGCGCCGGTATACCCGGCTTCCGTACACGCCCCGGATGCCGAGCTTCTCAACCTGGGCGTAGACGGATTCCGCGACCTGGTCGCTCAGTTTGGCCCAGCGGATCGGCCGGTTTCCCTCCCTGTCCGGCTCGTCGAGCTCCGTGTCGTCCTTTTTCGCGCCATCGGCGTCCGGGCCTGCCTCGGCCGAAACCAACTGGCCGAGGCTGATGAGCACTCCCGCGGTCGGGGCCGGCGCCTGCGGGCCGGAGCCTGCCGCGGCCGGGCGAAATCTTGTCGTGCAGATCCTCTCCAAGTCGGACATCGGCATTCCAAGAAGAGCGGCCAGCTGCGGCAGCTTGGTCCGGTCCTCAGGGCGCACGGACTGGGGGTCGACCCCCAGCACGATGACCGAGCGGCTCGTGGCGAGCAGCGCCCCGTTGGCATCAAGGATGTCGCCGCGCCGCGCGTTGTCGACGATCAGCTGCCGGCGGGCCTCGCCGACCGACCGCAGCAGTTCGTCCCTTTCGACGATGTGAAGCCACACGAGCCGGGCCTCGAGCCCAGCGAACATCGCGAGGAATAGGCCCGCCAGAAGGGCGATCCGGTAGTTGGTGGTGAAGCCCTTCGACATGGGGTTCCAGCCGCCGTCAGTGCACGAGGGCGACGCGAAGGCTCACGGTCGCCGGCCCCTCCCCGAAGAGTGTGCGGTTGTGCAGCGCCGCAAGGCGCGCGAGCGGATCCTCGGAGACGCGGCGCACCTGCGTTTCGCCCGGCGGCACCAATCCCAGCCGCCAATCCGAATTGCGCCGGTTGAGCACCGCGGGATCCTGCTCGGCGGCAATGGCGGCGTCGGTCTCCTCGATGCGCCGCTCGAGATCGGCGATCGAGGCCTCGAGGACCTTGTTGGTGTTTGCCGTTACCGAGATCTGGTGGCGCATCCAGACCGTTCCCAGGCCGATCGAGGCGCTGCCGCAGATCGCGACCAGAGCATAGACCAGGAACTGGTTTACAAACGCCCCGGTGCTCGCCTTCTTGGTGGTGCGCATCACAGCTTCCTTATTGCCCGCAACTTGGCCGACCTGCTGCGGGGATTGGCCTCTATCTCGGCGTCCGAAGGCGTGATGGGGCGTCGGGTCAGCGGTTCGGCGACGCGCACCCGGAGGTCCTTGGGGGTTGCGTCGTCGGAGCTTTCCGGCTGGCCGCACATCCGGCGAAAAAACTGCTTCACGGGCCGGTCCTCGAGCGAGTGGAAGCTGATCGCGCAGAGGACGCCGCCTGCCCGCAGCTTGCCGAAAGCCGCCGGCAGCGCGCGCTTGATCGCACCAAGCTCGTCGTTCACCGCGATCCGAATTCCCTGGAACGAGCGCGTGGCCGGATGGATCCGGGAGACTCGCCGGGCGCCCGCCGGTATCGCCCCGGAGATCACGGCGGCTAGCGAGGCGGTCCTTGCGAGCGAACCCGTGCCCCTTGCTGCGAGAAGGGCGCGAACGACCCGGCGCCAATGCGGCTCCTCGCCAAGATCGCGGACGGCCCGCACCAGCATGGCTTCTGTTGCCGTCTCGAGCCAGCGCGCCGCAGCCACGCCGGTCCTCGGATCGAGCCTCATGTCCGCGTACCCGTCGGCGCGGAACGAGAAGCCGCGATCCGGATCGTCGAGCTGGAACGAGGAGACGCCAAAATCGAAGAGCGCGCCGTCAAAATCCGAGTCCGCGATGCCGCCGAGTCTCCCAAAGTCCCGGTCAATCAGCGTGAATCGCCCCGGAAACTCGGCCGCCAGCGCCTCCCCGCGAGGAGCCGCGCCGGGATCCCGGTCGAGCCCCACGACCTGGATGTCGCGAGCGGCCTCAAGGATGGCGCGGGAATGGCCCCCTCCGCCGAACGTGCAGTCGAGGTATCTTCCGCCGGCGACCGGCGCAAGGAGGCCCAGGACCTCGCCAAGGAGGACGGGCTGGTGACCGGGGATCATGTTCGCGGCTGCGAATTCAGGGAGCGCCAGTCGCATGGATGAGGTTCTTGTCGCGCTCCTGCCTCCTGCCGGCGACAAGCCGCAGGACGAGATTGTCGCGGACGCGCGGCATGACGACGGAGGAGCCGGCCCCGTATTCCGTCGCGTCGGCCCATGCCGGGAATGCGCGTGATGCGGCGATTGAAGCAGCCTTGTCCAGAAACGCCCGGGTCGCGGATATTCTCTCGATGTTTCGCATGGTCAGATTCCGAGGCGGCGCATGATGTCGCCAAAGTTTTCGCCCGAGGTGCGCGCCTCGACCTTTTGCCACCTGGACGGCGAATAAATGTTGAACTTGGTCAGGGAGCCGACCAGGACCGCGTCCTTTGCGATACCGGCATGCTCCAGCAAATCGGCCGTGAGGCCGACGCGTCCCTGCTTGTCGAACGAGAAAGACTGCGTCTGCGCGAAGAACCGCGACGCGAAGTCCTGGCCCGCCCCGTCGCTGAGCGCCATTTGGGCGATCTTGGCGTGGAGCTTCTCGACCTCGGACGGAGGCAGCACGGCCACATAGCCGTCGGGGTGAGGAGTCGCCAGGAAAACATCGCCGTCTCCGTGCGCGGCTCTCCATGCCGAAGGGACCGTGACGCGACCCTTGTCGTCGAGGGTGTGCCTGAAAAGGCCCGTGAAAAATGCTTTACCGGGATACGCCATGGGGTAAGCGAGCTGATGACTCGCCCCACAATACCCCATTTTGACCCATTTTAACCCACTTTGGTCAAGCAAAGACTGCCATCAATATGCACTTTTTCACCAACTCTTTATAGGAAATCGGGGGTGTTGATGGTGGCGCAACCCGACAGGACGAACGAGGACCTGTGAAAACGCCGACTCAAGGCCCCCCAGATTGACGAGGCTGGCGAGCGCCTCGCGCCAGCCAGGGCTCGTGGTCCGCCTGGAGCCGGACCGGGTGCAGGACCGGGAGATCTCAGGCGCGGATCCGAACGTCCTTGCTTGGGCGCGGTCCAGTTGCACGCTCGGGAAAACCGCAAGGATTGGATCGCATTCGAGCGCGGAGTCTTCTCGCTCTGAGCCGCCAAACGAAAACGTCAACAAAGGGGATCGGCGAATCCTCTCGGCCCTAAACGGCTGGGCTTCCCTGGCGTCGATCGATGACACTTCCGGAGATGTTTGGGCCGCTCCGACTAGTCATCCTGATTGCCGGGCTCCTGCTTCCCGGAGCGCTTGTCCTGCGCGCCTTCGGGCTTCCCCGCTCGCTGGCCGGGAGCTTTGCCGTCTCCTGCACCCTCCTCTACGTCACGGCAGTCGCCTGCTCGATTACCGGCGCCCCTGTCACGCCGTTTGTCCTGGCGATTCCCCTCGCAGCCATTGGCGTGCTCGCCGCGGCAACCGGGCGGAGGGGCGGGCCTGCCGGATCCCGGCTGGACCGCACGGGGCCGATTCCACCGGCCCGCCCGGATTCGCGGGCCGCAATCCCAAGGGGGACGCCCGCTGCTGGCGGCGCCCTTTGGACCATGTGCTTCCTCGTCTATTTCGCCTTCTTGGTCATCGCCGCATACCTGCTCGTCACCAATCCCCTGAGCGGCCCGGACACGGGCTTTCGGTGGAGCCGCCTGGCGGAGCAGATGACCCGCCTGCGGACGCTCGATTTCTATCCGCCCCGCAGCGCCGGCGATTTCCTGCATTATTTCTGGCCCGAGAGCATCCCTCCGGGTATCGCGAGCACCTACGCCTGGGCCTACGCGTGCGCCGGAAGCACAAACCCGCTGTGGACCTCCCCCGTCGTTGCGCTGCAGACGCTTTCGCTGCACGAATTGATCTGGCGCCTGGCCCGCGCCCGGGGGGGCCCGGCATCCGGTGCCCTGGCCGTGGCCCTGGCGGTTTCCTGCCCGATATTGAACTGGTCCTTCCTCATGGGCCAGGAGACGGGCCTTCTCGCCGTCGGAGTGTGCGGGATGATCTGGTGCTTCGAGCGCACCGGCGGAGGGTCGCCCTGGGGTTGGGCGACGCTGGCGGCGGCGTTCGCGACCTGCGCGGCATGCACCCGGGAATACGCCTGCGCCTTCGTCGCCGTGGCCGTCCTGGCGGCATGGGGGGGATTCCGGTCGCGCGGGGATGCCGCCCGCTTCGCCGCCCTGGCTCTGCCACTGGCTAGCGCCTGGCCTCTCGAGACGTGGATCCGGACCGGAAACCCGGTCTACAGCCTGAATCTTGCCGGACTATTCACCGTCAATCCGGTCTTTGCGACCTACTCGGACGAGACGCTGACCCGATACTTCACGTCAAACCCCGTCGAATGGCACGCCCTTGCGGGCAACCTGCTGCTCTGGGCGTTTCCGTCCGTCGCCGCGATCGCAGCCTGGCCGTTTGTCGCCCGCCGGATTCCCGCCCCTGAATTCGGGTCCCCATCCGATGCTCCGCCGCCGCCCCCGCCGGACCCGGCCCCCAGCCGGGGCGGGCCCCCGGGCCCGTCTCCGTCGCCCCCGCAACCGCCCCGCGCCGCCCCGCTGCGAAACCAGGCGCTCAGGCTCTTTGCCCTGGCCGGCGCCGCTCTGTGGCTTCTCTCGGTGCCCCACACCCTGGGCGGCCCATTCTACAGCCTGCGCGTTCTGTCGCCCGTTTTCGCCGTCGCTGCCGTCGTCTCGGGCGCGGCCCTGGCCAGCGCGCTCCGGCGACCCAGGGTCGCGGCGATCCTTTGCGGCCTCCTCGGCCTCCTCGCGGCTGACGGCCTGCTCAAGACCCTCGTCCTGCCGATGAACATCTACCGCACGCCGCCCGGGCAGTGGGCATCGGCCGCCAGCCACGCGCTCGACACCTTTCGGGCCAGAGACGCGACGCTTCTCGCCCAAATCAAGGCGCTTCCCGGGGAACCCCGCTGGATTGCCTCGGATTACCTGAACCTTCCGGCCATCCTGGACGGGACCCCGGTCAAGGCCGTCCCGCTCTGGAGTCCCCAGGTGGCCTGGCTGTTCGACCCGTCCCTCGATTCCCGGCAGGTCGCCGGGCGCTGGAGAGAGTCCGGGCTGTCCTATATTGCTATCAACAATAGCGGGGCGACCCTCGAATTCCTTGAATGGCATGCGCACCTTGAGTCGGACGAATACCGCCTGCAGGTAGTCTCGAGGATCCCGGGCTATGTCATCCTCGAGTTCGCCCCCCGCCGGTGAGCCGCGCCCTGCGGAGCGGACCTGCGGCTCAAAGGCCTCCCGGGATTCTGGGACCGCGCCCGGGCGCGGTCCACGGGCTGGCTCATTCCCCGCCGGGGCGCACGGCAAGGCCCTTCTCCAGGTCGGCGCCCGTCCGGGCGCCCATGTCGGCTCCGTTCACGAAAACCCGATATCGTCGCGCCGGCTCCGCATTGTGGAATGCCAGGACGGCGTCCCGCCGCCACGCGAAGGGGCTTGCGACGCGCAGCCTGATCTCGCCCGCCCGAACGGACGATGCCGCAATGTCGATCCCGTTGACGCCCACTGCCGCCCCCGAGGCCGCGTCGACGACCGCGTCGCGCAGGAAATCCTCCTCGATCTCGACCCCGGCCATTCCGCTGCCCGTTCCCCAGTGGAAGCTGCTGACGCCCGCCTTGCGGCCGTAGCCCTCGTGGGCCCAGTTCTCGGAGGGGCAGATCGGGAACTGCGCGCGGAGGGCGGCCACGCCCCGCTCGAGGTACTCGGCCTTTCCCGTGGCGCGGTAATAGTCCAGCAGGACGTTTGCGAACTGGCTTTCCCGGGCGTCCGACCATTCGGCGTCGGAATTCTGCGTCGTGAAGCCGCCCAGGAGCATGGCCGGCCCCGTCAGCCCCTCCAGGACGGGATTGGTCCAGCACTGCTGGTAGAGCAGCAGGTAGTCGAGCAGCCTCTCGCCGCGCTCGAGATAGGAGCGCTCGCCGGTCGCGCGGAACGCCGACAGGTACGCTGCCACTGCCTGCCCGAGGGCCAGGTCGTTGGCCGGCCACTGCTGCGTCCGCGGATCAAGTGCGGGCTTGCGCGGGCTGCAGCTCCAGAACGTCTCGAAGTCATACCACTGGCGGGTCGCGATGACGCTCCTCTCGAGGAAATCCAGCCCGCGCCTGGCGGCCGCGAGCCATCTTGGGTCGGCATCCTGGGAGTAGAGCTCCAGGAGGAAGAGGGCGACCGGCCCGGTCTCGGCCTTGACGGTTTCCGACAGGTCCCGGATCACGGAGCCGTCCTCGCGGAACCGGGTGGGCAGCTGGCCATCCTGGGCCTGCCTGTCCGTGAGGAACCGCGCGAGCGAGCGGCAGCGCGGCAGCACGGCCTCGCCTCCCGGCAGCCCGGCCCCGCGCCACTTCAGGAGCCAGTAGGCCGTCCAGCTCATGTCGTAGCCCAGGAAACCCTCCTCGGTGCTGGCCCCGCCGCCATCGCCGGCAGCCCAGGCAATCGATCCGTTCGGTCCGCCCGGCACCGCGATGCACTTGAAGGCCCCGTCGCGGCCCCGCGCCCCGAGGGCAAGGTTCAAGGTCTCCCGCGCCATCTCGAGCAACTGCCCGTCGCCCGCTCGCCGCGCATAAAGGGCCATGCCGTACGATGTCCGCAGGGTGTTGAACCAGGCGGAGAGGTACACCGAGGGTCCCGGTCCCCAGCGGCGGGTCGCCACGCCGCCGCCCCTCGAG